>CAZKIY010000245.1:0-1566 GCA_964552875.1 uncultured Planctomycetaceae bacterium
TCGATCGCGATCAGCGCCAGAGTTCCGGCCGGTTCCGATAGCAGCGCAGGCGGCCCGCGCTGGTGTCGTCCTTCGTCGCGGGGACTGCCACGACGATGTCCGGCCAGCCATCGCCGTCCACGTCGCCGATCGTCGAACGCCCCTTGTTGTAAGAGCCTTCGAGCCGGCCCTTCGCCGTGAAGTTGCACTGTCCATCGTTCAGATAGATCACCGCGCCGCTGTCGATGCTGATCGTCAACAGGTCGAGGTCGCCGTCCCTGTCGAAGTCCGCCGGCCTGGCGTCGCGATACGGCTCATCACGCGGAAGGCCCGTGTCGGCGTGCGCCCACGACTTCTTCTCCGTGTCGTAGGCCCACACGCCGACGTAGTCGCGCTGCGCACCCTTGTCTTGGGGATTCGTGATGATGGCGGCCACGATTTGCGGCGTTTTTCCCGGCAAAAACTGCGCGACCGCCACGCAGTAGATCGTGTTGCCGATCGTGGGCACCGGTAGACCGACGGAGATGTCCTCGAAACGCAGCGGGTCCCCGGGGTGGACGAGGATCGCCTTGAGGCCTTGGTTCGACCCGATCACGAGATCGTCGATGCCGTCGCCGTTCAGATCGGCGAGCTCGATGTCCTTGCCCATCGAACGCTCGGGCAGGATGCCGGCCGATTCGGGCAGTCGACGCATGCCGCCCTTCCCGTCGCCGAGGAAGATCACGGCCCCGCCCTCGAAGTGAGCGATCGAAGCGACGTCCGCGTGGGCATCACCGTTCAAGTTGCCGGCGTCCACGTCGAGGAAGAGGAACGCGCTCTCGACCTTGCCCGGCGAGCGCGTCCAACGCATCTGACCGTCGTTCAAGTAGAGACGCAGCGCGTCCGTGTGCGCCGAGAGCACGAGATCGTCGATGCCGTCACCGTTCACGTCGGCTGCCGCCGCGGGGCCGTAGGCCATGTCGCGCGGCAATCCGGGTCCGGCGCCATCCTGCTCGGGCGGGCCGGCGATGCGCAGCGTCCACGATCCATCGGCCGCGGACTCCCACGCCGAGTAGCCGTCCTCCTCGCGATTGCTCGCCACGAGATCGGCGCGGCCGTCCCCGGTGAAGTCGTGCAGGAACGGATAGCCGATCCACGTCCCCGAAGTCGGTAGCCCGCGTTCACGAGTTTCGAAGGCGAGCACCGGCTGCTTGAACTCGCGCTTCGGGCGCTTCGGCCCGTCGAAGAGCTTGCGGGCGTCCTCGGCCACGCGCGGGGTTTCGGCCATGGCCGACAACGGGTCCGCAGGGGAGGAGTCGGTCACGGCGGGCGGCCCCGGCGGCTGGGCGACCTGCGATTGCCCTTGGCGAGCGCCGAAGTACCAGCCCAGGCCGAGCGCCAGGACCACCACGAACAGGACGAGCGGGAGTTGCCTCACGGTGGCTCCGAAAGAGTGAGAAAGCGGCTTGTTTCAGCGGGGAAAACGAGTTTCCCGGGTGCGGAAGAGGATGGACGACGCCGGGTGGCCGGGGGGTCGAACCCGACCCAGCATGCCGTCTTCGGAAGGGAACTCGCTAGGACAAGAGTGATTCCGCTTGCGCGTCCGGC
>CAZKIY010000245.1:1666-6245 GCA_964552875.1 uncultured Planctomycetaceae bacterium
CTCCACTGACGCGGGACCCACCGGTCCCTCCACGCCAGCTAGCAACGCAGTCGTTCTGCCTCGCCGATCCCGCACGATCGCCGAGGCTCCCTGATCTAGAGACTTCTTCCCTCCCCGAGCCAGCAACATGAGCATCAACAAGTTTCTCCTCACGGGGCTGACCGCCCTCGGACTCGCCACCGCGGCCTTCGCCGACGGACGTAATCCGGGCAGCCTCCTGCTCTATCCGGAATTCGACAACCGGACGATGAACGTCACGCTCCTGACCGTGACGAACACGAACAGCGACTTCACGCCGGGCCAGGGCGGATTCGGATTCGCCGGCAGCGTGTTGGTCGAGTTCGTCTACATCGGCAAGTTCGGCACGGGCGGCGCGGAGCTGACCTGCATCGAGACGAACCGCACGGCGCTCCTCACGCCGAACGACACGCTGACACTTCTCACGTACGCGCACAACCCGCAGCACGAGCAGGGCTTCGTCTACGTTTTCGCCCGCAACCCGAACACGGGCGCGGCGATCGTGTTCAACCATCTGATCGGCAACCTCGTCACGTTGAACGGCCTGTGGCAGCTCGACTACTCGATGAACCCGGTGTCGTTCCTCGGCATCGGTGCGGGCGCCGGCACGGCGACGGACCTCGATGGTGACGAGATCCGCGATCTCGACGGCACGGAGTACGAGAACGTCACGGACGAGCTCTACATCCCGCGCTTCCTCGGCCAAGGCGGCGCGTTCGCCAGCGAGCTCATCCTCGTCGGCCTCGCCGGTGGTCGCCTGTTCGACACCGTCGTCAACTTCTGGATCTACAACGACAACGAAGAGGCGTTCTCCGCCCAGTACCTCTTCCGCTGCTGGCAGCGCGTATCGCTGGGCTCGATCAACGGCGCGTTCAACCAAGCGTTCCTCGTGAACACGACGCAGAACCCGCTCGAGATCCTCGGCGCTCCGAGCCGCGAATCCGGCTGGTTCAAGGTCTACGGCAACACGGCCTTCTCCACGGCCGAGCAGATCCAAGACCCGGCCATCTACGCGGTTCTCATCGAGATCATCGGCACGCACGGTGCCGCCGACCTGCCGTTCGAGTCGCCGTCGATCAACGAGCCGCGCAACGGCGCCCTCTTCCCGACGGGACCGTTCGGTGACGGGGACCCGATCCCGGTCAACAACGACAACCAGTGACCAACCGGCGACGGTCGCGTGGGGTTGCCCTTCGGCAACTCCCGCGCGCCCCGATCACCGCGGACGGTGCGGACTCTCCGCGGTAGTCCCCCGGGAAACGTTACAGACCGACTGCATGACCAGCGCCGCAAGGTGACCCTCGGGGGTCGCACTTGCGGCGCTGGTCTCTTTTTTTGATCCACCTGCGGGCCGCTCGCGCGCGGGCCCGCGGCTAGAGTTGGGTGCCGTCGGAGAACTCCGGCCGGCGCCTCGCCTTCTTCTCACCCGCGCCCGCTCCGCTCGTACTCCAGTCATGCCGCGCACGCACGCACCGCTCCTCTTCGCAGTCTTCGCCTTCGGCCTGAGCTCGTCCTGTGACCGGCAGGCGCCCCCGCCTCCGGCTCCGGTCCAACCGGTCGTCGTGAAAAAGGAACCGACCGACGCGGCCGTGCTCGAGCGCTCGCGACGATTCTGGGCGAACGCGGAGAAGGGCGACTGGATCGCCAACTACGACATGCTCTGCGCGGAGATCCAGCGCGAGCAAGCGCCTACTCTCTATCTGCAAGGCAAGAGCTTCCACATCTACGAGAAGATGCGCGTGATGGAGGTGGTCGCGCGCAAGGACGACCTGATCTTCGTGCGCGTCGGAGGCCTGTGGACGCCGAACCACCCGCGCGCCAAGGAAGTGCAGCTCGAGCCCGGTCAGACGCTCACGCAAGACGTCGAGCTGATCGAGATGTGGCGTTGGGAAGGGAGCGAGTGGAAGTACGTTCGCCCGCTGCGCTCGGAGGATTTCTTGGAGCAGTTCCCCGAACTCCAGCCGAGTGCGTCCAACGCGGTGCCGCCGGCCACGACGCCGAGCAAGTGACGCGGGCGAGCGCGTCTTGACGGACCCCGAGCAAGTGACGCGGGCAAGCGCGTCGCGACGGACCCGAGGAGCCGGTGCCGGGTGAGGCGCCGAGCGCGTCGCAAACGATGCGACGCACGCGCAGCCGGTGACGCCCAGAGCGAGTTTCGATCGAGGTGGACACGTTGTCACCGACGCGCGTCCGTGAGCGTTCCTGGAGCTGGTCCTGCGGAGTCGCGGACTGTTCGCGGGGTCATGCTCGTCTCGCGAGCCCCGGGGTCGAGGATTCGGCGCCCGCCCCACTGACCGCGTAGCTCGGGTTGTGCGAGCACACGTCGATCGACCTCCTGTGGCCGTGGCGCGAACTCCGTCGTCCCGCGTACGACGCGGTGGAACCCACCCCGCACTCGTGGCGTTCGAACCCCTTGCGGGGAGCGGTCCTGTTGCAGCGCCTGGTGGAACCCACCCCGCACTCGTGGCGTTCGAACCCTGTGCCCAAGGGACTCGCTCACGTGTCGCCGGCCGCCTGCGTCCTGGTCCACTGCGTCCAGCGCACCGGCTCGACCAGCTTCGCAGGCCGACGTCTGAGCTTTGTAGAAAAGACAACGTGAGTAGCTACTCAGAAGGAACTTGGTTTCCTGCTTCCGACCCTTGGATCACCTCGGCATGATGACACCATCAGGCACCCGCCATCCGCGGCGGGGGCCGACGTCCGCGCCCGGGCAGTAGATCGGGAGGGGACGGTGCCAGGGCCCCGGGACCGCTCCCGCCGACCCTCGCTCCGTCGCCGGACGCCGCACCGCACGCATCCGAAAAAGGTAGGAATTCGATGGGCTCCCGACTCCCTGCGGGGTTCGTCCGCGCCGCCGCGGCGCTGGTCTTCGCCTCATCCGCCGCCTTCGCCGGTGGGCGCAACCCCGGCAGCCTCTTGCTCTTCCCCGAGTACGACAACATCGGTGGGAGGATCTCGCTCCTCTCGATCACGAACACGAACACCGACTTCCTGAACGGGACGGTGGACGTCGAAGTCGTCTGGCTCGACGGCACGCCGGGTTCGCAGTTCCTCTGCGGCGAGACGAACCAGACGTATCGCCTGACGCCGAACGACACGCTCACGCTGCTGTCGTCCGTGGAGAACCCCAACGCGCAGAAGGGCTTCGCCTACGCGTTCGCGAAGGACATCCAAGGCCGCGCGATCGCGTTCGACTGGCTCATCGGAGACACGCTGCTCGTCGATCCGGTGTTCCAGCTCGACTATGCCGTCACGCCGCTCACGTTCACGTCGCCGCTATCGAACGGCCAGATCACCGACCTCGACGATGACGGCTTGCGCGACCTCGACGGCATCGAGTACGAAGCCGGGCCCGACAGGATCTACGTGCCGCGGTACTTCGGCCAAGGGCCTCTCGCGACGAGCGAGCTCGTGCTGATCAACCTCACGGGTGGATCTCAGTTCACGGCGATCGTCAACTTCCTCGCCTACAACGACAACGAGGAAGTCTTCTCGCGGAACTTCACGTTCCGCTGCTGGACCAAGGTTCCGTTGACGACGATCTCGCAGCAGTTCACGCAGGACTTCCTGGCGAACAACACGCAGGACGACGTCGCCGAAATCGTCGGTTATCCGGCGCAAGAGACGGGCTGGTTCGAGCTCGTCGGCTCGCGCGCCTTCTCGAGCGCGGCGCAGGTCCTGAATCCGACGATCCTCGCGTTCCTCATCGAGACCGCCAACACGAGGAGCGGCGCCGAGCTCGCGTTCACGACCGGCACGCGCACCACTGGGGCCCTCCTCCCGAACGGGGTCCTCGGGGACCCGGACTGATCCACGCAGTCCCTCCTCTCCGCCCGACCTCCTGCTCCACCGCTCCCGCAATTCGACGCACGCCATGATCTCGACCTTCACGCGGATGCTCGCCGCTTGTTCCCTGCTCGCCACGACGGCGCTCGCGCAGACGCCTCCGCCGCGGATTCAGCTCTGCGCCCCGACGCAGACGATCCCGCTCCAGTTCACGAACTGGCAGAACGGCCTCATCTTCCCGAAGTTCGATCCCGCGCTCGGCATCCTCGTCGGCGTGCAGGTTTCGCTCGGCGCGCAGGTCGAAGTCAACGCGAAGTTCGAGAGCACGGATGCGGCGCCCGCCGTCGTCAACCTGGCGGTCGGCGGTGACGTGCGCGTGCTGCGTCCCGGCAACGGTCCCGTCATCGTGTCGGCCAGCCCGACCTTCATGGTGACGGAGAGCGTCTCGGCCTTCGACGGCACCATCGACTTCCTGGGCACGTCGGGGCGCACCTATCCGACGCAGCTGATCGCGCAGTCGGACAGCATGAACCTGGGCTCGGGTTCCGACCTCTCGATCTTCACGGGTCTTGCGGGCAATCCGGGCACGATCGTGCTGCCCGTGACCGCGATGGGCACGTCGAACAGCGGCGGCCTCGGGAACCTGGTGCTCTCCTTCGCGACGCGCGCCGCTGCCGATATCCAGGTCTGCTACCTCTACTACCCGGACTGCAACAACAACCAGATCGCGGATTACCTGGAGATCCAGGGCAATCCGAACCTCGACCGCTACGGC
>CAZKIY010000246.1:0-2281 GCA_964552875.1 uncultured Planctomycetaceae bacterium
TCAGCGCTTGCGACCCGCGGACTTCTTCGGCTTGGACTTCGACTTCGAACTCGAAGCCTTCGCCGGCGCTCGTTTGGCCGACGTCTTGGCTTTGGCCTTCGCCTCGGCTTCCTTGCGCTTCGACTCGATCTTGCCCAGGCGATCCTTTTCCTTCTGCTTCTTGGCTTCGATCTCGGCCTTCTTCTTCTCGGCCACGATGCGCTTCGCGTCGAGCGAGGCCTTCTGCGCCGCTTCTTGAGCGAGTTTCTTCGCCGCCGCGTCGGTCTTGGCCTTGGCCTTCGCTTCGGTCTCCTTGCGCTTCGCCTCGATCTTCCCGAGACGGGCCTTCTCCTTCTGAGCCTTGGCGGAGTCGATCGCGTGCTTCTTCGCGAGGCGTGCGTCCTCCTTCGCGCGGCGCTCGGTCTCCTTCTTGTCGAAGATGGCCCGACGTGCTTCATCACGGACGCGCGTGGCCTCGAGGCGCGTCTGCGCCACCTTCCATTCTTGGTAGGCCTTCCTGCCGAACGAGCAGTCCTCGACGAGCGGGCACTCCTGACAGATGGGCTTCGTGGGGTGGCACCAACGATCGGCGACCTCGCCGAAGTCCGAAACGAACTCAAGCTCGCGGCCTTCGGGGACGAGACCGGAGAGTCCTTCCTTCGCGTTCTTCTTGCTGACGGCGCCTTTTTGCACCAAGCCGATCCGCTCGAGCACGCGCACGAGCGAGGGGTGCGAAGGCACTTGCTTGCCGCTCGCGAGCCACAGCAGGTAGCACGTGCCGGCCAGGCCCAAGTACGGCATCGTCGCGAACGCCTTGGTGCCGCCGGCCGGGTCCTCGCGCAGGAACTCCAGGTCGAAACCGTGGTTCTTCTGGAAGATCTCTTGCAGGTAATCGCGCGCCGCGCGGACGACCGGGAAGAGGTGCGTCAGCTCCTCGCGCGCGCCGGGCCGCTCACCGCTGGCGACGAGCGAAGCGACCTCCTGCGCCTGCGCCACGCGCAGCTCGTTCCAGTCCGAGTACGCCTCGCGCATCTTGACGAGGACCTTTTCGGCCTCGCTCTGCGAGAGATGCCGCACGAGCGCGATCATCATCCCCTGTTCGAGGAGGCTCGCGTCCTTGACCGGCTTCGGTAGACGGAAGCGCGGTTCGACGCGGTCGAGGAGTTTCGGGACGAGGTCGGTCTTCTTGCTCAAGAGATGTCCCTGAAAGGTGCGCGGACGGCGGAGATCGCGGTGGCTCGTCGATCACGAGAACGGGCCCGCGGCGTCGCCGCGGGTCGAGTCCGCGCACACGGCGCGGATGAGTGGTCGCCCTGCTGTCGAGCGGGACGTGTCGAGCGCGAGACGTCTCGGAGTGCCCGGTCGTGCTCCACGGCCGGAGGTCGGGTCGAACCCCCCCACCCGAGAGGGCAAGGACGAGCGTCGAGGTGAGCCGGCGACACGAGGTCAGCCTGCCAGACGGGCCGAGCGTCGAGTCGAAGCCGACGAAGCCGAGCCGCAGCGCGCTTGGAACAGACGACGCGCGTCTGCGCCTGCGCACGGTGCCCTACTTCTTCTTGGGCTTCGTCTTCTTCTTGTTGTCTTCTTCGCCGCCACCGGCCGCCGCAGCGGCCTTCCGCGCGGCCTTCCGCACGACGAGTCGCGCAGCCTTGGCTTCGATGCGGAGCGTTTGAGCGGCGTACTTGGTCCGCGTGCCCGCGTTCGGCTTGCGGCCGGAACGATCGCGCTTCACGGTCGGCTTCTTGGGCAGGATCGCGAGTCGACGGAAGAGCGACTGGATGATGTCGCTCGGCACGGCCCCGTGTTCGATCCACCAGCGCGTGCGCTCCTCGTTGAGGCGCAGCTGCTGAGCCGGATCCTTCCGGAGCGGGTCGTAGAGGCCCAAGGTCTCGAGCGACCTCCCGTCACGCGGGAAGCGCGAGTCCGTGGCGGTAATGCGGAAGCAGGGCAGGTTCTTGCGACCAGTCCTGCGCAGACGAATGACGACAGCCATGTTCTTCGGATCGATCCTGGTGTTCTCTCGCGGCTCCCCGAGGCGGACACGGAGTCTGTACGGCCGACGCGTCGGCCGACCGGCGAGAAGAGGGCGAACAGGACACCCGATGGACTGGTCGCTGTCCAGCGTCGAGCGCCCAAAACCCGGCGCGGACTGAACTCGGCGCGCCGTGCGCCGAGGCGCACGGGCGTGCTGCGTCCGGTGGACCCGAGAGCCACAGAACGGTGAGTGCTGCGTCGCGCGCGTCGGGGGCCGCAGCACGCGATCGGTCGGGAGCTTCGGTCGGGAGCTTCGGTCGGGAGCTTC
>CAZKIY010000246.1:2381-6212 GCA_964552875.1 uncultured Planctomycetaceae bacterium
GGAGCTTCAGCCCGGAGCTTCAGCCCGGGGCTCAGCCCGGGGCTCAGTCCGGGGCTCAGTCCGGGGCTCGGTCCGGGGCTCGGTCCTGGGCTAGGTCCTGGGCTAGGTCCGAGGCTCGGTCCGGGGCTCAGTCCGGGGCTCAGTCCGGGGCTCGGTCCGGGGCTCGGTCCGGGGCTCGGTCGGGAGCCTCGGTCGGGAGCCTCGGTCGGGAGCCTCGTTCATGACCGTCGGTCGGGAGCCGTGGTCGCGAGCCTCAGTCGGGAAGTCCGACCCCCGCCTGCGAGCGGAACCGTTGAGGGGCGGGCAGGATCCCGCGCCGTGATTCGTCAGCGGTTCTTCCGCTTCTGCTTCTTCTGCTGCTTGCGGTCCTTCTTCGACGAGCCGCTCTGCCGCGTCGCCGAACTCCCCATGGGGCGCGCCGGCGCACCCGGACCGCCGCCCAACATCCCACCCAGACCGCCCAGACCTCCGGGCAACCCCGGGAACCCCGGCGGCATCCCGGCTGCGCCCCCGTCCGGAGGCGTGGGTCCGCCACCGCGTCCGAACAAACCACCGACGCCGCGGCCGAGGCTGCCGAGTCCGGCGCCGATGCCGCTTCCGATCCCGGAGAGCATCCCGCCGCCGCCCGTCGCCGCTTCGAGCTCGCCCGTCGGCGACATGTCGCGCAACGTCGCGGCCTTCTGCTTCGAACCGAGCTGGGACGCGAGCCCCATCTTGTTCATCTGCTTCATGAGCTGGCGCATCTCCTTGAAGCGTTTCAGGAGATCGTTGATCGCTGCGACGTCCTGACCCGCGCCGCGCGCGACGCGACGGCGACGGCTCATGTCGAGGATCTCGGGCTGCAGCCGCTCGCGCCGCGTCATCGACGTGAACAGCGCCTCGATGCGGTTCATTTGCTTGTCGTCGATGTCGATGTTCTTCGCGAGATCACCCATGCCGGGCATCATCCCGAGGACCTTCTTCATCGGCCCGAGCTTCCGGATCATCTGGAGCTGCGCGAGCATGTCCTCGAGCGTGAACTCGCCCAGGACCATCTTCTCGAAGTTGGCCTGCGCGTCCTTCTCGGAGATCGCCTCCTGCGCCTTCTCGACGAGGCCGACGACGTCCCCCATCCCGAGGATGCGGCCCGCCATGCGGTCGGGATGGAACGCATCGAGATCGTCGATCTTCTCGCCGATCCCGACGAAAAAGATCGGCTTGCCTGTGACGGCCTTGAGCGAAACGGCCGCACCGCCGCGCGCATCGCCGTCGAGCTTCGTGAGGATGACGCCGGTGAGATCGAGCGAATCGTGGAAGGCCTTCGCGCTGTTCACAGCGTCTTGCCCCGTCATCGCATCGACGACGAGCAGCGTCACGTGCGGCGACGTGATGCGCGCGATCGAGCGCACCTCGTCCATCAGTTCGCTGTCGATGTGCAAGCGACCCGCGGTGTCGAGGATGACGACGTCCGCGCCGGCGGCGGCGGCGCTCGCGACGCCTCGCGCGCACAATTCGGGCGGCGTGAGTCCCGCCTCGTGGAAGACCGGCACGTTGAGTTGACGGCCGAGCACACGCAGTTGCTCGACGGCCGCGGGACGCTTCACGTCCGCCGCGACGAGATACGGACGCTTCTGGTGCTTCTCGCGCAGATACTTCGCGAGCTTGGCGCACGTCGTCGTCTTGCCCGCGCCCTGCAAACCCGCCATCAAGATGACGGTCGGACCGTGCTTCGCGAACTCGAGGCGCGCGGCCTCGGGCCCGAGCAACGCGACGAGCTCGTGGTGGAACGCCCCGATGAACTGCTGACCCGGATCGACACCGGCGAGACGCTTCGCGCCGACGAGCCGCACGCGGACTCGTTCCGTGAACTCCTTGACGACGCGGAAGTTGACGTCCGCTTCGAGGAGCGCGGTGCGAACCTGCGACAGACCCTCCTCGATGCTCTCGTCGGTGAGCTCCTTCTTGTCGCGCAGGAAGGAGAAGGCCTTGGAGAGGCGGTCGGACAGAGTCTCGAACATGGGGTGCGGATCGTACGGGTGAAGAACGGGCCGGGCCAGTTCCTCGACTCCGCGGGGAGGTCACGAGCGGTGCGGTGGTCGTTCCGGGCACCGTACGACCAACCGATCAGCCCGCTTCGACCGTCTCCTTCTCGTCGACCCGCGCGATCACGGCACCGAGTCCGTTCAGGCGCTCTTCGATCCGCTCGTAGCCGCGGTCGATGTGATAGACGCGGTGGACCTCGGTCGTGCCCTCGGCGACGAGGCCGGCGAGGACCAGCGCGGCACTCGCGCGCAAGTCGCTCGCCATCACGGGTGCACCGGACAAGCGTTCGGTCCCCTGCACGATCGCGGTCGTGCCTTGGCGACGCACGTTGGCGCCCAAGCGCGCGAGTTCGGCGATGTGCATGTAGCGATCGGGGTAGATCGATTCGTGGATCACCGAGATGCCGTCGGCGAGCGTCATCAGCGCCATCCACTGCGCTTGCACGTCGGTCGGGAAACCCGGGTGCGGGTGCGTCGTGACATCGGTCGCGCGCGGACGACGCGCTGGATCGCGGGGATGATAGGGCTGCGTCTCGATCCAGTCGGGGCCGACTTCGAACGGCACGCGCGCTTCCCACAAGCGATCGAGCACGGCCGCCAAGTGCTCGGGATTGCACTTCTCGACGCGCACTTTGCCGCCGCACATGGCACCCGCGATCAGGTAGGTCGCGGCTTCGATCCGGTCGGGGATCACGGCGTGTTCGCAACCGCCGAGCTCGGACACGCCCTCGATCGCGATGCGCGGCGAGCCGAGCCCTTCGATCTTCGCGCCCATCTTGAGCAGGCAGCGACCGAGGTCCTCGACCTCGGGCTCGCACGCGGCGCCGTGGATCACCGTTTTCCCTTTCGCGAGGGTCGCGGCCATCATCACGTTCGCGGTGCCGAGCACGGTCGAGCCCATCGGCCCTTGCAAGTAGATCTCGGCTCCGCGCAGACCGCCGCGCGGTGCTTCGGCGATCACGAAGCCGTGCTCGACCTTGATGCGCGCGCCGAGCGCTTGCAGTCCCTTCAAGTGCAGGTCGATGGGCCGCACGCCGAAGACGCATCCGCCGGGCAGCGACACTTCGGCGCGACCGGTGCGCGCGAGCAGCGGCCCCATGACCGTGACCGAGCCGCGCATCTTGCGCACGCTCTCCCATCCCGCGCGGTTCTCCGGTTTCGCGGGCGAACGGATCTCGACCGAGCCGTCGGCGTTGCGCTCGGTCATGCAGTCGAGGTCGGCCAGCACCTTGAGCATCGTCGTCACGTCCGAGAGCTTCGGCGCGTTCGGGATGCGCAGCTTCTCGCTCGTGAGGAGCGAGGCGCACAAGACCGGCAGCACGGCGTTCTTCGCGCCGCACACTTCGACCGAACCCTCGAGCGGATGTCCGCCCTCGATGACCAACTTGTCCAAGTCGTTCCCCCGTCGAGTCGCCGCACGGCGCTCGCCCTGATGTTTGATCTACCCGCGCGCGGACCGACCGTCAGCCCGGCGCGCTCAACATGCGACCGAGCGGTCGCCCGCCCACGACGTGCAAATGCAGATGCGGCACTTCCTGGCCGCCGTGATCGCGCGTGTTCGCGATCAAGCGCCAGCCGTGCTCCAGACCCTCCGCGCGCGCGACCTTCGACGCGACGGCGAGCAGCCGCCCCGCGAGGGTCTCGTCCTCGAGTTCCCACAGCGACGCGACGTGCGCGCGTGGCAAGACGAGGACGTGTGTCGGCGCCAGCGGATGGAGGTCGCGGATGGCCAGGACGAGGTCGTCCTCGTGGAGCTTCTTCGAGGGAAGCTCACCCGCCGCGATCCTGCAGAAGATGCACGCCATGACGA
>CAZKIY010000247.1:0-3282 GCA_964552875.1 uncultured Planctomycetaceae bacterium
CGACTCCACGCCGTGCCCGGTGGACTCGCGGCCGCGATCGCGGCGAAGGATCGCGGGATCGTGCGACTGTTCGGCCCAGTCGCCACCGCCGCGGAGGCCGCGGCATTCCCCGCGATCGAAGCGTTCGGCGCGGAGAGCTTGGCGCAGGTCGTCGCGCACATCGCCGGAGCACGTGCCCTGCCGCGCGCGACGCCGGAGGAATACACGATGACGAACACATCCGGCGAACGTTCGCTCGACGATGTCCGCGGGCTCGTCGACGCGAAACTGGCGCTCGCGGCCGCGGCGGCGGGTGGTCACGCGATCCTGCTCGTCGGTCCGCCGGGCGCGGGCAAGAGCATGTTGGCGCGCCGACTGCCGCGACTCTTGCCGCCGCCGAACCTCGAGGAACGGCTCGCGATCACGCGCGTCCTTTCTGCCGCGGGACGCTGGCCCGGCGGGCTCGCGCGTGAACGGCCGTTCCGTTCGCCGCACCACACGACGAGCTACGCCGGTCTCGTGGGTGGAGGGCCGGCAGCGACGCCGGGCGAGATCACGCTCGCGCACGGCGGCGTGCTTTTCCTCGACGAATTCCCCGAGTTCCGGCGCGACGTGCTTGAGGCGCTGCGCGAACCGATCGAGAGCGGCACGATCACGATCTCACGCGCGACCCAGCGCGTCGATTTGCCCGCGCGCTTCCAACTCGTCGCGGCGATGAACCCCTGTCCGTGCGGGTATCGGGGTCATCCGCGCGTGCCGTGCCGCTGCCCGCCCACCGCCATCGAGCGCTATCGCAATCGGATCTCGGGGCCGTTGCTCGACCGCATCGACCTCGTCGTCGAGGTCGCAGCGACGGACGCAGAGGAACTGTTGCGCCGCCCCGAGGAGCGTCGCGTCGATCCGGCGGCGACCGAAGGCGCAGTCGCGCAGCGTGTCCGCGCAGCGGTCGAGCGCGCGCTCGTTCGTCAGGCGGGTAAGCGCAACGCGGATCTCGGTGCGGACGGGCTCGACGAACATGCGGCGCTGGACGATCGTTCGCGTCGATTGCTCAGCGACGCGGCGGCGCGCAGGTCGCTGTCCGCGCGAGCCATCCAATCGCTGCGCCGCGTCGCGCGGACGTGCGCCGACCTCGCCGAACAGGAACAGGTGGGCGTGAGCCACGTGGCGCAAGCTCTCGCGCTGCGCGCTTCGATCGGTTGACCCGCTCGGCGTGCGCGAACGGCACGTGCGCGGCCCACCACCGCTACTCGTGCCGCAACGCCTCGACCGGATCCATGTTCGCCGCGCGCCAGGCGGGATAGAGACCGAACACGATGCCGATCGCGGCCGAGATCGCGAACGCGAGCAGCGGCGCCGTCGGCCTCACGATCGTACGCATGTCCGCAAATCGTTCGACCAGCACCGGGATCAAGAGCCCCAGCGCGATCCCGAGCAAGCCGCCGCCGATCGAGAGGACGACCGTCTCGACGAGGAACTGTGTGACGATGTGACTCTTCTTCGCACCCAGCGCGCGGCGGATCCCGATCTCGCGCGTGCGCTCCGTCACGGTCGCGAGCATCACGTTCATGATCCCGATGCCACCGACGAGTAGTGAGATCGCCGCGATGGAACTCAGGACGATGGTGAAAATGCGCTTGGTTTCCTGCGCACGCAGCAACTGCTCGAGCGGGACCACGACCTCGTAGTCGATCTGCTTGTGCTGGCGCGACAGCATCTCGCGCGCCGCCGCCGCGACGACCGGCACCGCTTCGTCGCTCTCGGACTCGGCAACGATCTCGTGGAGTTGGACCTCCTCCATCTCGCGCGAACCCGAGCGGATCTTGGTCTGGATGTCGCCGAACCACCGACGTCCGGTTTCCAGCGGGATGAAGAGTTCGCCCGTCACGTCCGCGCCCGGTTGCGGTTGATCCGCGCCGAGCGGAACGCGCGGCAGGAGAACGCCGACGCACGTGAAGTACTCCGCGCCGATCTTGATGCGCTTCCCGAGCGTCGATTCGAACGGTGACAGGAAGCGCGCGACTTCGTAGCCCAGAACGCACACGTTCGCGAAGCGCAGTTGGTCCTCGACCGAGATGAAACGACCTTCGGAGAGCGGTCGTCCGGTGACGGCGACGTATTCGGGCGTCGTCGCCAGGACGCGCGGGTTCAGCGCACGGTCGTTCAGGCGCACCTCTTGCTGGAGCTGGCGCACGGGCACCGCGCGCAAGACACCGGGAAACGTCTCCGAGACGCGCGCGAAGTCCGTGTCCGTCAGTCCGTAGCTGGACACGCGCGTCGCTTCGCCGCCGCGCACGAGGTCCTCGGCCGGCTTCACGCTGCGCAGGATCACGTTGCGGCTGCCGAGCTTGCGGATCTGCTCCTGCGCCTCTTCGCTGGCGCCTTCGCCGATCGCGAGCATCGCGATCACGCTCGACACGCCGAACAGGACACCGAGCGTCGTCAGGATGCTGCGCAGCTTGTGCAGCATCAGGCTGTTCACGCCGAGCCGCACCGTGCCGAGCAACGAAGCGCGCTTCACGGAGCACCTCCGCCCGACGCGAGACCGATGCGATTCTCCGACACTTCGTCGATGCGGCCGTCGCGCAAGCGCAGTGTGCGCTCGGCTCGGTCACCGACCTTCGGCTCGTGCGTGACGAGCAAGATCGTCTTGCCCTCGGCGTGCAGTTCGTCGAAAAGGGCCAGGATTTCGAGCGCCGTCTTGCTGTCCAGGTTTCCCGTCGCTTCGTCCGCGAGCACGATCGCCGGGTCGTTCACGAGAGCACGCGCGATCGCCACGCGCTGCTGCTGACCGCCCGACAGCTCCATGGGTTTGTGAGTCAGGCGGGAACCGAGACCCACGCGATCCGCGAGCATCCGCGCGCGTTCCTCGCCGTCCGCGGGCGGATCGTCCTGGTAGAAGAGCGGGACCAGGATGTTCTCGAGCACATCGAGCTGCGGGATCAAGTTGTACGACTGGAAGACGAAGCCGATCTCGCGGCTGCGCAGCTCCGAGAGCTGATCGTCGTCGAGGTCCTCGATCCCTTGACCGCGCACGCGGTACGAGCCGCTCGTCGCGCGATCGATGCAGCCCAGCAGGTTGAGCAGCGTCGATTTGCCCGAGCCCGAGCTGCCCATGATCGACCAGTACTCGCCCTTCTTGAACGTGAAGGAGAAGCCGTCGAGCGCGCGCACCTCGTGCCCGCCCATCCGGTAGACGCGCGTGATGTCGCGGAGATCCGCGACGGGTTCCCCCGCGCTCATCCGCCACCGCCCGGGCGCGGGCGAGTCCTGGATGCCGGTTCGTTCGTCGAATCCGTCGTCGGC
>CAZKIY010000247.1:3382-6191 GCA_964552875.1 uncultured Planctomycetaceae bacterium
CCGGAGCCAGCACTTCCGGATCCGACACTTCCGGCTCCAGCACCGCTGGATTCCACACTGCCCGACTTCGCCTCGCGCCCCGGGCTCGTGCCGCCCGCGGCGGAAGACCCGGGAGTTTCGCTGGGCTTGCCGGCTGCGCCCTCGCCGGCGGCCCCAGCCGGGCGAGCGCGCCCTTCACCGCGCGGACGTTGCGTGCCGTCTCCGCGCGGCCGCCCTTCGCCGCCCCCACCGCCGGCGCCGTTCGGTCGCGCGGCAGGTGCCGCAGCGTCCGGCGCCTGCATCTCCGGGAACGACGTGAGATCCTTCGTCGCTTCGTTGGCCCTCGGGGTGAAACCCGGGGGCGGCGAAAGGAGCACCGTCTCGCCCGATTTCAGCCCTTCGACGATCTCGACGAGCGTCTGACTGCTGCGTCCGGTCTTCACCGAGCGCTGCTCGTGTCCCTGTCCGCGCACGACGAACGCAATCGTCTTGCCCTCGTCCAGGAAGATCGATTGCAGTGGCGCCACGAGCGCATCGGGCACGACCTCGGACAGGATCTCGATCCCGCACGACATGCCCGGACGCATGTCGGCGTGCGGGTTCAGGACTTGGATCTCCGTGCGATAGAGCCGCGAGTTCGGATTCGCCCACCAACTGCCCTTGTCCGCGAGCAAGGCGACGAATGTCACGCGACCTTCGAAGTCCTGGCCGGCGAGCGCGTCGACGACGATCTTGCACGGCTTGCCGACCACGACCTGCTTGAGCACGGATTCGTGCACCGACGCCTCCACGATGATGCCGGTCGAGCGCGGGATCGAGAGGATCTCCTGTCGCTCGCGCACCTGCGTGCCGACTTGGATCGGATCGCTGCCGCCCATCCGTCCGCCGCCTTCGACGCGCGCGTAGACGACCATGCCGGGCTGGGTCGCGAGCAATCGCCCCTTGCCGATCTGGTCGATGATCTTCTGGAACTTCTCCTTCTCGAGATCGAGCTTCGACTTGCTCGTCATGAGACCGGATTCGTAGTCGGCGAGTCGCGCTTGCGCCTGCAACTTCGCCCGATCGAGCCCGCGTTTGGCTTCTTCGACGTTGGCCTTGACCTCGATCTGCTTGCGCGGGTCGTCGTAGCGATTCAGGAGGTCGAGCGCGCGCAACGCTTGGAGGAGCTGCACCTCGGCGCGCTGGAACTCGAGTTGGTCACGCTCCAACTCGGTCTTCGTCAAGAAGCCCTTCTCCTCGAGCTTCTGCGACCAGTCGTAGGCGTTCTGCGCCTTTTTCTTCTCGGCCTCGGCCAGCGTGATTTCTTCCTGCGCCTTGGCCAGCGACTGGGCCAAATCGCCCTCGAGGTACTTCTCCTTGTCCTTCTCCGCGAAGAGCAGCTTGCGCTCGGCGGACTCGATGTCGCTCTTGTTCTGGCTCTCCTGGATCTCGAACTGCGCCTTCGACTTGACGAAGGACGCCTCGGCGTTCTGGACCGAAATTTCCTGCGCTACTCGCCTGTCGCGCAGCTCGGAGACGTCGAGCTCGCACAGGAGGTCGCCCGGCTTCACCATCGTCCCCTCCTCGATCAGGGAGAGGATGGTGATCTGACCTTCGATCTCGCTCTTGATCGAGAGCGCGTCCTTCGAGGCCAAGTTTCCGCGTTGCACGACGCTGATCACGAGCGTCTTCCTCTCGACCGTCGCGCCCAGGAGCGCCTGCTCCTCCGTCGCGCCGATCCAGCCGGCTTTCCAAGCGCCGAACGCGGTGCCCCCGAGGGCGACCAAAGCGATCCAGACCCAGGGTCTCGTGCCCTTTTTCGAACTCATTCGCCCTCCAGAGATCCCGGCTCGAGCAGGCGGATCCCCGTCTCGTCGAGCCGCAAGAGCTCCATGTCGAGATAGAGCCCCATCCGAGCCAGAGTGTAGTCGATCCGCGAGGCCGTGGCCGCGTTCTGCGCCGAGAGCAGGGATTCTTGGGCCTCGAGCAAGTCGCGCGTGTCGGCGCGTCCGGCATCGAGTTGGAGGCGTGTACTCTCGATCCGTCGTTCGGCGAGCTGGACCGCGTTTTCCTGGATGCTTCGGCTCTCGAGCTGCGTCACGGTCTGCCGCAAGTCGTCGCGCAGCTCCGCGCGGATCCGATCCCCGGCCTCCACACTGTCGCGGTGCGCGACTTCGAAACGCACGAGCGCTTCACGGTAAGCGTTGCGTTGGGGCAATCGCTCCCACGGCAGCGAGTAGTCGAGGCCCACGCCCCACGCCGTCGAGTCGAGCTTCAGCGGCTTGCCCTCGGCGCTGAACGCGCGCCAGTTGGCGTTCACGTTCAGCACTCCGCGCAGCGCGTCCTCGGACACGTACACGCGGCGAACCGAGTCCTCTTCGCGTTCGAGCGTCGTCAGGAAGTCCAGTCGGCGGGCGAGCGCGATGCGCGTCGCGACGTCCTCGTCGACCTCGACGTCCGGCGCGGACTCCTCGAGCTCCACCAAGTCGTCCGCGTCGAGATCGAAGTCGACTCCGACAGGGAGGCCGAGGAAGAGCGCGAAGTCGTCGATCTGTCGCGCGTAGCGGGCGCGCGCGTCGAGCAAGTCGTTCTGCGAGCGCAATTCATCCTGCCGCGCTTGACCCAGTTCCACGTCGGAGAGCCGCGTCGCTTCGACGAGCGCCAGGTTGCGCAACGTGAGCTGTTCGAGGTTCCTGACGTTCTCCTCCTGGTTCCGCACCTGGTCCGCGGTCTGGATCAGGCGGAAGTAACGCGTCGCGACCTC
Source organism: uncultured Planctomycetaceae bacterium (assembly GCA_964552875.1). Lineage (GTDB taxonomy): Bacteria > Planctomycetota > UBA1135 > UBA1135 > JAEUHZ01. The sequence continues at coordinate 6,105 of CAZKIY010000247.1, forward strand.
GAAAGCGAAGGTGCGACGGAAGCGTTCGAACGCGCGCACGGAGTAGACGAGATCGCGCTCGGCCTGCGTCAAAGGCTCGCGCACGAT
>CAZKIY010000248.1:0-6101 GCA_964552875.1 uncultured Planctomycetaceae bacterium
GCCTGCGCCCACGCCCACGCCGACGCCCACGCCGACGCGCTCGACGCGCTCGCCGACGCGCTCGGGGTGAGTGCGCGCCACACTCGGGTCGCGAATTCGAGCCACGCGCGCCGACGCTCTCGACCAACGAAGCTCACCGCCTGATCCGACGGCGGCGCTCGCCGAAGCGCACGGTGTGAGCGCGCACCGCGCGAGTCGTGGATCCGCACATCGCGCGAGGACGCCCTGGAGCCATAGAGCTCAACCACGCCCGAGTCGAGTTCCGGGAACGCGGCGCTGGCGAGCCAGCACGGACGCGCCGAGCCACCCGAAAGCCGGATGAGCGCTACTTCCCGATCAAGAAGTGCGCGATGTCGCCCTCGCGCATCACGTAGTCGCGCCCTTCGACGCGCATCTTGCCGGCGGCCTTCACCGCCGTTTCGCTGCCGTACGCGACGAGGTCCTCGACCGAATACACCTCGGCGCGGATGAAGTGCTTCTCGAAGTCCGTGTGGATCACGCCCGCCGCGACCGGCGCCGGATCGCCCTTGTGGATCGTCCACGCGCGGATCTCGATCTTGCCGGCGGTGAAGAACGATTGCAGTCCGAGCAGGTCGTAGACCTTGCGGATCAGGCGATTCAGGCCCGGCTCGCTCAGCCCGAGATCCGCGAGGAACGACGCGCGATCTTCCTTCGGCATGCCCGACAGTTCGCCCTCGATGTCGCCGCACAAGGGCACGACTTCGGCACCCGTCTTCTTGGCGTGCGCGCGCACGACCTGCGCCAACGGACCCGTGCCTTCGAGGTCGTCGTCGCCGACATTGGCCACGTAGAGCACCGGCTTGATCGTGATCAGGAACAGCGGGTCGAGAGCCTCGCGCTCCATCTTCGACCACGTGCCGAGGCGCAGAGATTCACCGCGGTCGAGCATGACCTTGGCCTTCTCGAGCGCGAGCTTGTGAACCGCCGCTTCCTTGTCACCGGCGCGCGCCTTGCGCATCACGCGGTCGAGCGACTTCTCGACGGTGTCGAGGTCGACGAGCTGCAGCTCGAGTTCGATGACTTCCATGTCGCGCTGCGGATCGACCGAGCCCGACACGTGGATGATGTCGCCCTTCGCGAAGCAACGGACGACGTGCAGGATCGCGTCGGTCTCCTTGATGTTGCCCAGGAACTTGTTCCCGAGACCTTCACCCTTCGACGCGCCCGCGACGAGCCCGGCGATGTCCACGATCTTCACGGCCGCGGGGAAGATGCGATCCGTCGTGATGAACTTGTGGATGACCTCGAGCCGATCATCCGGCACGTCGACGACGCCGATGTTGGGCTCGATGGTGCAGAACGGATAGTTCGCGCTCGCCGCACCGGCGGCGGTGATGGCGTTGAAGATCGTCGATTTTCCGACGTTCGGCAGACCGACGATGCCGCAGGCAAGACCCATGGAGACCCTCTACTTCGGAGAAATGAGGGGAAGAGTCTAGCGGCGCGAGCGGGACACGGCGAGGCCCCCGGGAAACTCCGCACGGGCCTGGAGAGGGTCGGTTGCCGCGCCGAGGCGCCGGGTAGAGAGTGTTCGACATGTCCGGCACGTTCCCCACCGTCGTCCTCGTCCTCGCGGCCCCCTTCGCCGCGCGACAAGACGCGGTGCGATCCACGACCGACCTCTACCCCGGCGACTCGATCGTCGAGCGCGGCGGCGAACGCTGGCTCTGCCAGCGCATCGTCGACGACGCGAGCGGTCGGCCGATCGCGGGCGCGGAGCTCTTCCTCGTGAAGGAGAGCTTGGCGCCGATCGCCGGCGAGTTCTGGTCCACGCGGAGCGCGACGAGCGACGCCGACGGATTCGTGCGCGTCCGCATCGACGACATCGAGGGGCAGTGGGACATCCAGGTGCTGCGCGCCGACGGTCACGGCGTATCGTCGCGCAGCAGTTCCCGTGCACCGATTTGGCGCATGGCAGCCGCGCAGGACGTGCCCGTGCTCGTGCGTGACTGGCGCGGCCTGCCGGTCGCCGGCGCCGTGATCGGATTCTGCGGCAGTTGCGGTCACGGTCCCGATCTCGTCCACGCGACGAGCGGCGCGGACGGCATCGCGATCTTGCGCGGCGTCGATCCGCACAACGACATCGCGGACCTGTACTGCCAGGCGCGCGGGCTCGAGCTCGGGTACCAGTCGCTGGAGTGGCGTCCCGGCGACGCACCGTTCGAGCTCGAGTGCGCGTACTCGACGCCGCTGACGGGAAAGCTGCTCGACCACGCCGGCAACGCGATCGCACACGCTTTCGTCGGCACATCCGACGTCCATCGCGGTCCGTGGGCAAAGACGCGCGCCGACGGCAGCTTCGAATTGCTCGGCGCGCCCGAGGGTTCGTGGCTGATGGCGCGCGTCGGCGAGCGTGAGATCTCCTTCCCGGGAGCGGCGACGTATCCGGCCGTCCTGCGCGTTCCGGCGGGCGATTCGCGCGAGGGCACGGTCGACCAAGCCGCGCCGAAGTCGCCGCCCGAGATCGCGATGACGAGCATCGCCGTGCGCGTCGAGGGCGCGGAGTCCGGCGTCGACGTGTGGGCGTCGAGTCCGTCGCTCGGTGCCTCGAAGGCCGAGAACGGCAGCGTCCACGTCCCCACGTCGGGCCCGTTCGTGCTGCAGGTCGGCGCGCGTCGCGTCGTGTACGCCGGGCTCGACGAACTCCCGCCGCAACCGATCGTGCTCGCGGACCACGCGCCGACGATCGTGCGCGGGGCCGTCGTCGACGCGAGCGGGCGAGCGGTGCCCGTGCGGGCGAGTTTGCGAGTCGGCGACGACGAGCGCGCGACGAGCGTCGATGCACCGGGCGGTGCGTTCGAGCTCGCCGTGCGTAAGACCGGAACCGTGCTGCTCGAGCTCCACCCTGAGCGCGAGGATCTGCGGCCGCGACGTCTCTACATCGCGCTGCCCGCGCGCGGCGATGCTGCGCGCGTGGACCTCGGGCGGATCGCGCTCGATGACACTCCGCGCTTGCGCGTGCTCGACCGGAACGGCGCGCCACGCACGGACGTGTCGGTGACTTTCAGCCGCGCCGGCTTCTTCGAGATCGGATCCGAACCGCGCTTCGCCCTCGACGCGAACGGCGGTTGGACGGGGCCCGATCCACGCTCGGGCGATGTGATCGTCGTCGCAACCGTGCTGCCAGACGATGCCGAGGACGTCGCGGAAGAACGTCGCCTCGCAGTTCCCTACCGCACGACGCTGCAAGGCGACGGACCGTGGACGATCACGCCACCGACGAGCGCGCTGCGCCTCGTCGTGCGCGGGCTCGCGTCGGGCGAGCGCGCGCACGCGCTCTTCGCGGATCAGGTCTTCGACGTCGCGGATACGAGCGAGTTCACGAGCCTTGCGCCCGGCCCGCTCGAGATGTGGATCTCCGCGCGCGGTCGGCAGACCGTGATCGTGACGACAACGATCACCGCGACGGAGACGAAGGCTATCCACGTCGCTTTGGAACCCTTGTGATCCGCCGCGAGCGACGTGCGCTAGGCTCGCGGCATGGCGCGCAGGATCGCTGACTCGAGTCCCCGTCCGTCCGCGGAACGCGTGGAACGGAAGGGCGCGCGCACGCGCGCCACGATTCCGCCCGAAGTGCTGCGCGATCTGTGCGCCGGCGCGATCGAGACGCGTTCGCTCGTCGAGTGGCTCGCGATCGACTTCGGGACGTTGGCGCGCGCCGCGCTGACGGACGTCGTCGGACCCGGGCGTGCCGAGCACATCGCGGCCAACCTCGATGTGCAGCGCGAGCTCGGCATCGTCGGCCGCACGCAACTCGCCGGCGCGAGCCTCGAACGCGCGCTCGGCACGGGCGCCGCACGCGAGCGACGACTGCGCGCACTCGCCGCACATCGCTCCGACACCGTGCGCGGCTGGACCGCGCACGCGGCGACGATCGGCGACGCGGAGCTCGCCGTGAAGCTCGTAGCCGTGCGCCCGTTCGCGGCCGACGCGCACTCGGGCGTGCGCGAGCTCGCGTGGATGGCCGTGCGTCCGGCGATCGCCGGCGACATCGGCGCGGCGCTGAAGCTGCTCGCGCGCTGGTCGCGCGACGAGGATGCGAACGTGCGTCGTTTCGCCAGCGAATCCACGCGCCCGCGCGGCGTGTGGTGCGCGCACGTCGCGGCTCTGCGCGCGGATCCGTCCCCCGGGCTGGCAGTGCTCGAGCCGCTGCGCGCCGATCCGTCGAAGTACGTGCGCGACTCGGTCGCGAACTGGCTGAACGACGCGTCGAAGGACGATCCGGCGTGGGTGCGGTCCGTGTGCGCGCGCTGGACGCGCGAGTCGCGCGGCAAGGAGACGGCCTACGTCGTGAAGCGCGCGCTGCGCACGATCGATCGCTGACGAAGGGTCGCACTCACTTGTCGCGTAGCGGAACGTCTGAGCCCGCATAGCCGAGGTTCTGGAGCTTCGCGTTCGTGTCCGCGTCGAACTGAAGCGCCTGCGCGCGCTTCGCCGCCTCGCGTGTGCGCGCGCGATGTCCCAGCAGGAATGCGCGCATCTCCTCGACGCGCTGCGCATCCGTCGCAGCGAGATCACGCGCTTCCATCGGATCCGTCGCGAGGTCGTGGAGCTTCGTCTCGGTCCCGCGCTGAACGAGTTTCGTCGGGCCGTCGAGGACGGCCTTGATCTCGCGCGGGCCGCCGTGGATCGCCTCCGCGATCATGCGGCGCGGCGCTTCGCTCGCAGTGAAGAGCGGCACGAGCGAGCGCGACTCGAGTCCTTCCTGCGCGGCGAGGCCCGCCAGCTCGAGCAACGTCGCGAACAGGTCGAGCGCTCGCACGCGCTCCTCGACGACGCGTCCCGCGGGCACGTGATCCGGCCACGCGACGACGAGCGGCACGCGCAGGAGTTCCTCGTGCTGCGTGTGACCGTGATCGCAGCTGCCGTGCTCCCAGAACTCCTCGCCGTGATCCGAATGCAGCACGACGATCGTGTTCGCGAGCGCGCCGCGCTTCTCGAGTTCTTCGAGCAAGCGCCCGATCTCCTGATCCGTGAACGCGATCTCGCCGTCGTAGAGATTCGACGAGAGATCCGTGATCTCGTTCGTCGGCCGACCCGCGCGCAACGTCGCGAGGCTCGGCGGCCACTCGGGAATCGAATCGACGCTGTGCGCCGCGAACCGCTCGTCGAACGGCGCGGGCGGCGCGTACGGGAAGTGCGGATCCATGAGGTGGAGGACGAGCAACCACGGCGCGGTGTCGGCTTCCTTCGTCCACGCGAGCGCGAGATCCACGCCGTTCTGAGCGTTCGATTCGTAGCGCAGGTAGCGCTGGAAACCGCGGTCCAGTCCCGTCGCGCGCGAGAGGTACGGGTTGTTGTGGAGCATCGCCGTCGCGAATCCGGCGGCCGCGAAGTGCTCCGCCAGAGTCCGCAGGTCCTCGCGCAGGACCTCGGTCGTCGTCTTCGTCGGCGCGTCCTGGTCGAGGCCGAACAGAGCGTCGCGCTCCGTCACGACGCCCGCGCGATGCTCGCCCGGCAAGAGGCCCGTGAAGAGCGAGCCGTAACTCGGAAGTGTCCACGGAGCGCTGGAGTAAGCGTTCGCGAAACGCACGCCGCGCGCCGCCAAAGCGTCGATCTTCGGCGACGTCGGTCGCGCGTAGCCGTAGCATCCCAATCGATCGGGACGCAACGTATCCACGGTCACGACGAGAACGTTCGGCGCTCCTGGTTTCGGCGACGGCGCGATGCGCGCGCGACTCGGCACCTCGAATGCGGCGCGCACGTGCTCAGCGCCGGCGGGCACCGCGCCGACCCACGAAGCCGCGATGTGGAGCCGCCCGCCATGTGAACCGTCGTGCGTGGAGAGCTGCACGTCACGCCAACTCGCGTGGACTTCGGCCAGGTCGACCTCGGTGGTCCACTCCAAGTCCGAGGAGCCTTCCAAGCGCGTCTCGAGTCGCACCCGACCGCTGCGCGGTCCGCCGGGTCCGATCACGATGCCCGCGGCGGAATCGAAGCGCGGATTCGCACTCGACGCGAGTTCGATCTCAGCCGTGCCGCCGATCGAAAGCATCCACGCGTCGCGCGTGTCGGAGAGGATGCGCGACACGCCGGCGCGCTCGCGCAACATGTCCTCGCGCGGAGTTGCGGCGACACTC
>CAZKIY010000249.1:0-6071 GCA_964552875.1 uncultured Planctomycetaceae bacterium
CGGCCGGTTTCTACATCCGCGCCACGGGCGGTATCACGACGACTTCGAAGTCGGACGGTCCCGGCGAAGAGATCGACTTCGACGAGGGCTATCTGCTCTCGCTCGGTCTCGGCCATCGTTTCGGAGCCTCGGCCAACGGCCTCGGTTTCGCCGTCGAACTCGACGGAGTCTGGACCGACCAGGACGCTGACACCGACGATGGGTCCGTCATCAGGGAGGTGACGGTGGCCGGGGCGCTGCTCAACGGCCTGCTCGACTATCGCTTCGCGGATCGTCTCTCGCTCTATGCGGGCGCCGGAGTCGGCCTCGCTTGGCTCGACGTCGGGACGATCAGCGATGACCTGAACGACTTCGAGGACGAGGATGGACCTTTCCTCGCGTGGCAAGGCCGTGCCGGCCTGGCCTGGAGCTTCACGGAGAGGCTTTCCCTCCACCTCGGCTACCGATTCCTGAACATCGACGATGCGGAAATCGACGAAAGTAACGGCGAGACGAGCTTCGACCTGGAGACACAACAGCACGTGCTGGAGGCCGGCCTGCTCTTCGGCTTCTGATCTCGTCGCGAATCATCGAGGAACGTGCGGCGTGCCAACACGCCGCGCGTTCCTGCATGAGGAGGCATCGAAAGCACGGGCCGGGTGAACATCCACTTTGTAGTTCTTGCCGAGGTCCATCTCCGCGAAACCTCGGTGAGAGCACAAGCCCATACGGCACGGACGTTGCCTCGTGTTCCTTGTCCGCAGCGGTCGTCTCGAAGTCGAGGCGCGCTGCCCATCCAAGGGACCCACATGATCATCCAATCCAGTCTGCTCGGCGTCGCTCTCCTCCTCGCGACCGCGTGCAGCCGTACCGAGCCCGGTTCGGTTCACGCCTCGACCGGAACCGTGAACTCGGACTCGAATCGCACTGCGACCAGTCAATCCAACGAAAAGTCCGACCTGGACCATTTGGCCACGATTCGCAAAGCGCTCGTTGCGGACGATTCGCTGTCGGTCGCGGCCAAGAACGTCCAAGTGCTCACGCGCAATGGCGACGTATTGTTGCGCGGCAAAGTGCCGAGCACGGTCGAGCGCGAAGCGGTCGAGGCCCACGCGCGCGGTTGCGCCGCGACGCGTGCCGTGGACAACCAGATCGAAACCGAAAAGAACTGAGCCTTTCACTTTCCACATCTCCCTCCTGTTACCCACGCGAGTTCATCGTCATGACCAAGTCCATCATCTGTCTCGTTCCCGATGCTCTTCGAGCTGAAGCCACCGTCGGGGATCTCCGCGCCGCTGGTTTCCAGAACAACGACATCTCGGTGCTCTTCCCCGATCGCTCGGGCACCCGTGACTTCGCCGTTGCGCAAGGCACGAAGGCACCCGAAGGCGCGCTGGCTGGTGCCGGTGCGGGCGGTGCGGTTGGCGCCACCGTCGGTTGGCTGGTCGGCATCGGAGCTCTCGCGATCCCCGGAGTCGGACCGTTCCTGGCCGCGGGCCCGATCCTTGCCGCACTGAGTGGCGGCGCCATCGGTGCGACCGTCGGCGGGATCACCGGTGCGCTCGTCGGTATGGGCGTGCCCGAGTTCGAAGCCAAGCAGTTCGAGGGCAAGCTCAAGAGCGGTCACGTGCTGATCTCCGTCGGCGTCGCCGACGGCGAGATGACGAAGCGTGCCAAAGAGGTCTTCGAGCGCAACATGGGTGAGAGCATCACCGTCACCAACGATACGAGCGTGCCCGACGACGCCGCGAAGAAGACTCACAGCGCTTCGTCCGGAATGCGCTGAGTCGAACAACAAGCCATTCGACAACCCACTGTCACGCGACGGACGCAGATCCCACTTTGAGCTCTCAACCTGGTTTCCCATCCGCGCCCGTCGCGTCTAACCACTAGTTTTCTGCAGGAGTCCACTTCATGTCCTCACGTGTCCTCGGCATCGTCTTGCTCGTCGTCGGAGCGGTCCTCCTGGCGTTCGGATTCAATGCGTCTGACTCGGTGTCCGACAACATTTCGGAGGGTTTCACCGGTCGGTTCACCGATACGACGATGTGGTATTTGATCGGTGGAGCCGCCCTCGTGATCGGCGGTGGCGCCTTGGCCTTCCTAGGCAAGTCGGCGCGCGCGCACTGAGCGCGATTTCTCGTTCGCGGCGGGTGATCCAGCGAGTTCCCGGGGGGGCACAAGCACAGGGTTGCCCGCCGCTTCTTTACCTCGACGCAGTCATCTGAGTCGCGTCCTTCCGCCCCAAGGGTTCGCATGGACACGAAGCTCCTCTCGACGCGCGCCACGACATGGTTCGTGCTCTGCAGCGTCGTCGCGATGCTGTACTTCGCGCGGGATTTTCTGTTGCCCGTCGCTCTGGCCGTGTTCGTGGCGTTCGCACTCGCCCCTGCAGTTCGACGATTGGAGCGCGTGGGTCTACCGCGCCTCGCAGCGACCATCGCCACCACCGTGGGTGTCGGGGCGCTGGTCGCCGGACTCGGTTGGATACTGGCTGGGCAAGTCAACGACTTCGTCGTCGAGATGCCCGAGTACCGAGCCAACGTGCGCGCCAAGGCGGCGGATCTTCGCTCGATGTTCGGAGACACGTTCGAACGCGCGAACAGCACCGTGCGGGACCTGAGTGAAGATCTCTCGAACGCAGGTGCGGCCGAGACCCCGCTCGCGACGACCGCAGAACCGCCAGTGTCGGTCATCGCGAACGACGGAGGACCTTGGGGATCGCTACCCGACACCCTGGGCTCCGTGGTGGAACTCGGTGCCGTGTTCGCGCTGGTGTTCCTTCTCGCGTTCGTGATCCTCCTCTGTTGGGACGACTTGCGCGATCGTCTGCTCGCCCTCGCGGGCGAGCACGACTTGCTGACCACGACGCGCGCTGCTGACGACGCTTCGGCGCGCGTGAGTTCGTACTTGCGACGCCAGCTGTTCGTGAACGGCATTCACGGGGTCACCATGGGGCTCCTGCTCTGGTGGATCGGTGTGCCGAATCCGCTCGTATGGGGACTGCTCGGTGTTGCGCTGCGATTCGTCCCCTACCTCGGCCCCGCGGTCGCCACGTTGGCGCCGATCCTGGTGTCCTTCGCAAGCTCGGACGGGTGGGAACAAACTTGGCTCACGGCCGGCGCATTGATCGGACTCGAGCTCATCACGAACAACGTGGTCGAGCCGAGGATCTACGGCGCTTGTACCGGCATTTCCCCGTTCGCGCTGCTCGTGTCGACCGCGTTCTGGACATGGATCTGGGGACCGATCGGCCTCGTGCTCGCGGCCCCATTGAGTGTTTGCCTGTTGGTCCTGGGCAAGCGTTTCTCGACCCTGCGCTTTCTCGACCTTCTCTTCCGCGAGGAGCCCGCCCTCTCGCAGCCATCGCGACTTCACCACCGGCTGATCGCGAACGACCCCTACGAAGCCTGGGAGGTCCTCCGCGACGAGCGCACGCGCAGTTCATGGGTCGATACGGCCGATCGCGTACTTCTTCCCGCGCTGGGAATGACAGGCATCGCGCACGCGGAGAATCGGATGGACGGTGATACGCGTGCCCGAATCGGGGCACTCGCACATGGACTCGTGGACGAACTCGACGAGCAAGCGCCGGCGAGTGAACAACTACCCGGAGCGAGTGATGTGCGCATCCTGTGCCTGCCTGCGCGCGACGAGTTCGACGCCGTCGGCTGTCGCCTCGTGGTCAGCGCGCTCAAGTCCCGCGGATTCCAGCCGGCTACTTCTCCAGAGAATCGATTGTTGTCCGAGGTCCTCGAGGCAGCAGCTCGGGGCGAGTACGACGCGATCATGATCTCGTCCGTGCTTCCGACTCACTTCCTGCACCTGCGCTCGTCTTGCAAGAAGCTCTTGGCCGTCGAGTCGCGCGTCGAGATCCTCGTCGCGCTGTGGGGTGAAGACTTGTCGGTGGAGGAAGTGCGTAGGCGCCTCCCGGATTCGAATCGTGTTCACGTGGTGACGACCCTGGCGGGCGCGATCGCGTGGAGCGAAGAGTTCGCGATGCGTGCTCGCTCCTTGCGCACGACCGACCCGATTCCCTCTGCAACCCCTGCGACTTCACCGTGACGTTCGCTGGTACACAGCCCAATCCGCTCCGATAGGACCCGCATGCCGTGACGTGCCAACGAGCTCGTAGAGCTCGTTCCCGATCTGAATCGTCGCCACCGGATCGCGCTCGAACTGCGGCTCCTCGATCACTGCGAAATCCGGAGCCAGAGCAGCCATGTCGCGACGGGCCACGTAGCGCACCGTGCGCCCCACGGGCAGAGAGCGCGCGTGCCATTCGAGTAGCGCGCCGACGTTGAAGTCGAAGTTGCCTGTCACGACGATCGGGTTCGCCGAGCTCGATGCAGCCATCCCGCGAACGAGCGCGCCAATCGTCCCTCGCGGGGAGCGTAGGAAGGGCACCGTGTGAGCAGCGTTTCCCGCGGCGAACAACGCGAAGAGCAGCGCGGCGATTACGGCACCCGCCCTCCCTGAGTCGGCGATGCGACCGAGGACGCGTGCGAGCGACAGGCCGAAGAAGACGATCGGCACCAGGAAATAGCGTGCCGCCAGGTAGTCGTCCCAGAGGAGCCAGACGGTGACGGCGGAGGTGACGCCGACGACTCCCACCTGAACGACCCCGAGTCGATTGCCCAGCGACGCGAGGTGGCGCACATCCAGGATGACGATCACCAGCCCGAGGAACGCGCCGAGCGCGATCGCCCAACCGACTCGAGGCAACCCGAAAGCCACGGCCACGGTGTCGGACAGGACCTCGGCGAGATCCCACGGCGGAGCGCCGGCGTTGAAGACGTGGCGAACATTGAGGAACCACCACGCGACCGTGATCCCGAGAGGCGGCGCGAGGAACAGCGCAGCCAGCCCCAGCGCTCGCGAACGGCGCTCGCCGCGGAGTCGCGCCAGGACTCCGACCGCGATCGCGACGAATGCGACGACGAAGAGCGTCTGGAACAGGAGTCCTATCGTGAACGAGATCCAGGTCGATACGAGCCAACGGCGCCGTCCACCGTCGAGCCAGGTCCAGGCGCATTCGAGCGCAGCGAGCGAAGCACAACACATCGGCGCGTAACCGCGGGCCTCGCCCGAGTACACGATCGGCAAGTAGGCCACGCTGGCGATCCAGGCCGCAGCGACCGCGGCGTTCCGGCCGGCACGCGATGCGATCCGAGCCACCAGCGGGACGCACGCGACGCCCCCGACGAAGGCGGGCAGCCGGTAGACCACGAAGTCGCGCGCGTCGCCGCTGACCCACATCCACAAGGTGTTCAGCGCGTGGCTGTTCGAGCTCCGGATCAGGAAGATCTCGGCCGCGCTCGCGCGGCTTTGCGCCAGCCCCCACGACCAGATCTCGTCGATCCACGGGTCCTCGAAGAGCCCCGGCAACCGCAGCGCGACAGCGATGGCCGTCGCGCAGAGCACATGGAGCCATGGAAAGCCGCGCCGCGTCGGCGAGCCCGTGTTCGCGCGAGCAGACGCTGCGTCCGACATCGAACGCATCGTAGCGGAGCTCAGCACGGCGCTCTGCTCTTCCGAAACGAGGTTCGCGACGCCGCGTGAGGTCGCTAGGATCCGCGAGGTGTCGGGCCAACTCGCGCTGGTGCTCTCGGGAGGCGGTGCGCGCGCGGCGTATCAAGCCGGCGTTCTCCGGGGACTCTCGCGGCGTTTCCCGGATCTCGAGCCGCCCATCGTGACCGGTGTCTCGGCCGGAGCCATCAACGCGGCTTGGCTCGCGACGCACACGGAGCCGTTCCTCGAGAAGGTCGATGGCCTGCGGAAGATGTGGCGCGATCTACGCGCGGACGACGTGTTCAGGATGGGCAGTCTCTCGCTCGCGAAGAACGTTTCGCGCACTGGCCTCCGTCTCATGTCCGGCGGTCTCATCCGCGCACCCCAATCGAGCGCACTCGTCGACACGCGGCCGCTGCACGACCTGCTCCAGAGGACGTTGTCCGCGCCCGACGGATCGATGAGCGGCATCGAAACGAACCTCGCCCGCGGCTCACTACGCGCCGTGGCGATCACGGCCTCGTGCTACACGAGCGGCCGCTCCGTCACGTGGGTGCAGGGCGGCGAGATGCCGCTTTGGA
>CAZKIY010000250.1:0-3430 GCA_964552875.1 uncultured Planctomycetaceae bacterium
GCGCACGGATCGGACGGGCCAGCGCCCAGGGTAGCTTCCGGATCCGGGGCAGGAATGGTGGGGGAACACGCCTACCAGATCACCTCCGCGTGCAGCGTGCACGCGCCCATCTGATCCTGGACCGTCCCCGTCACGCACAGAACGCCCGCTTCGGCGAGGTGCGCGCCGTCGCGCTCGTAGACGTCGGGGAAGATCACGACCTCGGCCAGCCCCGTCTCGTCCTCGAGCGTGAGGAAGCGCATCGTGCGCCCGTCCGCCGTGCGCACGTGGCGCGTCGCCGCGGGCCAGCCGCGCAAGGTGACGCGCGCGCCGGCCCGCTGCGGCACGTCGCGCGCCGCGAGTGGATTCGCGAGCCGCGCGCGCTCGCCACCGAGCTCTTCGCGCGCCGCGATCCGCGCGTCGGCCGGGCAGGGGAACAGCGCGATCGGGTGCGCCGAGACCGTGAGGCCGAGCACCTCGTGCTCGAGCCGCCCGCGCGTCACACGATCGTGGTCGGCGAGCCGCGGGAGCGCCGGCGCGCCCGTCTCCGGCGGTCCGAAGAGCGACGCCGTCTCGCCTGGCGCGAGGTCGACGTTGCCGGCGCCGATCCCGGCTCCGCTCCAACCGGCGGCCTTCGCGCGCGCCGACTTCAACGGGTCCTTCGCACCCGTCCGCGATCCGGGTGTCGCGCGCAACGCGGCGAGCTCGCGCCCATCGAGCTGCGCATCCTTCGGGATCCGCCGCGTCGGCGCGCGCAGCATGTGCAGCCGCCACAAGAGCTCTGGAATCGTGCGATCGAATCCGTCGAACGCACCACAACGCACGAGCGCTTCGGCCTCGTTGCCTTGCGCGCCCGTGCGCTCGAGGAAGTCGGGCAGCGAGACGAAGCGCCCGCCTGTTTCACGCGCGGCCACGATTGCCGTCAACGTCGACTCCGCCACGCCTCGAACCCGGCCGAGGGGCACGCGGATCGCGTTGGCCACGCGAGTGGGAGTCGGAGCTCGGCTCGTTCGTTCACCGTCCGCGGAGCCGGCGCGTGGCGATGGCTCCACCGCGGGTGAACGAACGAGCCGGTTTCCTTCTTCCACGCCCCAGCTCGCCGCGGCGCTCTGGTTCACGTCGGGGGACAGGATGGACACGCCTTGGCGTCGAGCTTCTTCGACGTAGACGCGTGTGTCGTAGTAGCCGGTCTCGCTGTCGAGGAAGGCGGCCATGTAGGCGGCGGGGAAGTGCGTCTTCAGCCACACGGCGCGATAGGAGATGCGGCCGTACGTCACCGCGTGCGCCTTGCAGAATCCGAAGGAGGCGAAGTTCGCGATGAGATCCCACACGCGCAAAGCGTCCTCGCGCGTCACGCCTTGTTCGATCGAGCCCGCGACGAAGCGTTCGCACAAGGCTGGGATCTCGCTCGCGCGGCGTTTTTGCAGCGCGCGTCGCAGGAGGTCCGCTTCGGAGAGGTCCATCCCCGCGAGTCGCGCCGCGACTTGCATGACGTCCTCTTGGTAGAGCATGACGCCGTACGTGTCCCACAGGAGTTCCTCGAGCCGCGGATGCGGCGCGCGACGCGGCTCGAGCTTGCGGTAGCGCCGCACGTACGCGTCCTTCATCCCCGAACCCGCGGGTCCGGGGCGGATCAGCGCGACCGCCTGGATCACGTCGTCCATCGTCTGCGCGCCGATCTGCTGGAGCAGGTTGCGCATCCCCGGCGATTCGACTTGGAAGCAGCCGATCGTGCGGCCTTCGCGCAGCGTGCGCGCCGTCGCGGGATCGTCCTCGGCGATCGTCTCGAGGTCGATGCGCACACCACCGCGTTCGAGCGCGCGCACGCAATCGTCGAGCGTCGTCAGCGCGCGATTGCCGAGCAAGTCCATCTTGACGAGACCGATCGCTTCGACGGCGTCCTTGTCGAACTGCGCCACGATCGGGCCTTTCGCCGCGCGCTGACACGGGACGAAGTCCGTGATCGGTCCGGGCGCCACGACGACGCCGCCCGGATGGAGTCCGTAGTGCCGCGGTGCGCCGGCGAGGCGATCGGCGGCCTGCAGCACGCGCTGCATGCGCGGATCGTCGAACGGGAAGCCGCGCGCTTCGGGCGTGCGCGCGAAGAGTTCGGCGATGTCGTTGCCCTCCAGGGCGGCGGGCAGTGCGTCCGCTGTGTTCCCGCGCGTGGACGCGACGGAGCGCCCGCGCGTGGACGCGACGGAGCGCCCGCGGGCATCGCGCGTGTTCCCCTTGCGCGCGCTCGAGTTCGGACTCGGAGTGCCGTTCGCGCTCGCCGTGTCCACGGCCGTCGAAGGGGCACTCGGCGCGCTCCCTTGCGACGGGCCGACGAGGCCTAGATCGTCGGCGATTCCGCCGCTTTTCGTCTCGCCCGAGGTGTTCGCGCGCGTCCAGTACATCGGCAACCGCCGCGACCAACGGTTCGCCTCCGCGGGCGGCACACCGAGCGCCAACGCCGACTCGCGGAACGCCGCGCGCACGCCGCACGTCGCGATCGTGGCGATCATCGCCGTGCGTTCGTGACCGAAGAGGCGGCAGACGTGCTCGAGCACCTCGTCGCGCCGTCGCCAGCAGAAATCGAGATCGATGTCGGGCCGATCGCGGCGCGCGGGGTTCAGGAAGCGCTCGAACGTCAAGCGATAGCGCAGCGGATCCGCGTCCGTGAGTCGCAGGCAATACGCGACGAGCGAGTCCGCGGCCGATCCGCGTCCGACGCATGGAATCGCGCGCTCACGTGCAAAATCCGCGATCTGTTTGACGAGCAGGAAGTAGCTGGAAAAACCGAGGTTCTCGATCGTCGTGAGCTCGTACTCGAGCCGTCGCACGACTTCGGGCTTGAGCGGACGATAGCGCTCGCTCGCACCGTGGAACGCGAACCCCGCGAGGCGGGAGTAGGGCGTTTCGCCCGGCTCGAGCGCGATCGTCGGGAACACGACGCTTCCGAGTTCGGGGCGGAAACGGCACAGATCCGCGACGAAGAGCGTGCGCTCGAGCGCGCCGCACGTCGCGCTCCCGGTCGCGCCGGCGGCGTGCTCGAACGGGCCGGAAACCTCGGGCAGATCCGCGTACAAGGCGCGCATCTCCGCTGCGGCCAGCAAGTGCGCCGGTCGCGACGCGAGCCAACTCTCGGGCAGATCGTCGGCCAGCGCGTTGTGCTTGATCGCGACGCGCGCGACGTGGTCGGCGAAGCTGCTCGCATTCGCCATGTAGACGTCGGGCACCGCGAGGGTCGCAACGCCGCTCGCGCGCGCGGCCTCGACGAGATCGCGCGCGGGCACCGGCGGCTCGGGCGCGGGGACCTTAGGGATCTCGAGCAATTCCTCGGCCCCACGGCGCGGCAGGTCGAAAGCGTCGATCCCCGCGCTGCGGATCGTGTGCGCGCTCCACGGCCCGTGCGCGGCACCAGCCGACCCGTGCGCGGCACCAGCCGACCCGTGCGCAGCACCAGCCC
>CAZKIY010000250.1:3530-6057 GCA_964552875.1 uncultured Planctomycetaceae bacterium
CCCGTGCGCAGCACCAGCCCGACCCAGCGCAGCACTCTCGGAACCGCGCGCGCCGCCACGCGCAGCGTGCGCGGCCTCACGCGTCCCATCGCGCGGCGCGTGCGCGACATTCCGCGGTCCGTGATCGCGCGCGTTCGTGGTGCGCCGCGCGAGGCTCGCGGGCGAGATCGCGGCGAAGAGCGCGCGTGCGTCGACGCGGCCCGCGAACTCGAGCAGGAGACGCGGATGATCCACGAGGAGGATGAGGCCCGCCTGTCGACGCACGATCTCGTCGACGAGACGGAACGCATCGGGTCCCGCGAGTCGCGCCTCACGCGCGGATTCGTCGGCATCGCGCTCGCCCGGATCGCCGCCGAGTCGCCGCGCGCTCGTGATGCGGCACAGATTGCGCCAACCCTCGGCGTCGCGCGCGAGGGCGATCACGCGGCCGGGCAGCCCGCTCGCATCCGTGATCTCCGCGCCGAAGATCGGCCGCACGCTCGGGACCTTCGCCGCGGCGCGCTCGAGGTCGACGGATCCGGAGAGCGCGTCGACGTCGGTCAGCGCGAGCGCTCCGAGGCCGAGTTCCGCCGCGCGCTCGAGCAACGCGCGCGGCGCGTCGACGCCGGTGAGGAGGGAGTGGTGGCCGTGAACGCGGAGCGGGACGTACATCGCGGGAGACCTCGGGGCCGCGCGCGAACGGTCCGAAGTGGGGGAACCGCGCGCAGGAAAGGCCGGCCTCGGCGACGGGAGTGCCGTCCATCGCCGAGGCCAGGAGTCCCCGCGCGGCGGACGGGGTGGGCGTCCTGAAATGCTGCCGCGCGAGGACCGGGGTACCCTAACAGATGGCGAACGGATGCGGGGTACTGCTTTCCATCGGGGACACAAACCCTTGTCCACACGCGATGTGTGGCGATCCGTTCCGTGTGGTGCGACCGCCACGGGGCTCGCGGTTCAGCGCGCTCGACCCACGCGTCGAACTCAGGACCGGATAGCATCATTCGAAGTGCTTCTCTGATGCTTCGTCGAGGCCGCCATGATCCAACCCAGCGACATCCACACTTTGACCGACTTCAAGCGCCGTTCGACCGAGATGATCGTCGAGCTCGAGAGCACAGGGCGTCCGCAAGTGCTGACCGTAGACGGATCGCCCAGGGTCGTCGTCCTCGGAGTCGAAGCGTTCGAGCGCATGGCGCTGCTCGCCGAACGTGCCGAGACGATCGCAGCCGTACGGCGTGGTCTCGAGGACGTGAAAGCTGGTCGCACGACACCGGCCGCGGAAGCGTTCGAAGAATTGCGTCGAGTGCTGAATACACCGCCCGGGGCGTGAAGTACGCCGTCGATCTCGCGGATCAGGCCAGGGCCGACCTGTTCGGGATCGCGACTTGGATCGCGGCTGATTTTCCTGAGAACGCCGCCCGATGGCTGGTGGACATCGAAGGTGCCGTGCGTGGCCTCGATCGGATTCCGGATCGTTGCCCGCTCGCGATCGAAGCTCTGGAGATCGACGGGTGTGCGCTGCGCCAACTCGTGCACGGGAACTACCGGATCCTGTTCGTCGTCTCCGGGGCGCGTGTGCACGTGCTGCACATCCGTCATGCGGCGCGTCGCCCGGCGGAACTCGCGCGCCTCGATCCGGGATCCGCGGGCGCGCCACTTGCCGAACGCACGTGACCCGGCTCGTTCAGCGCGGCCGTAGTGTCGCCAGCACGACACCCGCGAGGATCGTCAGCGAACCCGCCAGCGTCCAGGCCGTGAACGGTTCACCGCGGACGAACGTGCCGAGGAGCAGCGCGATCGCGGGCGTGACGTAGGCGATCGTGCTGAGCCGCCAGGCTTCCGTGTGCCGCAGGAGCCAGAAGTAGAGGCCGAAGGCCGCGACGGTGCCGAATAGCGCGAGATAGGAGACGCTGCGGACCGCGCGCCATGTCCACGCGATTTCGGCATCGCGCTCGAAGACGAGAGCGATCGCCGTGAGGATCACGGCGCCGACCCACATCGCGTCGCGATTCAGGAGCGCGGAGCTGACGTTCCGACCCTCGCGCTTGAGCACGATGTTCCCGACGCACGAAACGAGCGGCGACAGGAGCAGGATCGCGGCGGCCGGCACTCCCGCGGGCCCGAACGTGCGGAGATCCGTCACGAAGAGCAGCGCGACGCCCAGGAATCCGAGGACGAAACCGATCCACTGCCGCGGCCGAAGTGCTTCCGCCGCGAGGAAACGAGTCGACGCCGCGGCCATCATCATCGGGAAAACGGCCCACAAGACGCTGACGATGCCGGAGGGCAACTTCGTCTCCGTCCAGTAGACGATCGCGTACGACGCGGCGAAGTTGCAGACCCCCAGGATCAACACGAGCCGCACCGGCGGTTTGCCGCCGCCTTCGCGGCGCGCGATGGCCGGCGCGAGCGCGGTCATCGCGAGCGCCGCGACGAGGAAGCGTGCCGCGGCGGACGTGAACGGCGGCAAGTCGTTCAGGCCGTCGGCGATGACGACCCACGTGCTGCCCCAGATGAGGCACAGCAGAGCGATCAGCAGCAGGACGTG
>CAZKIY010000251.1:0-2086 GCA_964552875.1 uncultured Planctomycetaceae bacterium
ACGAACGGCGTCCTCGAGAACTCCGAAGTGAGCGCACGGAAGTGGGCGGCGAAGGAAGGCTTGGTGTCCTTCGCCGGATACCCCTTGGTGCTCGAGGATCGCGTGGTCGGTGTCGTCGCGATATTCGCCCGCCACCCGCTGACGGAAGGCGAGTTGATGGAACTCGCACCCTTGGCCGAGGGGATCGCCCAGTTCATCGATCGTCGCGACGCGGAAGCCGGACGGGAGGCAACACAGCGTCAGATCACCTCGACTCTCGAGAGCATGACCGACGGCTTCTTCACCCTCGACGACGACTGGCGGTTCACCTACGTCAACCCGGTGGCGCACCGGATGCTCGCTCGCACGGCAGACACACTGATCGGCAAGAAACTGTGGGACGGGTTTCCCAGCGTAGTCGGCACCGAGTTCGAGGCGATGTACCGCCGAGCCGCGTCGAAGCGCAGGCCTGAGTCCTACACGGGCTACTACCCGGAGCACGACCGCTGGTACGAGGTCCGCGTCTTCCCCACGACTGTCGGCCTGTCCGTCTACTTCCGGGACGTCAGCGTGAGTGCGCGGTCCCAGGAAGTCCTGAAAGAGAGCGAGGCTTTCAGCCGCGGCATCTTCGAGAGCAGTCCGGACTGCGTGAAAGTGCTCGACACGGACGGTCGGTTGTTGCGCATGAACGCGAACGGTCTGTGCGTCCTCGAACTCGACGATTTCGAGCCGCTTGTCGGCCAACCGTGGTGCGACCTGTGGCCGGCGGAGGGCCGCGACGTCGTCGTCGCGGCACTCGCGACCGCCCGCACGTCGGGAAAAGCTCGATTCCAGGGCTCATGTCCCACAGCACTTGGAACAGAGAAGTGGTGGGACGTGCAGGTCGCTCCGATCCGCGACGAGACCGGGAGCGTGGTCCGCTACATCTGCGTCTCGCGTGACATCACAGAACTACGCGCGACGGAGGAGAAACTGCGACTCGTCGCCGCCGAGCTGTCCGAAGCCGACCACCGCAAGGACGAGTTCCTCGCGACATTGGCCCACGAACTCCGGAACCCCTTGGCCCCGATTCGCAACGGTCTGCAAATCCTACGGCTCTTGATCGACGACGGCGGAGAGGCCGCGAAGGCCCGCGCCATGATGGAGCGGCAACTCGGACACATGGTCCATCTCGTCGACGACTTGCTCGACGTGAGCCGCATCAGCCGAGGCAAACTGGAGCTGCGCCGACAGCCGGTCGATATGGCGGAGGCTTTGAGCCTCGCCCTGGAGACCAATCGGCCTCTCATCGAAGCTCGCGGCCAAACTCTCACGGTGAACCTACCGTCGGCACCGAGCCTGGTTCACGGGGACGTGACACGGCTCGCGCAGGTGTTGGGGAACTTGTTGAACAACGCCGCGAAGTTCAGCGCGCGCGGGAGCCGGATTCGACTGAGCGCCGATCTCCGCGATAGCGAAATCGTCGTGAGTGTCGCGGACACCGGCGTCGGCATCTCCCGCGACATGCTGCCCAGGGTCTTCGACATGTTCATACAAGTGGATCGGTCGTTGGAGAAATCTCAAGGCGGCCTGGGCATCGGACTGACACTCGTGAAGAGGCTCGTGGAGCTGCATGGCGGCAGCGTCGAAGCCCGCAGCGAAGGTCTCGGTCGCGGCAGCGAATTCGTCGTGGTGCTCCCCCTTCTCGCCACGACTCGGGTCGTGAACTCGAAGCCCGAAGTGCCGGAGCCGACACGCTCGACGGCTCCACGCAAGATCTTGATCGCCGACGACAACCGGGACTCGGGCGAGAGCCTCGCCACCATCCTCACGATCCTGGGGAACGAGGTCCGCACCGTGAGCGACGGCTCGGAAGCGGTCGACATGGCCCGGGACTTCGCGCCGGAGGTGATCCTCCTCGACATCGGAATGCCGAAAGTGAACGGCTACGAGGCCTGTCGCCGTATCCGCGAACAGTCGCGCGGGGAGAAGACCGTGATGATCGCGCTGACCGGCTGGGGGCAGGACGAGGACCGTCGTCGATCGAAGGCAGCGGGCTTCGATCACCACCTGGTCAAGCCGGTGGACGCTGCCGCACTCGAGCTGTTGCTGGCCGGGTTGCAACCGA
>CAZKIY010000251.1:2186-6053 GCA_964552875.1 uncultured Planctomycetaceae bacterium
GAGATGGTCGGGGCGAGAGGATTCGAACCTCCGGCCTTTGCGTCCCGAACGCAACGCTCTAGCCAAGCTGAGCTACGCCCCGACCCGTGGGCGGAGAACGATACGGGGCGCGCCGTGGCCCGTCAATCACGCCGAGAGCTCGGATCCGCCATCCCCGCGCGGGCTCGCGCCTACTTGCCGAGGTCGACGAACTTCCCGCCGTTCTCTTCGGCCATCCGGCGCATGAAGTCCTTCTGGAACTCCCCGATCGCGATCGTGTGGATCGTGATCTTGCGCAGCTCGTTGGCGGCCTTGACCTCGCGCAGGATGTCGTCGGGATCGACGAACTCCCCCACCGTCGGCCGACCGTCGGACAGGAAGAAGATCGTGTCGACCTCGGTCTTGTAGTCCTTGTCGCCCGTCTGCGGACCCTTCGTCGGATCGATGCCCATCGCGGTCATGATCGCGCCATAGGTGTTCGTCTTGCCCATGTCGAGGTTCGCCGAACCCGTCAGCCCGACGGAGGCGTTGTCCTCCTTGGACGCGCCACCGATCGCGTAGAGCCCCTTCGCCCAGTCCTTGGCCGCTGACTTGTTGAGCACGTTCGCGGGCACCAACTTGCCGCGCTTCCAAGGATCGACCTTCGTCGCAAAGGCGACGATGTTGAAGTTCACGTACGTGTTGAGACGCTCGATGGTGCGCTGGAGCTCCGTCTTGACGATGTCGATGCGCAAGAAGCTCGGGTAGTTGCCATCGCTGAAGCGTTCCTTCTCGACGACCTCGGCCTCCATGGATCCCGAGACATCGATCACGAAGAGGATCGAGCGGCTCGGCGTCGCGATGCCGTGGTAGTCGGCGACGCCGGTCTTGTCGTAATCCCACTTGGCCTTGCCGGTCGTCGCTTCGCGCTTGCTGCGCATGTACGCGATGGCCTCGGCCTTCGGGAGCACGAACGTCACCTTGTTCGCTTCCCACCAGTTCTTCCACGCGACGGGCTCGACGAGCTCGAGGCCCGTCAGGTTCGAAAGCGCTTCGACGATCAGCGGCACGAGCACGCCTTCTTCGACCTGAAGGCGATTTACGAGCGGGGCGACGGCCGTCACATGACGGATCTTCGTGAGCGCCGCGATCGCGCTCGTGCGCACGGTGCGCGTCGGATCGGCGAGCAGTGCGCAGGCCTTCGGGATCACGGCGTCGGCGCCGAGGACCGTCATGGTCTCGAGCGCCTGACCGCGGACCGCGGGCTCGGGATCGTCGAGCAGCGGCAGACACGCTTGGGCAGCCGCCACGTCCTTCGACGCCTCGACGACTTGCAACGCGCGACGGCGCACTTCCCACGACTTGTCGGTCAACGCTCCGACCGCGAGCGGGAGCGCGCCCTCGTAATTCCCTTCGCCGACGGAGCGCAGGATGCCCACGCGCACGACGTCGTTCTTCTCGGTCTTGTACGCGACGAACAGCGTCTCGATCGTGCCCGGCGAAGGCAGCTTCGCGAGCACGCGCACGGACGCGCGCACGATCTCGGTCTCCTGGTCCTTCAGGAGCGGCAGGAGGAGCTCGATGACCTCGGTGTCGTCGATGCCTTCGAGGGAGAGCACCGCCTCCACGCGCGACGGGACGTCGGTGTAGGTCTTGAAGTACTTGCGGAAGTTCTTGGTGGTTTCGTCGATTACAGCGTTGGCCGTCAGGCCAACGCCCACCAGAATTGTGACCGCGACGAGGATCCCGCGGACCCAGTGTCCGGTGCTCCCCCGCCAACTCTCGGAACCGATGCCCAGTCGCATGCGCTGACCTACCCCGTCTGTCGCGTGCACCACGCACGCGGCGAGCATCCTAGCCCCGCCGGAGCCCGCAGTTGCGCTAGCAGCTAGGCCCGTTCCCAGCGCCTAGCGCACGTGACCGGATCGGCAGTCACCCGCCTCCCGAGGATCCCGCTCAGCGCACTTCGGACGGATCCGCGTCCACGACCTCGTCCGCCTCGACCGAGATCCGCGTCCCGGCATCGGTCACCAAGGTCACGGTCCGCCCATCGCGCGCCAGGACCCGCCCATAGAACACCCCACCCGCCGTGCGCACACGCTGGCGCCGCGGAGCCTGCGGAGCACTGGCGGTCGCCTCGCGATTCGCGATCTGCTCGAGGCCGCGCAAGGCATCCCGCTCGATGACCCTCGGCCCCGCATCCGTTTGGATCCACACCCTCCCCTGGCCGATCGCGGTCAGGCGTCCTTCCACGCGCTCCGTGCCCTCGAGCCGCACGCGGACACGCCCCACCGAAGGAGTCTCGAGTCGCAGTCCACCCGACAGCGCCTCGACGGGAATCGTCGCGCCTTCCCAGATGCCGGATGCACGTTCGACGCCGGGCACGTTCGACGGCTCACCCTCCGGAGCGCGCGTCACCGTGCCGACATCGCTGAGCGGTGCAGCCGCGCTCGCCTGCGCAGCCAACCAACGATCGACGTCCGCGGCACCGAGCGGCGCACCCGCTGTGCTCGGCGTCGCTGCCGCCGGAGACGCCGCGAGATCGTAGACGTAGAGCGCGGGCGACTCGGGCTCGAGCGTGGCTTCGAGCGCGGCGCCTTCGACCCCGGCGTCGCGTTCGAGGAACGAGCGCGACTCAGCGGCCTGCATCGAACTCGCGGATGCGGGCTTCGAAGCGACGGGCTTCTTCGGACGCATTCCAGGTCGCATGCGCGAGTCGGATCCATCCGGTGCGGCCAACTCGTGCGCGAAGTCGATGCTCGCGCGCGTGGATGGCACGACGAGAGTCGGCAACTCGGGGCGCGTGTCGCTCCGACTCACGGTCAGCGAGCGCACCACGACGGCGACGAAGAAGACTCCCGCAGCGATGCCGATCGCCCGCAGGAACCACGGCGCGACGCGATGGGCGACGGGAACGCCGTCGGTGAACGACGCGTTCGTCGGAGCGCGCGACGGCACGAACGACGTCTGCCCGCGCGGCACGGCCGCATCGTCGAGCGCGAGCAGCCAACTCGGTCGCTCGCTCGGCATTGCCGTCGGGACCGCGGGCCCCGTGCGCCACGTGTTCGGACGCGCCTCGGGCCAGCTGGCCTGCAGGCTCTCACCGGCCCCGAGCAACTCGCGCGCGGGCATCGACCACGGATTCGGTGCGTACGCTGCGCTCGGCGTCGGCAGCGCGGATCGCGTTCGCGCGAGCTCGTAATCGAGTCCGAGAAAATCCCCGGCGCTGCTGTTGTAGAGCTCGCGGCTCGGGTCGGGATGCGGAGTATCGAGGCGCGAATGCATGGCAGGAACGTGCAGTCCCGTGGCCTGGATCGGTCGGCGCGACCCGCGGGTTGAGCCGTCCCCGCTGGAAACTCGTTCTGAGTGAGAAAAAAGGCTTCAGCGCCGTCGCAGGACCCGATTCGAGCCCTGCCGGATCGTCACACCGGCCGTGTCGAAATGCTCGAGCAAGGGGATGAGGAACTTGCGCGTCGTCTGCAGTTGATCGCGCAACGACGGGATGTCGAGCGAGCGGTTCTTCTCGCAGTTGGCGACGATCGCGGCCTTCGCCGCTTCGTACGTCGCGTGCGCCAGGTAGATCTCGCCCGGCTGGATCGCGTGGAGTTCGCCGCGGTCCTTCAAGAGTTCGATCGCGCGCGTCGCGGACTTCGCGGGCACCGAGAGTCGCTCGGCGAGCTCGACCGGCGTCGGCGGCTGGAAGTGCGCCGCCTCGAATGTGGCGCGCACGCGGCCGAGCAGATCTTCGAGCGCGGGATCGACGGCGGCCTTGCCGTCCGTGCGTCGAACGAGACCTCCGGGCTCCAACTTCACGCGCCCGGACTTCTCGAGCTCCTGCAGCACGACGTGCAGGAAATCAGGCGCGAATCCGGTCGCGCGGCGCAGCTCGCGCACGTCCACGACCTCGCG
>CAZKIY010000252.1:0-6032 GCA_964552875.1 uncultured Planctomycetaceae bacterium
AAGGCCGCGCGCGCGGCCGGCATGTCCGAGATCGCTACCGGCGTGCTGCACAACGTCGGGAACGTGCTGAACAGCGTGAACGTCAGCGCGAACCTCGTGGCCGAGCGCGTGCGCGCATCGGCGACGAACGACCTCTCCAAGGTCGTCAAGGTTCTCGAGCCCCACGCCGAGGACCTGCCCGGGTTCCTGTCTCGCGACCCGAAAGGCCGCGCGTTGTTGCCGCTCCTGCGTTCGATCGCGACCGACCTCGAAGCCGAACGCGGACGTGTGCAGGGCGAAGTGAAGTCGATGTGCGAGGGCATCGAGCACGTGAAGGAGCTCGTGCAGGCCCAGCAGGGATACGCGGGCCGCTCGGGCGTCACCGAAGTCGTTTCGATCGCGGACCAATTCGACGCGGCGATCGACTTCACGGGCCGCGCGCTGCAAGGCGGCACAGCGATCGAGTTCGTGCGCCAGTACGACCCGCTGCCTTCCTGTCGGATCGATCGTCATCGGCTGATGGAGATCCTCGTGAACCTGATCCAGAACGCTCGCCAGGCGACGCAAGAGGCGAACGTCGCGCCGCGGATCACGCTGCGGATCCGCGATCTCGGAGAAGGACGCGTGCGCTTCGAAGTCGAGGACAACGGGGTCGGCATCCCGGCGGAGAACGTCGCGCGCGTCTTCACGCACGGTTTCACGACGAAGAAGGCGGGACACGGATTCGGCCTGCACGCGTCGGCGAACGCCGCGCGCGAACTGGGTGGAAACCTGACTGCGGCCAGTGAAGGGACAGGGCGCGGTGCGATCTTCGCGCTTGATCTCGTCATCGAAGCGCCGACCTCGGCGGGAGTTTCGGCATGAGCGGCGAAGCGAACCGACGGATCCTCGTGATCGATGACAACGCCTCGATCCACGAGGACTTCAGGAAGATCCTGGGCGACCCGTCCGCCTCGCGGACGAACCTGGCCGACGCGCGTTCCGCGTTCTTCGGCGGAGAGGAGGACGCTGTCCCCGCTGTCACCTACGAGCTCGACTCCGCGTACCAGGGCGAAGAAGGCCTCGCCAAGGTCGTCGCGTCGCTCGCGTGCTCACGTCCCTACGCGATGGCGTTCGTCGACGTCCGCATGCCGCCCGGTTGGGACGGCATCGAGACCTTGGCGCGCATTTTCGAGGCCGACCCGCGCATCCAGGCCGTCATCTGCACGGCGTACTCCGACCATTCGTGGGACGAGATCCTCGCGCGACTCGGCCGCTCGGACCGCCTGCTCATCCTGAAGAAGCCGTTCGACAACGTCGAAGTCCAACAGTGCGCCAGCGCGCTGACGGAGAAGTGGAACACAGAGGCTCGCGAGCGACTGCGCATCGAGGAGGCCCGCGCGGCCGAGCGCGAAGCGCGGGCCTACGCCTCTTCGCTCGCGACGACGAATCGTGCGCTCGAGACCGCTCGCGCCGTGGCCGTCGCGGCGGCCCAGGCGAAGTCCGAGTTCCTGACGAACATGAGCCACGAGATCCGTACTCCGATGATCGCCATCCTCGGCGCCGCGGAACTCCTGCGCGACGGCGCCCTCGTCGACACCGAGCGCGCCGAGCAACTCGAGGCGATTCGCGGCGAGGGCCAGAGCCTGCTCTCCATGCTGGGCGACATCCTCGATCTGTCCTCGATCGAGTCGGGTCGCCTGCTCATCGAGAAACACGACTGCTCCCCGGGCGCGATCCTCGAGGAAGTCGTGGCCGCGCACTCCGCTCGTGCCAAGGCGAAGGGACTTCGGATCTCGGTTCAGTGCGGCGGATCCGTGCCCGACGCTCTGCGCACGGATCCTGTGCGACTGAAGCAGATCCTCGCTCACCTCGTGGGCAACGCGATCAAGTTCACCGACTCGGGATCCGTGCGCGTCGCCTGCGATCTCGAGAGCGCCCTGGGTGGCGAGCACCGCCTGCAGATCGTCGTCGCGGACTCCGGGGTCGGAATCACTTCCGAGCAACGCAGCCACTTGTTCGAAGCGTTCTCGCAAGGAGACGGTTCGCTGACTCGACGTCACGGAGGCACGGGCCTCGGGCTCGCGCTCTCGCGTCGTCTGTCCCACGTCCTCGGCGGCGACCTCGACGTCGAGAGCATCCCGGGCTCGGGCAGCACCTTCACGCTCAGCCTGCCTTGTCCCGTCGAGACGCCCGAGTCGGGCCCGAAGCGTGCGTCTCCCTCGGGGTCCGAGGGGCTGAGCGGCCAGATCCTCCTCGTCGAGGACGTGATCGCGACACAGCGCCTCTACGCGCTCTACCTCCAGCGCGCAGGCGCGACGGTGGACGTCGCCTCGAACGGTGCGATCGGCGTCGAGAAAGCTCTCGCGTCGCGCAAGTCGGGTCGCTGCTACGACGTGATCTTGATGGACATGCAGATGCCGATCCTCGACGGCTACAGCGCCGCGCGGAAGCTCCGCAGCGCAGGCTGGACCGGACCGATCGTCGCCGTGACGGCGCATGCCCTGGCCGGCGACCGTGATCGCTGCATCGAAGCCGGTTGCGACGACTACCTCGCCAAACCGGTCGAGCGCGAACGGCTCGTCCGCACCTGCCGCGAGTGGATCGCGCGCAGCGTTCCGCCGGCACTGCCCAACCCGAGTCCGTCGCGCGAACTCGCTCCCGGCCCCTCGACCAGCGAGTGAGCTTCGAAGGGGAGCACTTCGCCCCTTGTGATCGGTGCCTCGGGTCCGGAGAATCCCGCACTCTCCCTCCCCGCACCAGGACCGCCCGAATCGAGCCCTCCCCATGCCTGCATTGAGCGTCTTCGGTGCCCAGTGGGGCGACGAAGGGAAGGGCAAGCTGATCGACCTCCTCGCGCGCGAGGCCGACGTCGTCGTGCGCTACCAAGGCGGTCCGAACGCCGGTCACACGGTCGTCGTGGGCCAGGAGAAGTACGTCCTCCACCTCATCCCGTCCGGGATCCTGAATCCCTCCACGGTGAACCTGATCGGGAACGGCGTCTCGGTCGATCCGATCAAGCTGCTCGAGGAAGTGGACGGCTTGCGCGCGCGCGGCGTGAAGGTCGACGGCACGAACCTGCGGCTCTCGGCGCTGGCGCACGTCATCTTCGAGCACCACCGCGTGATCGACGGCTTGGCCGAGCGTTGGCGCGGCGAAGGTCGCATCGGCACGACCGGTCGCGGCATCGGGCCGTGCTACGCCGACAAGGCCGCGCGCGTCGGTTTGCGCGTCTGCGACCTGCTCGAACCGGATTTGTGCCGCGCGCGATTGCGCGTCGTCCTGGCCGAGAAAAATGCGCTCATCGAGCGCGTTCACGGTGAAAAAGGGCTCGAACTCGACGCGCAGCTCGACCGCTACGTCGCGATCGGCGAGCGACTGCGCCCGTTCGTCGCCGACGCCGGCGCCGAGGTGCGCGCGGCGCATCGCGCGAAGAAGCACATCCTGTTCGAGGGCGCGCAGGGCGCGATGCTCGACATCGACGCGGGCACGTATCCGTTCGTCACGTCCTCGAACACCGGCGCGAACGGCATCGCCGCGGGTGCGTGCTTCCCACCGCGCTGGCTCGACCGCGTGGTCGGCATCGCGAAGGCCTACACGACGCGCGTCGGCGAAGGCCCGTTCCCGACGGAGCTCGACGACGCGGTCGGCGCGCGGATCCGCGAACAAGGGAACGAGTACGGCTCGACGACGGGTCGGCCGCGACGTTGCGGTTGGTTCGACGCGGTCGCGGTGCGTTACGCGCTCGACCTCTCGGGCGCGGACGGTTGGATCGTGACGAACCTCGACGTCCTCTCGGGCTTCCCGGAGATCCAAGTCGCGACGCGTTACGCGATCGACGGCCGTGAGACGCGCGATTGGCCGGCACACTTGCCGTCGATCGACGTCGCGAAGCCCGTGTACTCGCGACACGCCGGTTGGAGCGAAGACCTGACGCGCGCGCGGGTCTACGCCGACCTTCCGCCCACGGCGCGCGGGTACATCGAGTTCCTCGAGCGCGAAGTCGGCGCGCCGGTGCTCATGATCTCGGTCGGCCCGGAACGCGAACAAGTGATCCAGCGCGGTACCATCCGGCCCTCATGACGACTTGCGTCCGAATGAGCTGCGTGTCCCCATGAGCCGCATGCAGCCCGTGCGACCCGACCTCGGCGGCCCGTTCCCGGCCCACATCGCGATCATCATGGATGGCAACGGGCGCTGGGCCGAACGCCAGAGCCTCCGTCGCATCTTCGGTCACAAGGAAGGCATTCATTCCGTGCGTGAGATCACGACGGAAGCGGCGCGGATGGGCGTCGAAAGCCTGACGCTCTACGCGTTCAGCCACGAGAACTGGAAGCGGCCGGCGCCCGAGATTCGCTACTTGATGTCGCTGTTGCGGCGCTTCCTCGTCGACGAGCTCCCGACGTTGATGGAGAACGGCGTGCGCCTGCGCGCGATCGGACGCCTCGACGACCTGCCGTCCGGAGCCTTGCGCGAACTGCGTCGCACGGAGGCCGCGACGGCCTCGAACGACGGGATGCTGCTGCGCCTCGCGTTGTCCTACGGCGGTCGCACGGAGATCGCCGACGCCGTGCGTCGCATCGCGCTCGACGTGAAGGCCGGTGCGCTCGACGCCGCGAGCATCGACGAAGAAACGATGCGCGCGTACCTCTACGACCCGGAGACGCCGGACCCGGATCTCTTGGTGCGCACGGCGGGGGAGATGCGCGTTTCGAACTTCCTTTTGTGGCAGATCAGCTACAGCGAGCTCTTCGTCTCGAACGTCTGCTGGCCCGAGTTCCGGCGCGCGGAACTCCTCGAGGCGATGCGCGCCTACGCCGGACGCAAACGCAAGTTCGGCGGGCTCGTCGCGGACCAGGCGCCGGATTCGGCCGGGCCGCTCGCCGCCGCGCGACGCCACACGACCGGCTCGGGTTGATCGCGTTGTCCTCGAAGGCCCAGAAGATCCTGCGTCGCACGCTGTCGGGCGCAACCCTGCTGACGGTCGTCGCCGGTCTCTTGTGGTGGAACGCGAACGACGGATCGGGACGTCCGGTCTTCTGGGTCACGAGCCTGGTCCTCATCGCCGCCGTCGTCGAGATCGCGGCGATGGGCAGCCTCGCGCTGCTCTCGATCCGCCCGCCGCTCCTCCTGGGTGCGATCGCGGTGATCCTCTTCGCGCACTCGGCGATCGAGAGCGCGGCGCTCGGAGCGGCGTACGCGGGCTTTCCCGCGGCGGCGGGAGCGACAGCGCGGCCGGGGTACCTCATCGAGGGCGCATTCGCCGTGCTCGCGGCCGTCGCGGTGCACGGGTTGACGCGCAGCTTCGCGCGGTTCCTGCCCGGAGCCTCCGCAGGCCGCGCGATCGCGATGCTCGCCGTCGCCGCGGTCCTCGTGTGGTCGCTCTCCGACATCGCGGCCTCGCGCGCGAACCTCGGGACAGCGTTCCTGGTCCTCACCGGGCTGGCGGTCGCCGGCGCACCGCTCGCGCTGCGCGAGCCCGGTGGGGCGAAACGCCTCCTGATCGTGGCCGGCCTCGCGGCGTGGCTGCTCCCGCCGCTCCCCGCACTGTGGGGGATCTGGCACACGCTCGGGACCGGTGGCCTCGTGGCGCTCCTCGCGCTGTCGAAGGTCGGTGACACGGCCGGCTACTACGTCGGGAGCGCGATCGGCAAGTCGCATCCGTTCCCGGCGATTTCGCCCGGGAAAACGACGGCCGGCTGCGTGGCCTCGCTCCTCGCCGCCACGGCGCTCGGCGGGGTCCTTGTCGCGACCGGGGTCCTGCCCGAGGGGCGGTTCGGCGTCCCTGGCGGTCTCGTCGTCGGGGCACTGATCAACTTGGCCGCGCAGGCCGGGGACCTCTTCGAGAGCTTCGTGAAGCGGCGCGTCCTCGTGAAGGACTCCTCGACGTGGTTCGGTCCGTCGGGCGGGCTTCTCGACCAGCTCGACAGTCTGCTGTTCTCGATCCCGATGGCGCTGGCGACGTGGCCGTTCTTGATGGAACCGTGAGCGCGGTTCGAGCAAATCGGATGGACCGCGTGCGCGTGGTGCGTCACCTGCCGTGACCCGCGGAGCACGACCCGATGGATGCGGGT
>CAZKIY010000253.1:0-6026 GCA_964552875.1 uncultured Planctomycetaceae bacterium
AACCCCGCGATGTTGCGTTCGAGCAGCGACAGCTCGAGGACGAGTTCCTCACGGCGCGCGCGCTCTTCGACTACGACCTCGGGATCCGCGCGCTCGAGGAACGCGGCGTTCGCGAGCTTGGCGTCGACGCCGGCCATGCCGCTCTTCACTTTCTCGGCGCGGCGTTGCAGCACGTCCTTCAACTTGCCGAGGTCGACGCCCTCCCCGAGGAGCACGACCGCCTCGATGCCCCCGACGACCGCGACTGCGCTGGCGGGCGGGCGTTCGACGGATGCGGCGACCGAGCATTCGGACAGGTGCGCGAGTAGGCGCACCGTCTCGGAGTGACGCTGCAGAACTTCACGTTCTTGCGGCCGTTTCGCGGCGATACGCGCAACGAGCGGCTGTCGCTCGCCGAGGCTCGTCAAGTTGCGGACCTGTCGCACGGCGCCGACGAGGTCTTGGAGGACCTGCATCTCGGCCTCCGCGGCCTCATCGACGCCAAGGCCCTTCCCATCGGGCCAGACGCCGTTCATCAACATCGTCGTGTCGCGTCCGATCGTCTCGTGAACCTGCTTCCACAGGACTTCGGTGATGTACGGGGTGAACGGATGCAGGAGCGCCAACGTGTCCGAGAGCACGCGCACGAGCGTTCCGCGAGCGACCGCGCCGGACGGATCGCTCTCGTTCGCGAGCCTGGGCTTCGCCATCTCGAGGTACCAGTCGCACAGGTCGTTCCAGACGAACTTGTAGAGCAGCGTCGCCGCGTCGTTCAGGCGATACTCCTCGAGTGCCGACGTCGTTTCGCGGCGCGCGCGCTCGAGTCGCGAGAGGATCCAACGATCCTCGACCCGCAGGCTCGCGACCTCGACCGTCGGGTCCGCGAACGGCTTGCCGGCGACGTTCATCAACGCGAAACGCGCCGCGTTCCACAGCTTGTTCGTGAAGCGGTAGCCCTGCTCGATGCGGTCGGGCGCCAGCTTGACGTCCTGTCCCTCCTTCGTGAGCAGGATCAACGAGTAGCGCGTGGCATCCGCGCCGTACTGGTTGATCAAGTCGATCGGGTCGATGCCGTTGCCGGCCGACTTCGACATCCGCCGACCCTTCGCGTCGAGCACCGTCGCGTGCACGTTGACGACGTCGAACGGACAACGCTGATCCTCGGGCAAATGGTCGAGGAACTCGTACCCCGCCATGACCATGCGCGCGACCCACAGGTAGATGATCTCGCGCGCGGTCGAGAGGAACTGCGTCGGATAGAAACGCGCGAGGTCCTCCGTCTTGTCCGGCCACCCGATCGTCGCGAACGGCCAGAGCCACGACGACGCCCACGTGTCGAGCACGTCGGGGTCCTGACGCACGATTGGTTTGCCTGTCTTCGGGTGCTTGGTACCGATGACGAGATCGTCGCGCGACGCGACGGGCACGCCGTCCTCGTCGTACCAGACCGGGATCTGATGCCCCCACCACAGTTGGCGGCTGATGCACCAGTCGTGCACGTTGTTCAGCCAGTCGAGATAGACCTTCTGCCAACGCTCGGGCCGAAACTGCAATCGGCCCGATGTCGCGGCGCGAATAGCCGGTTCCGCGAGCGGCTTCATCTTCACGAACCACTGTTCGCTGACGAGCGGCTCGATGATGCTCTTGCTGCGGTCGGAGATCGCGACGTTGTGCTGGTAGTCCTCGACCTTGCCGAGGAGCTCCAGACGGTCGAACTCCTTGACGACCGCGTCACGCGCTTTCTCGCGCGAGAGGCCGGCGAACGGGCCACCGTTCGCGTTCAGCGTGCCGTTCTTCTCGTACAGGTTGATGATCGGAAGATTGAAACGCGTCCCGCGCGCATAGTCGGCCGGATCGTGGCCGGGCGTGACCTTCACGGCGCCCGTGCCGAAGTCCATCTCGACCTCGTCGTCGAAGACGAGCGGAATCTCGCGGCCGACGATCGGCAGCACGAGCATCGCGCCATTCAAGTGCGCATACCGCTCGTCCTTCGGGTTCACGGCGACGCCCGTGTCACCCAGCATCGTCTCAGGCCGTGTCGTCGCGACGACGACGTGCTCGCCCTCGCGCCCCTTCACGGGATAGCGCAATTGGTAGAGCTTGTCCTTCTTCGGGACGTACTCGATCTCGTCGTCGCTGACGGCGGTCTCGAGCACGCAATCCCAATTGACGAGCCGTGCGCCGCGGTAGACGAGGCCCTTCTCGAAGAGGCGCACGAAGCTCTCGCGCACCGCGCGCGTCATGTGCGGCTCCATCGTGAAGCGCGTGCGCGACCAATCGCACGACGAACCGAGGCGCCGGTACTGCTGGAGGATGTAGGAGCCGTGCTCCTCCTTCCACGCCCAGACTCTCGCCAGAAACGCGTCGCGTCCGAGGTCGTTGCGCGTCTTCTTCTCCGTCTCGTAGAGCTTCTTCTCCACGACGGCTTGAGTCGCGATGCCGGCGTGATCCGTGCCGGGCAGCCACAGGGCGTCGAAGCCCTGCATGCGCCGGTGACGGATGATCACGTCCTGGATCGTGCCGTTCAGCGCGTGCCCCATGTGCAGGACGCCCGTCACGTTCGGCGGCGGGATCATGATCGCGAACGTCTTGCGGCCCGCGACAGGCTTCGCCGAGGGCGTGAACCCGCCGCTCGCGAGCCAGCGTTCGTAGACGTCGTTCTCGAACTCGGCCGGCGCGTAGCGCGTCGACAACTCCGTGCTGCGCGTCGTGGATTCCATGGGGGCGGCCACTTCATCCGTGACCGTCCTACCGGTCAAGCCTGCGCGCCGGTGAGCCCCCTAGAAACGAGGTTCGAGGCGCACGATCGCGAGCACCGCGCGCGCAGTCCTCGGTTCTGGAATTGATGCGAGAGACTTGGACGGCAAGCACCACACGAGCACGTCGTGATCCGGCGGCAAGGGTGTCGACCCGCCGGCCATCGCGAGCCGCTCGCCTTGCGGTGATGTCCACACGCACGCGAACTCGAGCTGGTGCGCCGCCCAACCTTCACCCGGCGAAGCACCCAGTTCGAGACGCAGCCCGTCAGCCCACGACTGCTCGCCGTTCGGCCTCGTACGCGGGGGCAAGAACCCGCGCGCGCCCGAGCGAGCCTCGAACGACGGACGCTCGATGCGCTGCACGTTTGGGTTCCGCGCGGCGAGTTCCAGAACCGGTTTTCGCAGTCCCTTCTCGTCGATGACGAGCGCGACGCTCGAGGCGTGCGCGTCCGCGTCGCGGTAGAGCTGCTCCGCGGCGGCGAGCGGCATCTCCCACATCTCGACGTCGAAGTGGTGAGCGACGGCGACGGGACGATCTTCGTCGAGCTGCGGCTGACATCCGACGCATTCCGCTTTGCATGCGCCGAACATCGAGGCGGCCACGAGCGTGAGCAGGATGCGATGCGTCATCCGTGCATGCTCGCCGCGCGCATCGGGACGCGCAATCCGGGGGCCGCATCGAACTTTCACGCGAACGGTTCCGAGAGGGACGTGCGAAGCACTGCCCGGGCCAGTGTCGAGTCCAGCGAGACATCGGGCGGGCGCGTCGCGTGCTGGCCGGACCGTTCAGCGGCTTCGACGAGCGCGCGCAGATCGGAGTATCCCGCCGCGCGAAGTGCGCGGAGCCCCAGTTCGTGTCGGTTCATCCGCGTCGGCCCGGCGACGTGCAGCACGCCGTGGACGTCGGAGTCGGCGAGTTCGACGAGAGCGCGCGCCGCGACCGCGACATCGAGCGGCGTTCGCCATTCGTCCGTGAAGAGCCGCGGTCGTTCGCCGCGCGCGACGGACGCGACGACCGAGTCGCTGGCGCCGAGCCCGCGACCGTGCGAATCGCCGCACAGGAGCGGCAGGCGGACGACGAGTGCCGCGGGATCGGCGTCGAGGACGGCCCGCTCGCCTGCGGCTTTCGTCACTCCGTAGACCGAGACAGGAGCGGGTCCGTCGAGCTCCGTGAACCCCGACATGGGTGCTCGGCTCGCACCGAAAACGAGATCGGTCGACACGTGGACGAAGCGCAGGCCACGTTCGCGCGCGAGCGTCGCGAGTTCGCCGGGCCATTCGGTGTTCACGCGTCGAGCGCGCGCGGGGTCGAGCTCGCAGTCGACGATCCGCGCCATCGCCGCGACATGGACGATGGCGAGCGGCTCGATCAGGTCGAGGGCGCGTTCGCATTCGTCCGGGTCGGCCGCGTCGAACACTCGAAACGTTCCGAAGACGAGTTCCGACGCTCGTCGCGCCGCGCACACAGGCGTGAATCGCGCCTCCTCGGCGGCTCGCAGCAGATGGATGCCGAGGAATCCCGTTCCACCGACGACGAGGAGCGAGCGCGACATGCCGCGAACCTACGCCTGGACGCGGGGGGCGTCGAGGCACGATCCTCAGAGGTGCCGATGTCCGCACGCAAAGTCCTCGTGATCGCGAACCCCATCGCCGGCCGCGGGCGTGGTGAGCGCGCGGCGGCGGAGCTCGCGAACGCATTGCGCGAACTGGGCTTCGAGCCCGAGGTGTTCTCGACGCGCGCACGCGGCGATGCGCGAGTTCGCGCCGCCGCCGTCGAGGGCGACGTCGAGGCCGTGGTCTCGATCGGCGGCGACGGAACGTTGAACGAAGTGCTCTCCGGGCTCCCGCGATCCACGATCCCCGTGGCTCAACTCGCGCTGGGCACCGCGAACGTCCTGGCCTTCGATCTCGGGCTGCCGCGCGATCCGGCTGCGGTGGCTGGCATCGTCGCCGCCCGGAAAACTCGCCCGATCGACGTGGCCCATGTCGGCGAACGCCTCTCCTTCCTCGGCGCGAGCGCGGGTTACGACGCCGCGGTCGTTCACGGGCTCGAACGCCTGCGTCGCGGACCGATCACGCGCTGGACGTGGACGCGCGCCGCCGGCGCCGAATTCCAACGCTACTCCCCCCCCGAGTTGTCCCTCGAGATGGACGGACAGCGCGTCGACGGCGTCTTCGGCATGATCCTCGTCGCAAACGTCGTGCACTACGCCGGCTGGCCGAGCCTCGCGTCCGATCGCGCGCTCGACGACGGTCTCTTCGAGGCGTACCTCTTCCCCGCGCGATCACGGCTCGAGCTCCTGCGTCATGCGGCGCGCGGCCTGTTCGCACGATTTCCTGGTGGAAACGTGCGTCGCTTGCAGGGCCGACACTTCCGCGTCGAGAGCCTGGTACCCGTCCCGGTGCAGATCGACGGCGACGCTGGCGGTCACACGCCGTTCGAGCTGTCGGTCGATGCCGAGCCGCGGCTCGTCCTGGTACCTTGAGCGCACACATGACGAATTCGCGCCCGACCATCGAGATCGCCGGACGCCGATTCGGCGGCGGCAACTTGTTCCTGATCGCCGGACCGTGCGTGCTCGAATCGCGCGAGCTCACACACGAGATCGCCGGACGAGTCGCGGAGATCTGCAAACCGCGAAACGTGCAGTTCATCTTCAAGGCGAGCTTCGACAAGGCCAACCGTTCGAGTGCCTCCGCAGGCCGTGGCCCCGGCTTCGACGCGATCGAATGGCTCGGTGAAGTTCGCCAGAAGCTCGGCTGCCCGACGATCACCGACGTGCACGCCGCCGATCAATGCGCGCCGGCCGCGGAGTTCGTCGACGTGCTGCAGATCCCGGCGTTCCTCTGCCGCCAAACGGACCTCCTGCTCGCGGCCGCGAAGACGAATCGCGCGCTGCACGTGAAGAAGGGCCAGTTCCTCGCGCCCTGGGACATGAAGAACGTCGTGAAGAAGATCGTCGACGCCGGCAACCCGAACGTGATGGTGTGCGAGCGCGGCGTGACGTTCGGGTACGGACGACTCGTCGTCGACATGACCGGGTTCGAGCACCTGTCCGCGACGGGCAAACCCGTCGTGTTCGACGCGACTCACTCGGTGCAGGAACCCGGCGCGCTGGGCGATCGGACCGGCGGCGACCGCACGAAGGTGCCCGCTCTCGCGCGCGCGGCGGTCGCGACGGGCAACGTGGACGGTGTCTTCTTCGAGGTGCACCCGAACCCCGATCAGAGCCCGAGCGACGGACCGAACATGGTCAAGCTCGACGAGTTCGAACGCGTGCTCGACGG
>CAZKIY010000254.1:0-6025 GCA_964552875.1 uncultured Planctomycetaceae bacterium
GGGCTCGAGACCTCCCGGGATTCGGCCCGACCGCTACCCTCTGCCCGGGGTCATCCGCTTGGAGTTCCTATCCCCTCCCCGTCGATGGGCTCTCCGAGCGGATGACGGCGCGCGGAATGTATCCGGTCGAGTGCCCGCGAGCAGCTCCCGAGTCCGCGAGGGCCTGACGCTGGCCTCTCTCGCCCGAACTCCCGCTCGAACGAGACTTCGCCTTCCGTGGATGACATGAAGACCCTGGCGCTCACGCTGCGCTCCGTTGGTGCGCTCCCGAACTCGCTCAGGCGCCTCCTCGGCTCCCGCTCGTCCATGACCCGGACCGGTCGACGTAAGGCGCTAGGTCACCCACCTCACGGCGCCGCCGTCGGCTCAATCCTTCGCGGCGAACAGGATGCAGATCGGCGCGGGGACGTGGACGACACTACGCGTCTGGTACGTGAGCTCGCCCGTCCGCTGATCCACGCGATGCACGGACACCGTGTTCGAGTCCGCGCCCGCCGCGAGCAGCCACGCGCCGTCCGGCGCGAGCGCGATGTGCCGCGGAAACGCTCCCCGCACCGGTTGGACCTGGATCGCCGCGAGCGCGCCGCTCGCCGGATTCGCTCTGAAAACCGTCACCGAATCGTGCCCGCGATTCGATGTGTAGACGGTGCGGCCCGCGGGATGCACGACGATCTCCGCGGCGGAGTTGAAGTCCTCCTTGGCCTTCACCTCCGCGCTCAGTGTCGGGACGGTCGCGAGCTTCTTGACCGTGCCGTTCTGCGCATCCCAGGCGAAGGTCGTGACGCTGAGAGCGAGCTCGTCGAGCAAGTGGATGAACTGACCGTCGATCGAGAAGCGCATGTGTCGCGCGCCTCCGCCGGGGACGGACGCGGCGAACCCGTGGCGCTCGATCGCCGGCGCGCTCTCGTCCACGCGGTAGATCACGATGCCGTCGAGGCCGAGGTCGGGCACGAGCGCGAATCGTCCGTCGGGCGAGTAGCCGCACCAGTGCGGATGCGGCGCGTCCTGACGCTTCGCGACGACGCGCGAGCCGCCCTCGTGACGCACGATGCGCGCCGCGCCGAGACGCCCCTCGGCATCGAGCGGGAACAGCGCGACCGAGCCGCGGCCGTACTGCGCCGTGAGCAGGAATCGACCCGACGGATGAACGGCGACGTGCGCCGCGCCGCCGTCGCCCGTCGGCGCGCTGCCGATCGGTTCCAGCGCGCCGCCGACGCCGATCGCGAACGCGGCGACGCCCGGACCGCCGGGCAGATCGGCGACGGCATAGAGCTTTCGCCCGTCGGGATGCAGCGCGAGGAAGCCGGGCGATGGGATCTCGTGCGCGAGCTCGGCCGCGGACAGCCGACCCCGCTCGCCGTCGAAGGTGGCGGTGTAGATGCCGCGCGCGCTCGGGCCGCCCGTTCCGAAGTAGACCCGCCAACTCGACGGCGCGCGCGCGTCGAGCGTGCTCGCCGTGGCGAGCAGGGCGCCGAGTATTCCCGCCATCCCGAGTTCGATCATGAGGAGAGCCGTAGCAGGTCCGCGTTCGCGGCACCACGATTTCGGCGCTCGCTTGGGGCTGGTTCCGCGCGGATCCGGGAGCAACCCCCGAGGCGCGCGCTCCACAGGGTATTGGACTCGTCCGCACACACTGCCTTGCGGCAGAATCGTGGGACACAGCGTGTCCGCTGGATTCCCGCGGCGTCTACGAGGTGTCCCGCGTACACCAGCCCACAGCCTGTGCGGACGCGGAAGCGATTGCGCGATCGACGTACCCCTGCCCGCCTCCATCCATGAAACGCATCCTCATCGCCTTCGCTCTCGTCGTCGCTCTCGCCACCATCGCCTTCACGTTCAACGGCTGCGCCAGCGCGGTGAAGAACGTCGATCCGACCGGCCAGCCGTTCCCGACCACCCAGGGCAAGGCGCTCGACGGGAGGGAGTACGCGCTCCCCGCCGACTTCAGCGGCGCTCCCGTCCTCTTCCTCGTGGGCTACGTCCAGGACGCTCAGTTCGATCTCGATCGCTGGATCCTCGGCCTCTTGCAGGCCAAGACGCCCGTGAAGATCGCGGAGCTGCCGACGATCGACAGCCTGATCGCGACCGCGTTCTCCAGCCAGATCGACCAGGGCATGCAGAGCGGGATTCCGAGCGAGGATTGGGCCAGCGTGATCACCGTGTACGGGGGCGAGGGCTCGAAGATCGTCGAGTTCACCGGCAACGAGAAGCCGCGCAATGCGCGCGTGCTGCTGCTCGATGCTCGGGGGCAGGTCGTGTGGTTCCACGACCGTGGCTATTCCGCGGGCCAGGTGCTCGAACTGGATGCGCGCGTGCGCGAACTCTCGCGCGCGGAATAGGTCCTCCGAGCGGAACACGCGTGGACGCGCCCGCGATCGGCTCGGGCGGACCATAGGTGACCTGGAGCGCCCCGTTCGCCAGGAAGCTCGAGGCGATGCCGGTCCACGCGAACAAGTCGAGCATCCGGTCGCCGCGCGGCTCGTGGGGGCAGGCCTCGACGAGCGTCGCGTCGCGTCGGCGTGCGTGCGCGAGAGCTGCTGCGATCAGGCGCGACGCGATACCGCGGTCGCGGTGCTCTTTCGCGACGAACACGCACGCGATCGCCCACGCCGGCCGTTCGTCGACGGGCTTCATGACGCGCGAGCGCAGCAGACCGCGGTACTCGGCACGCGGCGCGAGCGCTAGCCACGCGACGGGTTCACGGCCGAGTTGGGCCAAAAGACCAGGCTCCGCCCCGGACTCGACCAGCTTGCGCATCGCGCGGTGGTTCGCCTCGCCCTTCGAGCGCTCGTACTCGGCGCGCGTGAGTCGCGGTGTCATGCACCAGCATCCGCCGCACGCACCGCGCGGACCGAACAGGCGCTCGAAGTCGTTCCAGCGGTCGATCGTGAGCGGATGGACCGCGAGCAGCGGCGCGCGCTTCGTCGTCATGACGTAACAGCTGAACTCCGAACGGGACCAGGAGGCAAGTCGGTACGAATGGGGACGGCGTCACGGGGGCTCCCCGCACCGAAAGCGCGCTCGCTCCGTCCAGGTCGCATGTGCTTGATTCGGGAGAGATCCGCAGGAGCAGAACCTCGCGCTGCCCCGTTGGGCTCGTCGGGTCGTGCTCGGCGGCCAAGACGATCGCCTTCGCCACCCGCCTTGCAGCCCGAGCGCCCGCTTCGCCTCGCGACTCATTCAACGGGCTTCCGGCCGCGCGTTTCTGGAGAGTCCCTCACCGAGAGGTAATGGCTTTCTCATCCGATCTACCGAGCGTTGAAGGCATGACCGCGACGCCTGGCATGGCCGTCTTCTCATCTCCTCTACGCACGGAGGGCGTCCATGTGTGATCTGTGAATCCGGATCTCGCGTCGTGTCGTGATCTTGACGGTATCTCAATACGACGGATGAAACCGAATCGAGCTCGGGAACGTACGACCTTCGGTGAAGGTGCGCCGCGAGCGTCGCGGTCGGGCCCGTTCATGCATGTCCTCCGCTTCGAAGGCAGGTTCGAGCGCATGTCCTCGATCACGAATCCGTGGTTCTTCGCCACGTTCCTCACCGCCGCGACGGCGCCAGCGATCGCAACGCCGGCATCCGTCGACGAGATCCCGCTGCCGCGCGTGCGGGAGGGCGGCACGCCGTACGACCCGATGCAGTCGCTCGTGCCGCGCTCCATCCAGCGGCCCCCGTCGCTGACGATTCCGGGCACGGGCGTGATCTCGTCGCCGGCCGAATACGAACCCGTGCACGGCGTGCTGTTTCGCTACAACTCGGCCTCGTTCG
Organism: uncultured Planctomycetaceae bacterium; assembly: GCA_964552875.1. GTDB lineage: Bacteria > Planctomycetota > UBA1135 > UBA1135 > JAEUHZ01. The sequence continues at coordinate 3,769 of CAZKIY010000254.1, forward strand.
CCAGCGTCGTGCGGGATTGCGTCGTCGCGCTGACGTCGAATCCGGCGTACGACGAGATCGCCTACGTCGTCGTTTCGAGCGCCGCGCAGCAGCAGTCGGCGACGAACGCGTTCATCGCCGGCGGCGCGGACATGAGCAAGGTACGCTTCTTCGTCCGACCTACGAACTCCGTGTGGATGCGCGACTATGGACCGCACTTCGTGTGGCAAGACGGCGCACTGGCCGTCGTCGATAGTCACTACTATCCGACGCGGCCGGACGACAACTTCGCTCCGACGCTCCTCGGCGACCTGGACTTCGGCACGTCCACGTACGACATGGGCGTCTACTACTCGGGCGGCAACTTCCAGCCCGGTCCCAACCGCTCGGGGTTCAAGACGGCGCTCGTCAACTTGGACAATCCATCCAGCGCAGGCTTCGACGCGAACTCGATCGCGACGCTGTTCCAGGACTTCCAGGGCATCGACACGCTGCACGTGCTGCCGCAGCTCCCGCCTTCCGTCGACGGTACGGGCCACATCGACATGTGGATGTACCTCGTCGATGCGGACACGGCGATCATCTCGGAGTTCGTGCCGGGATCGAACGCGACCGCGATCACAGTCACGAGCAACGCGGTGCCCTTCATGCAAAACCTGGGCTTCACCGTGTTTCGGACTCCGGCGTTCAACGTCGGCAGCACGCACTACACGTACGCCAATGCGTTCCGTGTGAACGATCGCATCTTCATCCCGACTTACGGGCAGGGCAATTCGGCGTACCTCGACGAGGACGCGGCCGCGATCGCGGCATGGCAAGCGGCAGCCGGTCCCGGCGTGCAGATCGTGGGCATCAACTGCTTCTCGATCATCCCTGCGGCGGGCGCGATCCACTGCATCGTGAAGCAGGTCCCGCGCTACACCGCACCGGTGCCCGCCGCGCACGTCTCGGCGCCGAGCGGCAGCGAGATCCTCGCCCCAGGCGATGTGACGACGATCACGTGGCTCGCATCCGACACGTTCAACGCGCCTATCCCGACGGCGGACCTCTCCTGGTCGCCGAACGACGGCATCACCTGGTTCCCGATCGCGACCGTGGCGAACACGGGTCGATACGACTGGACAGTGCCGATGACATTCACCGACCGCGGCCGCGTGCGCGTAGTCGTGACGGCGGCCGACAGCGACCAGGCGACGGCGCAGAGCGCGGGATCGTTCCGCATCGTTCCCGCGGTGCGCAGCGTCTACGACTTCGCGAATGGCGCTGGCCCGGCTCAGACCGCGCTGGGAACGCAGACGTCGAGCTGGAATGCCGCGGTCTCGAACGTGCGTTCGCCGGTGGGGGTGCAGCTCTCCGCGGCCGCGTACACCGCGCTCGCGACCTCGAACGCCACGGGTGGAGACGGCGACGCGAACCGCTACATCTCGCCGACGGTCAGCGGCGGGTTCGAGTCGACGCACATCTTCGAGTTCACCTTGGCCGAGGCGCGCGAGGACGTCGCCGCTCTCGACGTGCGTTGGGAGGGCTACGCCGACAACTGCACGCAAGTCGAGCTGTACGTGTGGGACCTCTCCCTCGGCCAATGGAGCGACGGACGCGGAAACGTCGGGCAGAACCGCTACCTCGACGCCTTCGCCGGCAATCGCGACGAGGTGCTGAAGGCGACCATCGCCTCCGACATCGCGCGCTACGTCGACGGCAATGGGCGCATCGCGTTCCTCGTCTACGCGGAGCGCCCGAGCGACGAGACCTTCCACGACGTGATGGATCTGACGGTCACGCGAATCGCAGAGGCGGGCGCGACGTTCTGCTCGGGTGATGGTCTCGTGACCGCTTGCCCGTGCGGCAACTTCGGCGCGGAAGGCCGCGGCTGCCGGAACTCGGCGTCGAGCGACGGAGCGCGTCTCGACGCGTTCGGTGTCGCGCGCGTGACGCGCGACTCGCTCGGCCTCGCGGTGTCGGGAACTCCGCCGTTGGCCGCGGTCCTCTTCATCCAGGGCAGCGATCGTCAGAGCAGCGGCGCGGGCGCGGTGTTCGGCGACGGCCTGCGCTGCGTCGCGGGCAACGTGATCCGCCTCGGGCTGCGCACTGCGATCGGCGGAACGGCGCGCTACGGCGCTCCCTACGGCGACGAGCCCGTCTCGACGCGAGGCGCGATCGGTCTCGCGGGCGGGACGTTCCACTACCAAGCTTGGTATCGCGACCCGGCCGCGTTCTGCACGAACTCGACCTTCAACCTCAGCAACGGCACGAGCGTCGTCTGGGCGCCGTAGTACGC
>CAZKIY010000255.1:0-6024 GCA_964552875.1 uncultured Planctomycetaceae bacterium
ACGGCGTTCGAACTCGGTCGTCGCGTCGAACGCGCCAGCCCGGCCGCGCGCGCGCCGATGAATTCGCCCGCGCTCGTCCACGCGGTCGCGGCGCCGCTCCTGCGCGGCTTGGATCGCGAGGAATTCCACGTCCTGCTGCTCGATGCGCGTCACCGGTTGCTGCGGACGGCGCATGTCAGCACGGGCACGCTCTCGACCTCGCTCGTCCATCCGCGTGAAGTGTTCGCCGCGGCGTTGCGTGAGTCCGCGGCCGCGATCGTCGTCGTCCACAATCATCCGTCGGGGGATCCCGAACCTTCCGCGCAGGACGTGGCCGTGACGCAGCGGCTGGTCCAGGTGGGAGCGCTCCTCGGCGTGCCGCTGCTCGATCACGTGGTCGTCGGGGGCGATCGCTGGGTCTCGCTGCGCGAACGGATTTCGTGGGCCACCGAATGAGCGCCCGACGCTCGGAGATGCCGGGCGTGCACGCCGAGAAACGGCGCCCAGGCTGCACAAAGGCCGCAGGAAGAGCGGGTTCTCGAACTCTCAACGACGGCGCGCGTACGCCGCCGCCGCGACGAGCGCGAGCCCCGCTTCGGCCGCCGTTTCGATGCGCAAGACGTGGGGGCCGAGGCACAGCGGTCGAGCACCAGCGTCGTCGAGCGCCCGGATCTCCGCGGGCGTGAATCCGCCCTCGGGTCCGACCCACAACCGAATCGGACTCGCGCGCGTGCCGGCCAGGTCGAGATCGCGCAGGGTGTCGAAGGCCTGCGCGGGCGCGCGCGGATCGAGTCGCAGATCGACGAGCGCCGGATGCGCGAGAACGCTCGCCGGAGTCTCGCCGGGTTCGATCGCGAGGCTCCACAGTCGTCCCGACTGCTTGCAGGCCTCGCGTGCGGACCGTGCGAGGCGTTCGAGCCGTCGAGGACTTTCGCCGCGCGCTTCGGGGCTTGCTCGCTCGGCGAGGAGCGGTCGGAGCACCGCCGCGCCGAGCTGAGCCAGCCGCTCGACCATGGACTCGCCCCGGTCGCCGCGCGGTAGTGCCGTGGCGACCTCGATCCAGGGGAGGCCCGAGCCGTATTCGCCTGGAGCCGGCTCGCGCGTCGGTTCGCCATCTCCGCGGACTTCGAACGTCCGCGCGTCGGACCGCGCCACGACGAGCGGCCAAGCCGCGCCCGCCCCGTCGAGCCCGACCAATTTGTCGCCGAGTCCGAGGCGCAGGACTCGTCGGGCGTGGTCGGCCTCGCCGTCGGCCAGCTCGAACAGGCCGAGTTCGGGTGGACCTACGAGCGCGAAGCGCCGGAGCGCCGGGTCGTCGTTCGGGCGGGGGACCACGCGCGGAGATTCTGGCGGCGCGGACCGGTCCTGTCGCGGAGACTGACCCAGTTGGCTGGCGTTTTGTGTGCTCGACCCGCGGACTCCACTACCGCTTGTGGGCCCAGCTCGCGCGGGAGGCCCTCCGCGGCCCGCTGTGGAGACGGACAGCCAACTGGGTCAGTCTCCGCGCGGGCTGCGCGTCCGACTCCCCGTTTGTTACAAGACCTCGCTCGCCGGGTAGCCAGCGCACTAGGGATCGGTTCCGCTGCGGCCCATCCGCGCGGCCGGCCGCTGGGCGCGACCACTCGCGACCCTCTCCCGCCCGGCCGCAGACCCACGACGCGCCCATGGACGACCGTTTCTCCCTGCGCTTCCAGTCGACCGAGCGGCGCGGAGAGGTAGTCCGGATCCCGCGCACCGGCCTCACCGTCGGGCGGAAACCCGGCAACTCGCTCCAGATCCTCGACAACTCCGTATCGGGTAAGCACGCGGAGTTCGTCGTCGAAGAGGGCGGCGTGCGCCTGCGCGACTTGGGCAGCACGAACGGTACGCGCGTCGGCCCGGAGCGCGTGCTCGAGACGCGGCTCACGGACGGAGCTCAGGTCACGATCGGCAACGTCGAGTTCCTTTTCAACGACACCGAGTCCGAAGGTCCGGCTCTGGAAGGCGAGTTCGATGCGACCCCGGCGGCCTCCGTGTCCAGCGCCGGCGACGGCCTCGAGCGCGTCGATGCGAGCTTGGTCGCGCGCGCCGGCAAACGCTCACCTGCGGCACTCGCGGGTCTCGGCGTCGCCGTGCTCGCGGCTGTGGGTATCGGCGCGTGGTTCTTCCTGAATCCGTCGAAGTCGTCGCTGGACGCTCTCACCGCCGTCGCGCCGGTCCCGGGGAATCTGCTGGCCGAGGGGTATTCGTTCGAGGGCGATCGCGACCCGTTCGGAGCCTTGGAAACCGCGCCTCAAGCGTTCCTGCCGAACACGAACGCGCGACGCAGCGGCGGACAGGGCGTGCGCGCGGAACTCGGCGCGAACGAGTGGGCCGAGCACCGCTCGCCGGCGTTCCGCGCCGGAGCCGAGCGGCTGATCCGCGCGCTCGGATGGTTGCGCACGCGCGGCGAGGTCGAAGCGCGCGTGGGTGTCGAGTTCTCCGTCCCCGAGGAACAGGAGGAGAAGTTCGCGCCGATCACGGCCTGGTCCGCGGCGGTCGGTGGCGGAACGGGATTCGTTTCCACCGGGCTCGACGCCCAAGTACCGCCGGGATATTCGCTGGCGCGCATCGTCCTCGCTGCGCGCGCGACGGGATCCGAAGGCGGAGGTGTCGTCGATGCGGACGACGTCAGCGCGTTGGAGGTCGCGAGCCCGCGACGACCGGCAGCGGAACTCGCCGGAGCCGCGCTCGACTTGCACGGGGATCCGCCGATCGCGGCGTCGCTCGCGCGCATCGATCGGCCGTGCGTCACCGGCATCCAGATCTCGTCGGCGACTGCGCACGGTGCGCCGGGCGCGGCACAACTCGCCGCGCGTGTCGAAGGGGCACACATCGTTCTCACGGCCGAAAACGTGGCCAAACCGGCGCGACTCTTCTTGCGGGTCGAGGGCCAGGTCGCGAGCGGCGGTCTCGCATCGACGGGGAAGGACGGGTATCGCACCGCGGGCGCTGGGGACGAGCGCGAAGGCGTCGAGACGCTGCTTCTCGGGCGCGGCGCGGACCTCGTGCGCGTCGTGCTGCCCGGACCGTGCTCCGTGCGCGGCGCGCGCGACGGGGCCGCGATCGTGCTCACGGTCGAGCTCGGTGCGCTCGAGCCGAAGGTACTCCTGCACCTCGATTTCTCGGCCGACAAAGGCGCGGCGGAGGACTTGGCGCACAAGGCGCGCGGCGCGGAAAAGCGCGGCGAACTCGGGCTCGCCATCGCCGGATGGAAAGAACTCCTCGACCGTTTTCCGTACGAGGCGGGCCTCGTCGAGGAAGCCGAAGCGACGCGCGCGAAGCTCGTTCAAGAAGGCTTGAGCGCCGTGCGTGAGGTGCGGGCCGAGGCCGAGCGCGCGCGCTTCTTCGCGCTGCCGAACTTGTACGTCGGGACGCGTGAGCGCGCGCTCGCCGTCGCCGCGCGGTACGTCGGCTCGGAGGTCGAGACCGACGCCGCACAACTCGCGGCCGCGCTCGACACGGAAGCGTCGGGGCTGCGACAGGACGAGGATCGCGCCGAGCGCGAACGCCTCGCCGCTGTGCTCGAAGTGCTCGAAAAGCGCGGAGCCAAGGGCCTCGCCGGTGAAGTCCGTGCTCGACTCGAGAAGCTGGAAGGTCCTCGCTAGATGCCGCGCACCGTCACAGGTCTCGACATGGGTTCGCGCACGGTCAAGGCCGTGCGGGGCTACACGAAGGGCAACACGTTCGTCGTCACGGACTTCGCCGTGGTGGCCGTCGTCGCGCCCGAACTCGTCGATGGTTGGAAGGGACTCGCGCTGCCTTTCAAGCCGACCGAAGCGCGCGTCGGACTCTCCGGTCGCGACGTGAACGTGCGCTACGTGCGCGTGCCGCGCGTGCCCGACTGGCAGCTCAAGAAGCTCATGCGCTTCGAGGTCGAGGAGATCGGCGGGCAATCGGGCGCCGAAGTCGCTTCGGACTGGAACCTCTTGCCCGAGTTGCCCGAGATCGAGGGCGAGGACGTCGCGCTACTCGCGATGGCACGCGAGAGCTTGCTCCAAGCGCACGCCGCGGGACTCGCGCGTCTGGGCGGCAAGCTCGACGCGTTCACCCCCAACGCGATCGCGCTCTACAACGCCTTCCTGCGATTCGGAGCGGTGCAGGACGAAACCGTCTTGCTCGCGAACATCGGTTGGGACAACACGGACGTCGTGATCACGCGCGGGCCGGATCTGCTCTTCGCGCGTAATTTGTCGGGCGGATCGCGCCTTTTCGACGATGCGATCGCGCAACGGCTCGACCTCTCCGCGGCGAAGGCCGTCGACTTCAAGGAACGCCTCGTCGACCTCGACCCCGCGGCACGATTCACGGATCCGAACGCCGAACGCGCGACGCGCGCTGCACAAGCCGCGGCGGGCCAACTGCTCTCCCTGCTCCAGTCGGCGGTCCTCTTCTCGAAGGCCCAGGTCAAGATCTCGGGGCTCAAGCTCGACCGCGTGCTCCTGTGCGGCGGCGGCGCGGCGCTGAAGGGCTTGCCGCGTTACCTCGCGAACGGGATGACGGTGCCGGTCGAGATCTTCGACCCGTTCCGCGTCGTCGACACGACGAAACTCTCGCCCGAGGCGCGCGACGATCTCGAGGATCGCAAGCTCGAGTCGGTCGTGGCTCTCGGTCTCGCCGCCACGGCCTCGGATCCCGCGGCATACGGCATCGAGATCCTGCCCGCGGCGCTCGCTAAGAAGCGCGCGTTCTGGGGCGGGACCGTGTGGTTGATCGCGGCCGGCGTCTTGGCGCTCGGGTTCCTCGGGTTCCAGGCTTGGCGCACGAAGGGTGATCTCGATGCGGCGCGCGCTCGCGCCGTGGCGCTCGAGCAGCAGTACAAGAAGGTCTCCGGTCTGCACCGCAAGGCCGAGGAGATGGCGCTCGAGAACGCGCGTCTCGCGAAGCTCGGGCGTGAACTCCACGCGGCGAAGGGCTCGGGCGAACAGGTTGCTCGCACCCTCGACTGGTTGCGCGCGGATCTGCCGCGCGAATTCTGGGTCACGCAACTCACCAGCGATTTCCGCGCGGATCCAGAGCTCGGCGTCGCTCGCGGCGCCGAGAAGCCGATCGTCTCCATCGTCGGTAAGGCGCGTGAAGGGAGCAATTCGTTGCCCCAGCTCTACGAACAGTTCCTCGGCAAACTGCGCGCGCGCTTGCCCGAGGGCGTGATTCCGAAGGAGAAGCTCGCCCCGAACGGCGCGCGGTTCACCTTGGACCTCACGCTGTTCGCTCCGCCGCCGGCTGATGCGGCCGACGCCGCCGGGACGACGGGAGGCAAGCCGTGAACCTCGAAGCTTTCTGGCAGGAAAACAAGCGTTTCGTGCTCATCGTGGTCGGGGGAGCGTTGGTCTTCCTCGTGGGCTGGATCGCGATCCAGAGCCTTCTCGGCGACGACCTCGCCGCGCAGCGTCGCTCCGCGGAGAGTTCGCAGCGCAAGCTCGCGAGCGAGCCGATGTACAGCGCCGACGACTACAGGAAGTTGGAGACGGAGAACGGCACCTTGATCGCCGCCGTGGAGACCCTCACGAACGCGGTGTCGTGGAAGGCGCGGCCCTTGTTCGCTCTCGACTCGAAGCGCGGGGCACCGAGCAACCACTACTTCGCCGCCGTCGCCGCGACGCGCGAGGACCTCCTGCGGCGCGCGGGTCGAGCGAACCTGCGCATCCCGGAAGACCTCGGACTGCCGGCACTGTCGCCCACGAAGGAAAGCGACATCGTGCGCTACCTCGAGGGCCTCGACCTCGTCGACCGCGCCGTGCGCTTCGCTCTCGAAACCGGTTGTCAGCGCGTCGATCGCATCCAGATCCAGCTCGACCCCAAGCTGAATTCGAAAGTCGGCGTCGGCACCCTCGAGCGGACCCGGATCACCATGAACTTGTCCGGCCCGCCCGCGCCCCTCGTCGCGTTCCTCGCGCGGTCACAAGAAGCCGAGGTCCAGGCGGACGGATCGCTGGCCGCGGGACCGCTGCTCGTCGAGCGTTGCGAGATGACGCCGGCGCGCGCCAGCAACCGAGCGGACGAGGGATCGCTCGAAGTCGTGTTCGT
>CAZKIY010000256.1:0-6007 GCA_964552875.1 uncultured Planctomycetaceae bacterium
AGCAGCGGTGAGAGCTTCAAGTAGCTCTCGCGCGCTTCCCACAGCGTGCGTCGTTCGCTCTGGAATCCGAACGGCGTGAGCGTGCGGTTGTACGCACCGCTGCGCGCGATTCCGGCGCGGAAAAGGTCCGTGGACGCGAGCAGCGCCGCCACCATGAACGCGCCGTAGCTGTGCCCGCCGACGCCGACGCGGGTCGGATCGATCACGCCGCGCGTGTCGAGGTGCTCGATCGCGGCTCGCGCGCTCGCGCCGATCTGATCGAGGAACGTGTCGTTCATCGTCTCGGGGTGACCCACCACGGGCATCTCGGCGCCTTCGAGCACGGCGTAGCCGCGCAGCACGAAGTAGAGCGGCGATGCGCCGCCGACGCGCGTGAAGTCGAACGAAGTGCCGCGCACTTGAGAAGCAGTTCCGGTGTCGACGAACTCGCGCGGGTAGGCCCACACGACGAGCGGCAAGCGCTCACCGTTCCAATCGGGCGGCAAGTGCAGCGTCCCGGAGAGTTGCACGCCGTCGGCGCGTGCGTAGCGCACGAGCTCCTTCTTCACCCGACGGAAGATCGGCGCAGGGTCGGGATAGTCGGTGAGACGCTCGAACTCACTCGCGTCCGTGCCGAGGCGTCGCAGGCGGAGGTTCGGCACGTCGACCGGGCTCTCGTGGCGCGTCACGAATGCCGCGATGTCGCCACGCGCGTCCTCGACCAGCGCGATCGGGCGCTCGTGGATCCCGGACCCCGAATGGAACAAGCGCTCGCGCAGACCGACTTCGTCGATGCGCTCGCGATCGAGGAACGGCCGCGCGCCACCGTCCTCCTCGCCCGAACCGATGCGGAAGATCCACGGTCCGCGCTGACGCACGATGCGCCGTCCGCGAGCGCGCGGCTCGAACAGGATGGATCCCGGATCGGCGTAGTGATCGTTCGCGCTGCGGTCGTCGAGGAGCGTCCACGTCGCGCGATCGACGCCCGGCTCCGCGTTCCACAAACGCGTCCACTTGCGATCGCGATCCCACTCGCGCACCAGCACGCGGGCAGGCCGCTGCAGCCACGAGATGCCGCTCGCGCGGTGCTCGACGCGCAAGATCTCGCGCTGACTCTCGTCGAACGGCGCATCGAGCTCCATCCAGCGATCGCGGTGCGCGGCCGGTTGCCTCGGATCGCCGCCGTCGAGCGCTTCGACGAAGACGACGCGCGCGCCGCCGTGCGCGGACCACTGCACGGCGCGCGGCCCGGTGCGGACACCCTCGATCGGTACGTTGGCGGAGATCGGTTGCCGCGCGACGAGCACGCGGCGCGTTCCGTCGACCCTTTGAGCGAACGTCGCGTGCCCGAACCCCGCGACCGTTTGCGTGCGCGACCACGGACGTTCGAGCACTTGCACGAGCGCCCAATCGCCATCGGGCGACGGTTCCATGCTCGCGATCGCTGCGGGATCACCGATGAGTTCGATGCGCACGCTGTCGAGGTCGACGAGCGCGAGCTGCGAAGTCGAGAGGAACTCGAACAGCGCCTCGTCGTGCGCGTCACGCAGGAGGTCCTGGTGCGTGCGCTGCGGAGTACGCTCACCGCGCGTCTCGAGGACGCTCGGTCCCGTCGCTACGACCGGCCGCTCTGGCGGCGACGCTTGACCGTCGGGTACGAGCGTCGCGAGAACGCGCGCTCCGTCCGGCATCCACGCGAATCCATCGGTGAGCACCGCGTGGATCCCTCGCGTCGCGAGCGTCAGACCCGCGCTCTCGACAGATCCCCACCACAACTCGCCCGCGCCGCCGGCGTCGAGCACGAACGCGAACCGTCTCGCATCGTGCGACCACGACACCGACGCGATGCGCCGACCCGCGGGCAGTGCGATCTCGCGTCGCCAGGTCCCCGCGAGATCGCGCACATGGATCGACGTGCCGAATGCCAGTTGATGCTGCGCGAAACGCACCGTATCGATGCGCAGACCCGCGAGCTTCTCCTTCGGTCGCGCGACATCGTGGATCGAGGGCAACCCGGCGAGCCCGATCTCGAGGATGTGTGCCGCGTCCGGCGCGAGCACGAGCCACGGAGTCGGCGGTGCATCCACCAACGCGGTGATCGCGGCGTCCGGTTCACGCCACGCGCTCGAACTCTGCTCGTCGTGCATCTTCGCCACGGTGCGCAGAGCGTGTGGGGCTTGCAAGGAAACAGACTGCGAACGAGCGCTCGCGGAGTGCGGACGGCAGGATGACGCTCGTCCCCTTCGAGGCCCTACGAAGCATGCACACCGACCGTCGCGAGTTCCTGTCCGTGTCCCTGGCCGCCGGCGCCTTGCTCGCGACGCGCGCGCACGCCGGTGAGGAACGCCCGAAGGCAGCGAAATCGCTGGACATCCTCGTCTTCGGCGGCACAGGACTGATCGGACCACCGCTCGTCCAAGCGCTGAGCGCACGCGGCCACAAAGTCGTCCTCTTCAATCGCGGGAAGACGAAGGCCGATCTCTTCCCCGAGCTCGAGCGCATCAAGGGCGATCGCGATCCGGCGAAGGACGATGGGCTGAAAGGCCTCGAAGGCCGCAAGTTCGACGTCGTGTTCGACGACAACGGCTACTACCCGCGACACGTGAAGGTGAGTTCCGAGATGCTCGCGAAAGCCGGCTCGGGCCACATCGTCTACGTTTCGAGCATCTCCGCGTACGCGAAGAACGACGTGGTCGGCGCGGACGAGACGGCCGAGCTCGGCCGCATGGCAGATCCCACCGTGGAGACGATGGGCGCGAGCTACGAGTTCTACGGCCCGCTCAAGGTCCTGTGCGAGGAAGCCGCGACCGCGGCATTCGCAGGGCGATCGACGATCGTGCGCCCGGGCTACATCGTCGGGCCCGGCGACTGGAGCGATCGCTTCACCTACTGGCCGCTGCGATTCCAGCGTGGCGGCAAGATCCTCGTACCCGGCAGCGCCACGGATCCGATTCAAATCATCGACGTGCGGGACCTCGCGGACGTCATGGTCAAGCTCGGTGAAGCGCGCACGGCGGGCGCGTTCAACGCTTGCGGTCCGAAGGAGACGCTCCCGTGGGGCAAGGTGATCGAGGAATGCCAGAACTCATCGAGCGCGAAGGACATCTCCGTACGCTGGGCGACGCTCGCCGAACTGGAGAAGCTCGGCCCGCTCGACTTCCCGATCTGGGCGGCGAGCGAAGGCGACTCGAAGGGCTTCCACACGTGGAGCAACGCGAAAGCTGTCGCCGCGGGACTGACATTCCGGCCCGTCGATGTGATCCTCCGCGACACGCTGGCGTGGTTCGCGACGTTGCCGGAAGAGCGACGCGGCAAGGTGCGCGCGGGGCTCTCCGCGGAGGCCGAGGCCGAAGCTCTGGCGAAGCTCGCTTGAGGCGCGCGCGGCTCGGACCCGCGCTCGATCGATCAGGACGGCGCGCGGACTCTCCGCGCGCCGTCCTTCATTGTCCTGGTGCTCGCGCCGCGCGCGTCACGGATTGCGACGCAACCACGCGACGTAGCGCGGCGCCTTGCCGGGCAAGTGCTCGAGCGCCGTGAGTCGCCAACCGCGGCCGACGAGCGTCAACTGCCGCGGCTCGAATGCACGACGCAAGCGGATCTCGCCGACGGCATCGCTCACGGCCTCGTCGTAGCCATCGACCTGAAGGGTCACGCCGACGATCGGCGGCGCGGCGAGCACGGCGGCTTCCACGCTCGGACCCTCGCGATCCTCGCTCCGAGTTCGGCGGCGCAGGCTCTCGTCACTCCACAGCGCGAGATCGCTCTGGATGTCGGTCGGGGCTCCGGCGCGGAGGACGAGATGCACGCCCCAACCCGGTTGGAAGTCGAGCTTCGCGGACCGAGTGCCGCCCGCATCGGCCTTCAAGTTCCGCTGATCGCCGAATATGGGCTGTTTTCCGGCGCTCCACGCACTCCATGAGAACTCGAGGGATTCGAAGAGGATGAGCATATCGCGCGCGCTCGAGCTCTTCGTCGGGAAGAACGAGCCAGCGGGACCGAAGGCGATCTCGGCGCTCATGTTGTCTTCGACGTCGAAGCGGCAATCGACGAGGTCCTCCCGGAACGAGCGCGTCAACCTCCGGTTCGCCGGTTCGCCCATCACGACGTGCGCATCGATCCCGCCATACACGCCGGACAAAACGTCGCCGCTGAGGCCCCATCCGCGCTCGAGCGTGGTCATCCAACCGCGCATGCGTCCTTCGGCGACGGCGGGTTTCGCCAGCACGTGAACCGTCTCGGCCAAGTGCCAGCGCAAGTCACGATTCTTGACCCGACCGCGACTGCCTCGATCCGCGCGCGTGGCGTGCACTTCGAAGACGTCCGTCGGCCCCGGATCGACGACGACGTGCTGATCGAGGCGCTCCTCGCGCGACCAGCCAATGACGTGCTTCGTGCCCCCGTCGAGGTCCGTGAACTCGATCTCGCCCTTCTCGTCGACGAAGCCTTCGTCGAACACCGGTGCTGTCGGTGCGCCCGGCAGTGGTTGGTCGCGCGTGTCGTACATCACGACGCGCATTGGCAAATTCTTGTTGGCCGGTTCGCGCGCGAGGCGCAGTCGCGCTTTCGCGAAGGGCCGTGTGTCGATGTCGACCGCCGGATGGACGCCGACCGTGCTCTTCAGGATGAAAGAGCCCTTCCGGTTCGCCGTGTCCTCGCGTAGCTCGAGCAACGAACGCACGCCCGGTATCCGCTCGTGCTCGTGCCTGGAATAGCGAATCCAAGGCGGATTTCCCGGCCGGATCAGCTTCCACGACCATTCACGATCCGGTCGCGCGAGGCTGGGTGCGCGCACGACGAGGCCGCTCTCGACGACCTCGAGTTCGGCGACGATCTCGGGAACGAGCGCACTCTCGACGATGCGCGCGCGCCAAGCGTCGACACGGGCAGCGACCTTGTCGATGGATGCAAACGGTATCGTCGGTCCGATCGGGACCGCGACGCGCCACTCGTGCTTGCCAGTTGGCGCGTCGTGTAGAGCCTGGACTTCCCCGACGACGGCACCCTCGTCGTGCACGACGGCGCGTATCGGTCCGGAAGGAAAGTCGGCGGTGGATGCGAAGCGACCGTCCTCGCCGACCTCGATGCGCTCGGTGCGGGCATCGAGCGACAGCACGATCTCGACATGCGGAACGATCTCGCCCGTCTTCGCGTCGACGACGAGTCCGCGAACCGGCGAGAGCGCGTGGGCTGCGGCATCGCGCTTCGGCCCGGGCTCCCGGATGGCGGCAACAACGTCGAACGCAGCCGGACGATCGGCAGCGCGTTCGACGTCGACTTCGCCCGCCGGTCGCGCTTCGTCCACCGGCCGATCGAACGCCACCGTGGACGTGCAGCCGCCGCGGCCGAGGAATGCGACCAGGGAGATCAGCAGCGCGAGGACGAGGACCGCGAGCGCGCCGAGCGCTCGTGAACGAGCCTGGGTGGGATGCGACTGGGCCATGCACGGATAGTCGCGCCGCCGCGCCGAGTTGTCGACCTCGGCGCACTCCAAAGCCTTTCCGCTTCCGCCGCGAGCGCGTAACGTACTCCGCGATGAACTCCGGGCCGAACGTGAAGTGGATGCGCCAAGCCGCGCGACTCGCGCAGCGCGGCGTCGCGACGAACCAGGGCGGCCCGTTCGGCGCTGTCATCGTGCGCGATGGCGTCGTCGTCAGCCGCGGCTTCAACCGTGTGATCGGGACGAACGATCCGACCGCACACGCGGAGGTCGTCGCGATTCGGCAAGCTTGTCGGAAGCTCGGGACGTTCGTGCTCTCCGGCTGCGAGATCTACGCGAGCTGCGAACCGTGCCCGATGTGCCTCGCCGCGATCCACTGGGCGCGGATGGACCGCGTCTGGTTCGCGTGCGACCGCCACGACGCTGCGCGCGCAGGCTTCGACGACGCGCGCCTCTACGACGAGCTCGACAAGCCCCCGACCGAACGCCGGCTGCCGGTCGTGCAGACCTTTCGCGAAGCCGGCGTCCCCGCGTTCCAGGCCTGGATCGCCAAGGCCGACCGCACCGCCTATTGACGACGGTGTCAGTTGA
>CAZKIY010000257.1:0-6006 GCA_964552875.1 uncultured Planctomycetaceae bacterium
GCACGTAGACGTCGGCCGGCAGATACGCGCCGGTCACATGGCCGAAGTGGATCGGACCATTCGCATACGGCAGCGCGGAGGTGACGAGGTAGCGGACCACGTGGCGGAACTCTTCAGGCGGCCGGAGCCGTGCGACGGTGGATCAGGACGAGATTTCGCGCGTAGACGAAGATGCCCGTGGACTGGCCCACGACACCCACGATGTCCTTGCGCCAGAGGAAGTAGACGAAGAGCAGGATGCCCCCGAAGAGGCTGCCCCACCAGAACGCGACCGGGATGATCGAGCGTTTCTCCTTCTCGCTGACGTACCACTGCAACACCATGCGGAAGGTGAAGAGCGCTTGTCCGGCGAACCCGATCGCGATCCAGGCGAAGCTCCAGGGCTTCGTGATGTTGAAGATGCGGTAGAGGAAGCCCGAGGACTCGAGGTCGTGCTGCGTCTCGTAGAGCGCGGCGGAGAACTGAGCCGGCGTGACCTCGACGTCGCCGTCGTCCGTGCGGACGACGATGCGGTCGCCGTCGGGTGTCCGGCGCACCAAGATGTCCTTGAGTCGCGCTTGCAGGTCGATCTCGACCGGTTTCGACGAACCGTTCGGTGCTTGCTCGACCGGTCGGTCGTCGATCAAGAGGCCCGCCGCGTACCCGACGTCTTCGATGGAGGCGTCGGCGTCACGCGCGCCCTGCGCCGCGGCGCTCGTCCCGAGCGGACCGAGCCAACAGCACGCGAGCACGAGCCCGAAGGCTGCCCACGCGCGTCGCTCAACGCCCACCGGTCACCTCGCGGATCGGGAGCTTCAGGAGCCGCGCGCGCATCCAGCGCACGGCGATGAGGTCCTTCGTGGCGCGGAAAACACGGTTCCAGACGCCGTACTTGCTCGTCCCGGCCATGCGCGGATGGTGACCGACGCCGTGCTCGACGACGTCGAAGCCGTGGTAGCGCAGGAGCGTCGGTAGGAATCGGTGCATGCCCTCGAACAGCGGCAGGGCTTGGATCGCTTCGGCGCGAAACACCTTGAGCGAGCAACCCGTGTCGCGGATCGAGTCCTTCGAGATCCAATTGCGCACGCCGTTCGCAACGCGCGAGCTGATGCGGCGCACGAATGTGTCGCGACGCTTCATCCGCCAACCCACGACCGCGTCGTGCTGCGCGGCGAGTTCGATCATGGGAGGCAAATCACCCGGATCGTTCTGGAGATCGGCGTCCAGCGTCGCCAGGAGCTTGCCGCGCGCGATCTGGATGCCGGCCGCCGTCGCCGCGGTCTGCCCGCAATTGCGTTCGAAGAAGACGCCGACGACGCGCGGATCGCGACGGCTGAGCTCGCGGATCAGCTCGGGCGAGCGGTCGCGGCTGCCGTCGTCCACGAGGATCAGCTCCCAACCGGCGCGCGATCCGAAGACCTCGACGACGCGCGCGTGGAGTCGCTCGACGTTCTCCTCTTCGTCGTAGACCGGCGCGATCAACGAGAACTCGAGCGTCCCACGCGAGCGGTCGGAGTAGTGGTCCCGCACTTGGAAGGGCAGGAGACCGGCGCGCGCTCCGGGCGCGTCTCGAGTGTTGGACGAAGCCATCGGGGTCGCCATGATGGGATCGCGATGGAGCCGGTGCGAGGACGAAGGCGCGCGTGACGGACGGGACCTCGACGGCCCGCGCGCCCCGCCCGTTTCTGGGCGGCTGGCACTTGGCGCTGCCCCTGATTGCACTCGGAGCGTTCCGCGATCTGTGGGCACCCGACGAGCCGCGCTATGCGCAGATCGCGCGCGAGGCCTGGGAGAGCGGCAGCCTCCTCGTCCTCCACATCTGCGGCGACGTGTATCCCGACAAGCCACCGCTGGTGTACTGGCTGGCGGCGATCTGCGGAGAACTCGGAGGCTGGACGGGGTTCGCGTTGCGCGTGCCTTCGATCCTGGCGACGCTCGGCTCGGCCTGGATCGCGGCGCGCATCGCGCGTCGTCACTTCGGCGAGGTCGTCGCGGCCTGGACGCCGACCTTTTACCTCGGATCCGCGATGGTCCTGTGGTTCGGAGGACGTCTGCAGCTCGATCCGCTGCTCGCGTTCTTCTGCCTCGCCGCCGTCGATCTCGTGTGGACGGACGGTGGGACGGATCGAGAGCGCACGCGGCGACTCCTTCTGGCCGGTCTCTGCGCGGGACTCGGAGCACTGTGCAAGGGGCCGGTCGCGTGGCTCTTCGTGGGATTCGCGTTGCTCGCACTGCGTCTCGTGCCGAGCGCCGTCCGCGTCCCTGCTCGCTGGCGTGCGAGCGCGTGGATCGGCTTCAGCCTGCTCGCGATCCTGCCCGTCGCGACGTGGGCCACGCTCGCTTCGCTCTCCGAACCCACTCTCTGGAAGCCGCTCTTCCTCGGACAGCACCTCGGCCGCGCAGTGAGCGCCGAAGCGCCGCACCGTGGTCCACCGTGGGAACACCTGTGGCAGATGCCGGCCCTGTTCCTGCCGTGGACCGCGCTGTTCTTGATCGGATTCGCCGCAGCTTGGCGCGCGTGGCGGTCGGCGCGCGCCGACTCCAGTCGAGTTCCTCTCGGTCCGCAGGCGCGCGGCCTCGTGCTCGCACTCGTCTGGTTCGTACCCGTCTTGGTCGTCTTCTCGGCGATGCCGCCGAAGCGCGAGCTCTACCTGCTACCGCTCTACCCGGTTGCTGCATGGTTCGCCGCGGTCGCGCTCGAGCGTGCGCTCGCGAGCGGACGCCTCACCGCTTGGGCCGGATACGGCACGACGGCGCTCGTCTTGGTCCTCGGCCTCGGCGCCCTGATCGCGCCGCGCATCGTCACGGACGCACGGCCGTATGCCGATGCGGCGGTGCCCGTCGGAATCGCGTTCACATCCGCAGCGTTGGCGAGCGCCGTCTACCTGCGACGACGGAACCTCGCACGCTGGGCCGACGCGCTGTCGCTCGGACTCTCCGCCGTGGGTCTCGCCGCCGCGATCTCTGTGATCCCGCTCGTGGACCCCGTGAAGTCCGCGCGGATCCTGGCGCACGAGATCGCGGAGTTGCCGCAGCGACCGGCCGAGATCCCGTGCCTGGGCGTGCAGCCCGAGGGCTACCGCTTCTACGCGCACGTGCCGACGGTGCGTGGGACGCGCGCGGATCTCGACACGGGTCCGACCAGTTCCGGAGCCGATTTCCTGGCGCTGATCTCCGAGCGCGACTGGGACGACCTGCCGCGCGAGTACCGCGCGCGCTTCCGCATCGTGCACCGCCGCCAGGTGGGATCACGCGACGTGCTCGTGATCGGCGTCCCCTGACGACCGGTGTATCGCGTCCGCTGGCGCGGCCCGCCGCGTCGCCGTCGGAGCGGCGCCCGAGCTCTTCGATCAACTCGGTCTGGATCCTCTGGATCTCCATGAGCCGTTGCCACTGGTGCATCTGGAGGCGGTCGATTTTCTCGGAGAGCAGGCGCACCTCGAGCTCGGCCTTCAGGTTGATGCGGTAGTCCGTCCAAGCGCGTTCGCGATCGCGCTCCGACTGCCAGTTCTGGCTCATCAGGATCACCGGCGCTTGCATCGCCGCGACGCACGACAGGACGAGGTTCAGCAGGATGAACGGATACGGATCGAACGGTCGCGCCAAGAGGCCGATCGAGTTCACGATCATCCACGCGACGAGCACCGCGCTGAACAGGCCGAGAAACTTCCAACTGCCGCCGAAGCGCGCGATGCGGTCGGCCATGCGATGCGCCAGCGGCTGACCACCCAGATCGTCGCGCGGCGGCTCGCTGCTGAGGACTTCCTGCTCGCGCAGCGCTTCCACGACGCTGCGCTCGACTTCGGAGATCTCGCCGCGCTCGTCGGCCAGCACCTCGCGCAGCTACTCGCCGCGGAACCGGTCCTGGTCGGCGCGACACACGAACCCGGTCCCGTCCCAATCCGGGTAGCGCGCGTGCATCAGCGCGGCCATTGGTCCGCGCACGAGGTCGGCCGGCTTCGTCTCGGCCGCGCGCACGCGCCTCCGGCACAGGCAGCATTCCACGAGTTCGTCGGCAAATATCGGCGGTTCCTCGTCCGCTAGGAGATCGGCGTTCACGGTCGGGAGGGCGGCTCCGTCGTCTGGGATCCGAATCGTCCCTCGTGCACGGGAACGCGGAGCCGTTCGGGCCTCAGGCCGTTCTTGTCGAGCCGGCACAAGAGCCACTGTCCGCCGATCGAAGCGCACGGCACGCCGACGAGCGGTCCAACGATGGGCAGGAGGAAGATCAAGCTCGTGACGATGCCCAGCGCCAAGACGGCCGTCAGGTGCTGGAACAGGAACCGCACGCGCTGATTCAGCGACCAATTGCGGCGCGAGAACGGGATGTCGAGCAGCGTGAGGGCCGTCGCGAAGCCGGCGACCATCGCGAAAAGCGGCAGACCGACGAAGGGCACGAACTTCAGCCAGATGAACGCGACCAGGATCAACGCTGCGAGCGCGGACGCTTTCACGCTCGTCCACAAGGCTCGCGCTTGCGAGCGCGCGAACCAGGCGGACCACGAGGCCGAAGCCGGCACCCGCTGCGTGGCGCTGAAGAACGCGATCGGGATCAGGCCGAGGAAGCCCCACGCCCAGGGTGAATCGATCCAAAAGAACGCGACGACGGCCGCGAGCGAGACCGACGCCGCGATCGCCGACGCGCGTGCGGCGGCGGCTGGATCCTCTCCCGGCGGGCGCTCGAGCCGGACGCGCGGATCCGCGCCGAACCAGCGCGCTTCGACGCGCGCCTGGATCGTGTCGAGGAACGGCCCGCACACGAGCTCGTACGCGATCGAAAACGTCCACAGACCCGCGATCGCGAACGCGGCGAGCAGGACGACGATCGAGCCCGCGTGTGCGATGGCGACGACGAGGTGCAGGCCCGCGAGCCATTCGACGAGGTCGCTCCAGAACCCCGGGCTCAAACCGAGTTCGGCGAGATCCTCGCTCGCGACCGCGTCGAAGAAGCGCGAGAGCGCTCGAACCAAGAACACGAGGATCGCGCCGAACAACGCCACGGTCAGCAGCATCGGCGGAACGAGGAGTCGTTTCGTGCGCGGTGTCGCGAGCAGTGCCCGGGCGCCCTGGGGCAACGCGCGCAGTCCGTCCCGAAACTCGCGCATGACGCCGGTCCGCGCCTCGCGCAACGTAGGTTCGCGCGGAGCGAGCCCGCATGCCGGACACGCGAGCTCCGGGGCGTGGTATCCGCAGAGCGGGCAGGGGACGACGGGTTCGCGATGCATCGTGGGGGGCGCGGTTCCGATCGCGGCGCCCGTCCCCTAGAATGCAGGACTCGCCGACCTCCTTCGAGGCCCGCGCACAGCTCCCGTCACGTCGATCTCCCCATGCAGCCGTTCCGCCAACTCGACTACGTTCAACTCGACGACTCGCTCTCGAACGAGGAGAAGATGGTGCGCGACACCGTGCGCGACTGGGTGTCGGAACGATTCCTGCCGCTCGCGGCCGAGCATTTCGAGGCGGGTACGTTCCCCATGGAGATCGTCCCCGAGCTCGCCGATCTGGGCGTCTTCGGTCCCACGATCCCCGAGGAATACGGCGGTCCCGGCCTGAACAACGTCGCGGCCGGGTTGATCTACCAGGAGATGGAACGCGGCGATTCCGGCCTGCGTTCGTTCGTCTCCGTGCAGGGCGGTCTCGTCATGTACCCGATCTTCGCGTACGGATCCGAAGAGCAGAAGCGGCGCTGGTTGCCGCTCATGGCGAAGGGGCAAGCGATCGGTTGCTTCGGCTTGACCGAGCCCGATTTCGGCTCGAACCCGGGCGGCATGTTGACGGTCGCGAAGAAGGACGGCACGGGTTGGGTGCTCAACGGCCGCAAGATGTGGATCACGAACGGGACCGTCAGCGACGTCGCGGTCGTGTGGGCCCGCGCTGAAGGCAAGATCCGCGGTTTCCTCGTCGAAAAGGGCACGCCGGGATTCAGCGCGCCCGAGCAGAAGCACAAGTGGAGCTTGCGCGCGTCGGTGACCAGCGAACTCGTGCTGCAGGACGTCAAGGTGCCCGGCAGCGCGATGTTGCCGAAGG
>CAZKIY010000258.1:0-5997 GCA_964552875.1 uncultured Planctomycetaceae bacterium
GCGAACCGCTCGGGGTCCTCGAGCATCGGAAAGTGTCCGACGCCCGGCATGACCACGAACGTGTAGCGCGGATTCCGGGCCTGATTCGCCGCGAGATTCACCGGGTACATCGCGCTCTCGGATTGGATGCAGTGGACCGGCACGTCGACAGCGGCGAGCGCGGCTCCCTGGTCGAAGCGCATCACGGCCTCGAGGAGCGGCAGCGCGATCTCGGGCGGCCGGGCCGACATGCTGCCCGCGACGAGGTCCACGAGTGCCGGGTCCGCGTCCTTCGGGAAGAACTGCTCGCGCACGAACGTGTTCGTGGCCGCCGCGAAATCCGCGCGAAACGGCGCGAGGAACGACTCGATCACGTCGGGCGGTATCCGGTGCTCGACGTCGCGCAACGTGTCGACGCCGACGACGGCCACGCATCGCGTTCCCAACCGTTTTGCAGCAACGAGGCAGACGGGTCCGCCCATCGAATGGCCCACGAGAATCACGCGCTCGAGCTTCAGCGCGTCGCACACGCGCACCACGTCGTCACCGAAGGCCTCGATCGTCCACTCCGTGCGCTGCGCGTCGGATTCGCCGTGCCCCATGAGATCGAGTGCGACGACGCGCCGGACCTGCTGGAAACGTCGGATCTGCTCGTTCCAGAACTGCCGATGGCAAGACCATCCGTGCACGAACACCAGCGTCGGTTCGCCCTCCCCCTGCACCTCGTAACGCAGCGCGGCGCCGGCGGGTGTCCTCACCGTTTCGGGCCAATGGTTCGTGGTGGTGCATCCGACGCAGAGCGCCACAACAGCGATCGAAGCGATGAGATTGCGCATGGACATCGTCGTGTGAGCAGAGTTCAAAGGGTGGGGCGCACTTGGAGATCGTCGTCCGGGTTGCGCAGGCGCGTCGGCAAGTAGTTGCGGTCGATGTCGCCGATGAGTGTGAGCGCCAGGTCCGCGGAGAACAGCGCATCGCCGAAGTACCAGGAGTGCGAGAAGGACCCGAATCCGGCACGAGTCTACGCAGCTTGCACCTTTCGCGCCGTGTCGGTGGAATCGGGAGCGGACGTTCTGCAGTCGACGCTGCGCGAGATCGTCGCACGCTTCCCGAGCTTCCGCTTCAGAACGGACGTGGCGTTTCGCAGTTGGATCCTGACGATCGCACTGCACCAGATCGTTTCGAGAACGCGCTCTCACAGCGCGACGCGACGTGATGTCGGGCGGGCCGAGGACCTTGCGAGCCGACTGTGGGATCTGCCCAACCGCGACGAGGGATCGCACGCCGGCACGCCGAGCCGCCACGTGGTGCACGCGGAGGAACTCGAGCGGTTGCAGCGCGCGCTCGACGGTCTCGACGATGAGGACCGTGAGATCGTCTGCCTGCGCCGCATCTTCGACGTGCCCGCGGCGGAAATCGCCGAGATCACCGGGCTCGCGGAATCGACCGTGCGTTGGCGCCTGGCGCAAGCGATGACGAAGCTCGCGAGCGAGCTCGAGTGATGCGTTCGAGTCCGTGTGCGGGGCGAGCGATTTCTCGTCAGGCCTGGAGCTGACGCATCAAGAGTTCGAGGTCGACCTCACGCACTTCGTTGCGACCGATCGGACTGAACTTCTCGAACTTGGTGCGCTCGGCTTCCGAGCTCGTCTCGAGCGGCGCGCTGCTGCGTTGCTGGAAGCGCTTGGGCACTTCACCCAGGAACGCGGCCTCTTCCTGCACGGCCTGCGCCAACTCGCTGGAGATCTCGCGCGGTAAACCCTCGCGGCGTTCCAACGCGACGCGCGCGCGGAGACAGACGTCCAGTGTGCTCTGCAGGTTCGAGCGGATGCGGCCGAGCCGATCCTGATCGGCGTCCGGCTGCGCCAAACTCTGCTTGACCTTCGCCGTCGCGACTTCGAGCACGGCGATCAGGCAGTTCAGCTTGCGCATCAACCTCTCGCGGTATTCGGGTGACTCGAGGTGGGCTTCGGAAAACGGTTCTTCTTGCGGGGTCTGGCTCATGGATTGGCTTCTGGCGCTCTCCGCCACCGAAGCCTACCCCCGTCGCTTCGCGCGGGACGGATCCGACGCCCCCCCACCCTGTGGGCCGCGCGGGTACGCACGCGACCCGGATCCGAACATCGTTCAGAGGGCCGAGCGCAGGATCTCGAGCACGTCGGTCTCGGAGATTTTTCCGACGAGGAAGAAGCTGCCGCCTCCGCGCACGACCTCGGCGATCCGGAACGGCCCGAGTTCCGACATGCGAACCGTGAGCTTCGGCACGGCCACGGTCGCTTGGCTCGTCGGTAGGGTGGCCGCGACCCGCTCGAGAAAGAACACGTTCTCGAGCCCGTCGCCGTACACGCGGCGGATGTAGGTCGTGCCTGCGAGTTGGACCACTTCGCTCGAGACCTCGCGGTAACCCACGGGCAAGACACTCGGAGCGGCGGGTGCGGCACCGGCCGAGAGCGCGGCGGTCGCGAGAGGCGTTCCCGGGAAGCGTTCGACGTGGAATTCGACGCCCGCGAGCACCGGATCGCGCGTGAACTCGAGGTAGGTCGTCGATGCGATGGTCGTTCCGCCGGCATCGCGCTCGATCGAGCGCAGCACGAGCCCGGACCTAGCCTCGATCGCGAGTCGATACGAGCGCGCCGGGCCGTTGCGCGGCGTGATCTGGATCTCGACGCACTCGACCCCGGCGACGACGGGCGCGCTCGCGAGAACTTGCACGAGGTAGTTCTGCAAGAACAGGTCGAGCCCGCGCACGCGCAAGTCGCGGTACTTGAAGAAGAACCCTTGTCGTGCGCGCTGGAGTTCCTCGAACAGTTCGCGCTGAGGCACGCTCATCACGGGCGACGCGACGGCGATCGGATCGATCGCATAGCGACCTTGACCGTCGGCGGTGACGCGCTCGTCGTAAACGAGGCTCGCCGGAACGCCGGCGACTACGAGGTGATACTCGACGCGGCGAACGCCGCCGTGCGCGACGCGCTCGGGCGCATCGACCATGGCGGAGACGAACTCCGGCACCGCCGACGAGCCCGCGTTCAGAAGGCCCAACTCCGAGGTCGATGACGCGCCCGCGGACGAAGCGGCATCCCCGCCGCCGCATGACGCGAGGAGACCGAGGCCGAGCGCCGCGACGAATCCAACGATTCGCTGCGCGCGGATCACGAGTCCTCCTGCGCGAGGCGTTGGGCATCGACGAACCCGCCCGTGAGACCGGACAGGAGCAGTCCCGCGGCCGGATCGAGGTCGCGGATCGATTCGACGCGCTCGATGACGAGCTCGGGTCCGCTCGAGCGCGTCGTCGTGTCCTCGCGCCCGACGTACGTGAAGATCAGGACGGCCGCGACGAGCAGCACGCCCGCCCCACCCAGGATTCCGGCGCCGAGGACAGGGCTCGTCCGCCGAGCGTTGCGCCGCAATCGTCCTTCGAGCTCCGTCGGTGCGCGCAGACGTTCGAGTCGCCCGGCATAACGACGTGCGAAAGTCATCGACGGATCCGCGAGATCTTCGCCGACGAGTCGGTCGAGCACCGCCGGCGCGACGAGGCCCGGAATGCGTCGGGCCAGTTCGTCCGGAGCCGCGAGTGTCGGCAAGTCCGCGACGGCGCGAGCAGCGCGAGCTTGGCGCGCTCCGGCTTGGAGGGCCGCGACGACGATGCCGTCGAGCGCGGTCGGCGCCTGCGCGCGAGGAAGTGATCGCACGAGCTTCGCACGCAGCTCCGCGCGCGCGAGTTCGCGTCGGCATACGGCGCAACCCACGACATGCGCGTCGAGTGCCGCATCGTCGTGAGATCCGTCCGCGCGCTGGATCAGCGCGAAGCGAACGGACTCGCAGTCGAAGTGACGTTCTTTGCTCATGCCCTCACCGGAGATAGTGGCGGTCGAGGACCGGCGTGAGCTCGCGATCGAGCGCCTCGTGGGCGCGCGACAGCCGGGATTTGACGGTGCCGAGAGAGATCTGGAGCGCTTCGGAGATCTCTTCGTACGAGAGGTTCTCGACGTAACGCAGCACGACGATCGCGCGCAACTTGGGCGAGAGACGCGAGATCGCGGCCTGCACCTCGGCCTCGAGTTCGTGACGCGTCGCGGCCGACAGCGGCGCTTCGGTCCGCTCATCACGCAGCTCGGCGCGCGCCGACCCGCGCGACTCGTCCCCGTGCAGCTCGAGGGAAGGCAACCAACGCGACGCCGAACGCCGCTTGTGGTCGATCGAAGCGTTGACGCCGATTCGATAGACCCAGCTCGAGAATTTCGACTCGAACCGGAACTCGGAGATCTTCCGGAACATGATCCCGAACGTTTCCTGGCTCGCGTCGAGGGCGTCGGTCGCGTTACCGGTGATCCGGTAGCAGACGTTGTAGACCCGGTCCTTGTACTGGTCGTACAGCCGCCGGAAGGCGCCTTCGAGCCCTGTCGGCGTGGTCGCCTGACAGGCTTCGACGAGTTCGCGATCCGGATCGAGCTTCATGGCGTTTCCCGAAGATATCGACGGAGCGCGAGGGCCTACGGTTCCCTGGTCCCGCGCGACTTGCGCAATCCTTCCCAACCGTGACAGAGCGGGAACTCCACAGCGGCTCGAGCCCGTCGAAAAACACGGCTCACGAGGCCTGCCCGCCCGCGCGCATTACGAGGCGCACGTCGGGAACGCATTCGCATCCCGCTCGTCAGGCCCGCCAGGACGACCCCAACAGGCACGCATCGGGCCTAGCCGCCGATCAGGGTGACCGGATCGACCGTCGCATACGTCGAACCCACGGAGCCCGAGCAGCTCGGCGGACAGAACCCTTCGAAACCATTCACGCAGTTCGCCGAGACGATCTCCTGCGTGACGAGCGGCCCATTCACCGCAACCGGTGACGAGCGTTGGAAGCAGACCTCGCCTTGCGACCACGACGAGGGAATGTCACCACCCGCTCCCCCGTGCGGAAGCGGTGTGTAGATGCCGCCCGCCAGTGTCGGGCCAGTCCCGCCACCCTGCATCTGAGCGATGGGTCGCGGCGGAGGTCCGATCAAAACGACCATGCCATCGACGCCCAAGAGCTGAACCGTATCCGCGGACTGAACCATCACCGATCCCGCGACGCCGACCGTCGAGAAGACAGTCATGTGCCCGATGGCGAGGATCATCGCCGGATCGAACGCGAGGTCCACCAAGTGCACGAGGGACTGGCCATCCGCTCCCGTCGTGACCTGCAGAGTGCTGTGAGCCGCCACCCAATCGTTCGAAAGCATGACCAGGCCCCGATCGACCTGAACTCCAAAGTTCACGCGCAATTGACGCGGATTCGCCAACGTCGAATACACCGCTGTGATGACATGGATGTTGCCGTCCGCACCGCCGTGAGCCGACATGCCGACGCTCGTCGACACCGTCCCCGTCGGCACGTGCAACGCATCGAGCGGGGAGCTCCCTCGAGCCAGCTCCTCGAGATCGCTGAAGCCGTCGTGATCCGAGTCGGCCAACGTCGGCGAAGTACCCAGAACCTGCTCCTGCGCCGAGATGAGCAGATCGCCGTCGGGGTCAGGCCCCGAACCGACCGTCGCTGACAAACGACGATCCCCGCCCGCGACGAGCGCGACAGCGAAGACCGCGACAGCCGCTCCGAAGAGCGGAGTACCAGTGCCGGCAAACCGGCGTGCATTTTCCGCGAGGAATCGACGCATGGCGGCCTCCCCTGCGATCGACCCGAATCCTGAAAGTTGGAGAGCGGACGGTCCGCGCCCCTGTTCCCAGCGTACGCACAAGCTGGGGGATGGGGTCAAGTAACCGGGTTTCTGGATGGGTTGGGTGGAGCGCGTTGGGCGAGTGGAGTGTCGACCGAGTGGCGAGGGTTGGAAGTCGGAAGGCTCTGGGAAGTTCGCGGGGGTGCCCGAGTTGTTCGGTCGGGGGCTCGTCGGGGCGTCAGGGCACGTCGGACTCTGCGGTGCTAGACTCCCCGCCCCTCTTGGGCGCCCGTAGCTCAGCTGGATAGAGCGGCGGCCTCCGAAGCCGCAGGCCAGTGGTTCGAATCCACTCGGGCGTACCACCACT
>CAZKIY010000259.1:0-5885 GCA_964552875.1 uncultured Planctomycetaceae bacterium
CCGCCCACGTGAGCCTCGAACAGCCCACGTGAACTTCGAGCCGCTCACGTGAGCCTCGAGCCGCTCACGTGAGCTTCGAGCCGCTCACCCGGACCTCGCCGCCGCTTCGAACGCTCGAGGGCGTAGGCGGCCCGATGCCGGTCCCTCCTCCGTCCATCCCGGTTCTCGACTCGAGCATCGGTTCGCAGTGCAGCCCACTACGCCGGACGGACTTCGGAGATCGCAGACGCTGCAAGCGACGGGGCCGAACTTCGGTGGCCAGTACCCCGCGCGGCTGCTGACGGACCCCACGACTTCCCGAAGCCCAAGAAATCGGGCCTAAACGCCCTCGGACGCTGCTCGCGCCGCTTCCGCTGCGCGTCGCCCGTGAACTCTTCACAGGCTCAGCGGCGCTGCGCTCGCGCACCGTTCCGGCGCCGATTCCCGCTACTTCCCGCCCGCCTCCACGTCTGCCGCGATCGCGGGCCAGAGCTTCTTCGCCGTGTCTTGCGCGCCCGTGCTGGCGAAACGTGCTCCGAGTAATTTGCGCACGGCCTTCTCGCCCTTCTTCGCGTCGTTCGCGTCGAAGAGCGTCGTGGCCTCGCGCAGGAGCACGTCGGCCTCGGCCGAGAGTCGCCACGCCTTGAGCTCGGGCTGGATCACTCTGTCGCTCTCGGTCTTCTTGATCCGCGCCGCGATGTCTTTCTCGATCGGCGTTCCCGTCGCTTCGTCGCGGAATTTCATCAGCGCTTCGTAGCCCTTCGCCGCCGTTCCCGGCACGAGCAGTGAGCCGATGCGCTCGAGCTCGGCCTGCAAGCCGGCGACGGCCTTCGGCTCTTCGCCGCGGGCTTCGTCGGCGTACGGACTCTTCTGCGTGATCGCGAGCACAGCGGACCAGGCTCGCCACGCCAGCGTCCAAGTCTGCGACGCGGCGGCGCGACGACCCTCTTCGAGGGACTTCTTCACGAGTGCCAGCTGATCCTCGGTCAGCCCGGGGCCGGCCTTCGCGATCGCTTCGACGACCAGCGCGCCGATCTCACCCGGCTCGGGCACGCTGGCCGTGTTGATGCGCCCCGACTGTTTCCCGTCGGGCGTGAGCACCACCGTCTGCGGGCACTTCATGTCCCCGTCTTCCTCGCGGTACTCGAGGTAGATCTCGTCCCAGGCCGCTTGGTGTTCCTGGCACGCCGCGAACATGGGGAACACCGCGCAGACCTCGCGCTGGAGTTTCTCACCGTCGACGACGACGTCGATGCGCTTCTTCTCGTGCTGGCCGCGATTCGAAACGATGACGAGCGCGTTCAAACTGCGCTTCCGGAGCTCAGGCTCGGGCAGGATCTTGTCGCGGTACTCGTCGTTTTGTTCCTCGCCCTCGAGGATGATGTGGATGAGGATCGGGACGTTGCGCTCTTTCGCTGACGTGCGCGCATCCGCCAGATTGCCGCGCCACGGAACGAACGGGACCTCGGCCGTGGTCTTCGCGGACGCGCCACCCTTCTTCTCCTTGTCCTTCTGACCGCCCTTCTGGATCGGCGTCAGCACGTCCGAGGCGGCGAGGAGCGCGAGGACGAGACAAGTCGAGATCGATGAAGTCGTGGTCACCATGCTTCTACCGAGTGTCCGCCGCGCGGCGCGGAATCGCAATTCCCGCGTGTGCTGCTGTTCGCGCGCCGTATGGATCTCTAGAACGGCGCGGAGTGCGCTGCATCGTCCTTGCCCTGACCCTCGCCTCCGCGACCTCGTGCGCGGCCATGCGACAGCCGGCCTCGCGACCCGTCCCAGCCGCCGCTTCCGAGGCGATGGCGGCGGGCCAAGCCGAGCTGCGCGTGGGGGGCGAATCCGCGCGAGAACGCGCTCGCTACGAACTCGAGCGCGCGGTCCGCGCAGCTCCCGATTGGGTCGCGCCGCGCCGTGCGTTGGACGAGATCCTGCGTGGCGACTTGCGTGCGCTCGAGGCTCTCGCGGCCTATCGCGACGTGCTCGCGAGCGGAAATGGCGATGCCGCCACGCTCTACCTCGCCGGACGACTCGAGGGTCGCGAGGGCGCAGAACGGTTCCTGCGCGCGGCGCGATTCGATCCGTCGCTGGCGTGGGCCTGGCATGGGATCGCCGTCAGCGGTGCGACGGAAGAGGGGATCGCACCGCGATCCGCCGCGTTGCGAGCGTTGGGCCTCGCGCGCGATCCCTTCGAACGCACGTTCTTCAGCGCCAGCGTCGCCCGCATCGACGCGGCAGCCGGCCGCAACGACGATGCCGTGAAACGCCTCACGGCCCGCGCGGACGATCCCGAGACCGCGGCGGGAGATCGCGTCGCACTGCTCGTGCAAGCAGCGCTCGTCGAACTCGGCGCCCCGCGTCTGCGCGTCGTCGAGGCGGGCGTCGAGCGAGCGCTGACGATCTTGCGCTCCGAGGAGACGACGGCGGATGAGACGACGCGCCTCGTGGCCGCACTCGAACGCGCGATCCCCGGTCCGGATCCGGGTCGGGTGGCGCTCGCTCTCGCCGCACGACCGTCACCGGAACGCGATCGATTGCGGGCGCGGATCCTGCTCGAGGAATCGCCCACTCCGTTGGCACTCGGACTTCTCGAGCGCGGTTCGAAGAGCGGCGGAACGGCCGTGCCGCGCGGAGCGCTGTTGCGGGCAGCGCGATTTTCGACCGGCGATTTTCAAGGTGCCGTCGAGCGCTGGCTGGCGGAACTTCCCGAGCAGGTCCGCGACGAGAAGGGTGCTCCGCGCGATCCACGTCTCGCGCGCGTGGTCGACGCGGCGCGCGCGCTCGGAACTCTCCCGACTACCGAAACGCTGCAGTCGTTCTGCACGGCCCTCCTCGAAGCCGGCTGGTTCCGTGAGGCCCGCGCGACCGCAGCGCGCCTTGCGAGCACCGACTTGGATCGTGCCGTCGATCTCGACTCTCGGGCACTCGCCGGCGTGGCGAGCCTGTCCGCGATGCGCCGCATCTTGACCGCGATCGACGCCGAGTCGCGGCGCGAGTCGCGGCCGCAGCTCGATCGTGATCCCGATGGCGAGCCCTTGCGCGCGACTTCGACCACACCACGAACCCTCGACGAATTATTAGCCGCGATGGCGCCGCTCGCGGCCGAGTTCCGGTCGTTCAGCGGCGGGAGCGCGGACGTCGATGCGACCCGCGCGGAGTTCGTGGCTTCGCCGCGCCATTCCTACGCCGGGTTCGCATCCGTCGTGAATCCGGGGCCGCTGCTCAGCGCGGAAGACGAGCGCGACGGTCTCGGTCCGGCCGGCACCGAAGTCGCCGGGTTGGCGCGCTTTCTCGCTGAATTAGGCCGTTTCGGCATCTTCGGCGAGTTGTCCGGCGACGAGCCCGACGGGTCCGTGCTGCCCGTACTGCTCGTCGAAGAGCGCTCCGGCGTCCACCTCGGCGTCGCGTGGCACGGGACGGTTGCTTGGTGCGAGGGCGCGGACGTCAAGAGTCGCGCGGGACGGCGTGGCGCGCGGATCGCCGGCGCCGCGCTCCACGAGGGCTACTGGATCGATGTCGATGAAGTGCGTCACGAGCTCGTCACGTGGGAATCACTCGATCGTCGTTTCGCGGCCTCGCGCGAGCGCGTTCGTCGCGCGCTCGACGTTCGTGGACTCGAGGCGGAGCCGGGTGAAGATGGACGTCGTGCACGCGTTTCCACGTCCGCGCTCCTCGACGAGAGCGAGCGGGTGCGGCTCGCCGTGCTCGTCGATCGCGCTCGCGACGGCGAGGTCCTCGGGTCGGTCACACTCGACGAACTCGTGCGCGTGTCAGCAGCGCACGAAGAGGGGCACCTGTGCGATCGGACGCGCTTCTTGCCACTCGCGAAGCGCTGGCCGCGCGCGTTGGTGCTCGCCCTGAACCAGGGCTTCTCA
This sequence comes from uncultured Planctomycetaceae bacterium, assembly GCA_964552875.1. GTDB lineage: Bacteria > Planctomycetota > UBA1135 > UBA1135 > JAEUHZ01. Next base: position 3,852 of record CAZKIY010000259.1, read on the forward strand.
CCGCGCGCGATCCAGGAAGAGCTGGAATACCGCGCGCAATTGACGGCGCTCGCCGTCGTTCCCGATCCGCGCATCGCGTTGGCACAGGTGCTCGACGGCGTCGAGGGCGGATTCGACGCCACGCCGCACGCGGCCGGCTATGCGCGACTCCTCGCGGAATTCCTCGACGTCCTCGATGCGCGCGTACAAGCCGGCGACATGCCGCAGATCGCGCCGGATCGCACGCTCGCGCACCAGCTCCACGTGCTCGGACCGGAGGACGTGCGCGTGATCGCGCTGCAACTCGCGCGCAAGAAGCGCATGGTCGAGGACTGAGGAAATCGAGCCCAAAAGGCACCCTGACCCTGGCGGTGCCGCCCCGCCCCGCGCGAGTTCGCGAAGACTACACGGACTCGCGCGCTGGCCCGTCACGCCCCGCGATCCAAACGCTGCTCTTCGCCGCGCGCACCGCCACCATCACGTCGTCGGCGATCTGGAACATCTCCGCGAGACCTCCTTCCGTGGGATCGCCCAGGTGACCGATGTGGAACGCCGTTGCCGAGTTCGTCCCCTTTCGCTTTCATCGCCGCGAGGAGCGCGGGCACGTCGCCGTCGCCGGCCTTGCCGCACGAGATCGTCCGGTCCGCACCGCGCGCGGCCTCGCCAGCCCTGGACACGTCCTGAACTGACTGTGACCAGAGAGCCGGCCCGGAAGGGTGCGGAATCGAGTTCGTCCAGCGATCACCAACGCGCGCGTCTCGCTCCTCGTCCGGGAAGGTGAAGACCAGCTCCCGGCCCGATCCTCAAGCCGTCGCAGAGGAATCAGCGCTGGATCCTCCCCAGCACCATCTCCACGAGTTCGCGCGCCACGCGCTCCCTGTCCGTGTCCACGTGGCCACCTTCGGTCCACACGAACTCCTTGGGCTCCTTCGCGGCCGCGAACAGGATGTCGACCGAGGCGCGCGGGATCCGCTCGTCGTCGCGCGCGGCGACCAGGACGAACGGACGCGGGGAGATGCCGCCGACCCAACGCTCGGGCGCGAGCGGGGGACCACCGGCCGCAATCCAGCCGGCCCGCGCGACGAGCCAGCGCGCGGGAGCGAAGCCGATCTTGCGGCGCAGGCCCGCTTCGATCATCGAGGCGCCGTCGCCGCCGCCGTGCACGGCCCACACGCGGCTGAAGCGCGAGTCGAGCGCGCCCGCGATGCACGCGAAGGGCGCGCCGAGGCTGACGCCGACCAACTCGAGCCGCGACGGATCGACGCCGTCCTGCGCGAGGATCCAGTCGGCCGCGAGCCGGATCGCGGGCGCGGTGTCGCGCAGCGCGGCGCGGATCGACGGCGCCGCGGTGACCACGGCGAGGCCCTTCGGCTTCTTCGGTCCCACGTACGGATACGAGAGCGCCACCGCGATCGCGCCGCGCGTGTCGGGCACGAAGCGCAGCGCCTTGCGCCCGGTCTCGAGTCCGCCGAGCAGCAGCGCGACCGGCCGCCCCCCTTCCGGCGCGGGTCCGACGGGACGCTTCACCGCCAGTTCCACGCAGAGGCCGCTCGTCGAGCGGAGGACCACGTGCTCCTCGACGTGCCCCTCGATCTCGACCCGCTCCTCGACGACCGCCGACGCGAGCGTGCCGTGCCGCGCCTCGAACGTGCCGGAGCAGTCGCGCGCGAGCCAGAGCCCGAAGAGGACGAGCAGCGCCGCGCTCGCCACGACGGTGAACGCGCTCCAGCGCAGGACGCGTCGCGCCCGCGGGCTCACGGATTCTTCCTCGTGTCCATCGGCACCTCCAGGCGGATCATGCGCTCGAACTCGTTCGATTCCTGCGCACCCTGGAAGGCGTATTGTGTGCCCTTTCCGGTGGTCGGGACGCCGAAGTGCTGAACCCGTTCGCGCCCGGACAGCGTAGACGTCGGCATGACGCCTGCGATCGCCTTCTTCACGTTCATCCAAGGGATGCTCACCACCGCGCCGCCGCCCGAGTCCCGGGCCACGGCCGCGGACCTCCTGAAGTCGGGCCTGACCGCTGTCCGCGCCGAGGAGCCGGAGTTCACGGAC
>CAZKIY010000260.1:0-5839 GCA_964552875.1 uncultured Planctomycetaceae bacterium
CCTGCCGATGATATTGCGAAAGCGAGAAAGTAGGTGATCGCCGGGGTCTTCTTGCGGGTGTCTGCGCAATGCGCAGGCACCCGCTTCTTTTTTATCCATGCCCTCTGATCCGCGTGCTCCGTCTACTTCCTACTAGCGGTTTCCTGCACCCGCGCACCAAGGCTGAGTCATCTCCTTCCGCCCTTCCGCTTTCATACGCCATGGAAGCACGGTAGTAGCTCAGAGCTCTGGCCGAGCTGCCGGATCGAGGCATCCAGTGTCAGCGCACCTGGTGGAAACGCTTGTCGAAGTGCGAGCTCGTGTCGGCGTTCGGGCTCGCCTTGTTCCAACCAACTGGGCTGAGAGCTCGTGAAGAAATCCGGTCTACGGCCTCTCTGATTCATGTGGCGACGCTTCGAGTCGCGAGAGCGTGTGATGTCCTCAGACGGTCTGAGATCTCGGGCCAGCAGACCGGCCTGAACGCGCAGCTTGGCCCTCACGTTCCGGGAGGTTCATGGAGCGTCACAACCGGCTTCATGCTGCTCCGCGCCCGCGCTCCAGCACTTCGGACGATCACCGCTGGGATGGATCGTCGTCTCGTTATCTGCAGGAGCTTGCACACCCTCGTGCGCCTCGCGAGGGACGAGCGGATCGACTCTGCTCGGCCCTCCGGGAAGTTGTTCAACCCTGCTCAGGGGTGCTGCGGGGGGCGAGGTTCGGACCGAGCTTGGGGTATTGGTCCTCACCCACGCCAGCGCAAGCCGCAGCTTTCGAACCGGCGCCTTCCCCCTCGGTACATGAGGGCGACGACGCACTCACCTGCTTGGTTCTAGCCCGTGTAGCCGACCGTCCATCCGATTGGATCCGGTGACGCTCTGGGCCAATGCCGTACTGGTCCTCTGACCGAGCACGCCCGACCGATCGGGGCCCAACTTCGCGTGCCAGAATTCAGGTCCGCCCTCCCGAGCCGCAAGACCCAGGTGCGCGTCAGTAGCGTCGGATCACACCGAGCACGATTCCCCGAACTTCGACTTCGTCCACGATCCGAGCCTCGAGGGCTGCATTGGCCGGCTGAAGACGATACTTGCCGCCTTCGCGGTAGAACCGCTTGAGCGTCGCCGTTTCGTCGGGAAGCACTGCCACCACGATTTCCCCGTTGCGGGCGTCCGAGCGCTTTTCGACGAGGACCAAATCACCGTCGCGAATGCCGTCATCGATCATCGAGTCGCCGCGGACGCGCAGCGCATAGCAGTCGGAACCAGGGGGCGTGAGGTCGGCCAGATCGAGGGTCTGCGGATCCTCGAGCGTCTCCAGTGGCGAACCTGCGGCGATGGTCCCGAGGACCAGGACCTCGGTGCTGCGGGTCCTCTCCAACTTCGGCGTCTTGATTTGCAGAGAGCGACTCACTCCCTTGGCCGCTCGCACCAGCACACCCTTGCGCTCCAATTCCGCGACATGCCCGAACACCGTGACTTTGTTGACGCCGAGAGCACCGGCGATCTCCTCGAGCGTCGGACTGATCCCGTGGGCTCGGGTGTACCGCTCGAACATGTCCATGATGTCACGCTGGCGCCGTGTCAGTGGAAGCGAAGTCATGTCAGTTGAGGTTCCTTGAGAACGCAGACGGATGGGCGACCCTGATCTTGCGAGCGTGGGTTGCGGCGGTTCGCCACGGACCGAGTTTCGTGCCCGCGCTGAAGGTGCACGCTCTGCACCCTCCGATCAACGCAGCGCTGAGCGGTGAGGCCAAGGGCTCGAAGGCTTGGCGTGCTCTCGAAGCCCATGAAAATTCAACGGGCGACGGGCCGCGGAGCCGGCGCCAGCCGTGTCTGAGAGCGTGCAGGCTCGATGTCTTCACACGCGTTCAGAACAGGAAGGTCGAGATCAAGACGACGACGAGGAACACGAGGGACACCTGGTCGCTGCGGATGTTGCTGAGGAATTTGGTCATGGATGATGTTCCGGGTTGGGTCCGCCTCGGACCCGAACAAAACCCAAAGTACCGAGCACCTCGAACCCGAACAAGTCCCGAACCGCCTGAGTTGCCTGTTGAGCGGATCGCCGGTGTCCTCAACGGTTTAGGGGCGTCAGGGCTCGGTGGACCCCGAGATTTCCCGGCTCGGCGCGTCGGTGCCTCGGCAGGTTCCCGACTGGGGACTTCGAAGCCAGCCTGGGGTCCGGGAGCAGCCGGCTCGGGCACCGATCCCCAACGGACTTCCGCAGGGGCGTTGTAGTACGCGCGGACTCGGGCGTCGCCCGGCATCGCCCTCACGGATCGTGCGATCGCGATGTCCCGCGCCGCGTCGGGATGTGTCGTGTCGAGTCCTGCACCCGGACCACCTCACCCCGTAGACTGGTTGGTTCCTCCTGTTCGCCAAGGATGGAGGCCGACACCCTCTCGACGAGGACCTGTGCTCAGCGAACCGCTCCCGATCGATCGCCACCTCCTGCCGTTCTCCGTCCGGCACCTGCCTGCGTACCGCTTCGACGTCCTGGTCGTTGGGAGCGGGGTCGCGGGTGCTTCCGCTGCGCTGGCCGCTGCAGACCGCGGCGCTTCCGTGGCCGTCCTGGCCAAGTCGGATCTGCGCGAGACGAACACGCTCTGGGCTCAGGGAGGGATGGCAGCTGTCCTGGAGTCGCCCGACTCTTTCGAAGCCCACGTGCGCGACACGCTGGTCGTGGGCTGCGGGCTATCGGAGCCGGAGGCCGTCGAGTGTGTCGTCCGCGGTGGACCCGATGCGGTCGAGCGGCTCCTCCGGCTCGGCGCGGAACTCGATCGGCGCGAGGACGGCGAGCTCGTTCTCTCCCGCGAGGGCGGCCACACACACCCGCGCATCGTGCACGCGCGGGGCGACGCGACTGGCGTGGAGATCCAGCGCGCGCTGGCCCGCGCCCTTCAAAATCACCCCGGGGTCGCCTGCTTCCCGAGCACGTTCGCCGTCGACGTCGTGTGCGATTCCGACGGTCGAGCGGCGGGAGTCCTGACGCGCAATGCGCGCGGTGACTTCGTGATGCACGTCGGCGCTCAGGTCGTCCTCGCGACGGGCGGCGGAGGGCAGATCTACCGCGAAACGACGAACCCCGCGATCGCCACGGGCGACGGTGTCGCCATCGGATTCCGCGCGGGTGCGGCGGTGCGCGATTTGGAGTTCGTGCAGTTCCACCCCACCTGCCTCTACATCGCTGGAGCCGCACGCGTGCTCATCAGCGAGATCGTCCGCGGCCATGGCGGAATCCTCGTCGATCGCCACGGCGCGCGGTTCATGCCGGAATACCACCCGGCGGCCGAGCTCGCGCCGCGCGACGTGGTGAGCCGCGCCGTTTCCGCACGCATGGTCGCGACGAACGACACCAGCGTGTACCTCGACCTGTCGCGCGTTCACGGCGATCCGCACGCCCTGTTCCCGGGGATCAGCCGCATCTGCCGCTTCTTCGGCATCGATATCGCGCGCGAGCCCGTTCCCGTGCGCCCGGGCGCCCACTACATGGTCGGCGGTCTCCAGGCGGACCTCGACGGTCGGACGTCGGTGCCCGGACTCTGGGCCGTGGGTGAATGCGCCAGTTCGGGCCTTCATGGCGCGAATCGCATGGGGTCGAACTCGCTGCTCGAGGGCATCGTCCTCGGCGAGCGCGCAGGTCGGGCAGCCGCCGGCGAGGCGCGCGAGGTCGACGTGCGGACGATCATCGATTCACCTCGCGGGCCGGCATCGAAGCCTCCGGCGGGTGTGCAAGTGAACTTGCAGGACTTGCTCTACTCGCTCAAGTCGCTCATGTGGCGGCAAGTCGGCGTCGAGCGCACACGCGCCGGACTCGAGGACGCGCTGAACAAGATCCGCTTCTGGACCCGCGCGGTCTCCGAGATCGAACTCGACGAGCCGCGTGCTATGGAGCTCATCAACATGCTGACAGTAGCCCGACTCACGACCCTCGGCGCGCTCGCTCGCGAGGAGAGCCGCGGCACGCACTACCGGCCCGAAACGCCGGAGCCGCGTGCGGAATGGCGCGCACACACCGTGATCCGTCCCGTGTTCGAGAATGGTCGCATCGCGCGGGCAGATCTCGTCCGCGAGGCACTGCGTTCGCCGATCTCCGTCGCATGAGTCGCATACCGAAAGCGACGCGAACTCCCGAAGAGCGCGTGCTCGTGTGCGGGGTCCGCTTCACCGACGTGCCGCCGTTCGACGACGAGGATCTGTCCGAAGCCGAGGGCCTCGTCTCGGCCGCGGAAGGCCTCGTCGTGGGCGACGGCATCGTGCAGCGGTTGCACCGTCCGAGTCCGGCCACGCTCTTCGGCAGCGGCAAGGTCATCGAGATCAAGGCGGAGATCGATCGACTGCATCCCGACGCGGTCGTCGTCGACAACGAACTCTCGCCGGCGCAGGGACGCAATCTCGAGAAGGCATTCGGCATCCGCATCATCGATCGCAGTGAACTGATCCTCGACATCTTCGCGCGGCGCGCGCGCACGCGGCAGGCACGTCTCCAGGTCGAGCTCGCGCAGAACGAGTACCTCGCTCCGCGCTTGCGCCGGATGTGGACGCACCTCGAGCGCAATGAAGGCGCGATCGGCGCACGTGGTCCGGGTGAGACCCAACTCGAGACGGACAAGCGCTTGATTCGCCGGCGAATCCAAGACCTTCGCGAAGAGCTGCGCGTCATCGAGGAGCGCAAGCAACGCGAAGTGCGTACGCGCGCCGAGCAGTTCACCATCGGCCTCGTCGGCTACACGAACGCCGGCAAATCCACGATCTTGAACCGCCTCACAGGTTCGGACGAGCTCGCGGCGGACATGCTGTTCGCGACTCTGGACACCCGGACGCGGCAATGGCGACTCCGCGACGGACGTACGGTTCTCCTGTCGGACACCGTCGGATTCGTGACGAGACTTCCGCACCATTTGGTGGCCTCTTTCCACGCCACTCTCGAGGAAGCGCTGCACGCAGACCTCTTGCTCCACGTCGTCGATGCCTCGCATCCGCGCGCGATCGAGCAGATGGAAGCCGTCGAGCAGGTCTTGCGCACCGTCTTGCGTGGGCCGCGCGAGGAGATCGTGATCCTGAACAAGGCCGATCTGGTCACGGACCCGGTCGCGCTGGACGCGCTGCAGCGCGCGGCCGGTCCCGCGTCGTTGCTCGCCTCCGCGGTGGCCGGCGACGGGCTCGCCGAACTCGATGCCCGGATTTGTGCGCGACTGGACGCTCACTCGGCGCTCGTGGACGTGTTCATGCCGGCCTCCGCGGGTCGACTCGATGCTCAGATTCGCGCGCTGTGCACGCCGATCGAGAGGCAGTACGACGAGGCCACCGGAGAAGCCCGCGTCCGTGTGCGGCTCTCGAAGTCCCAACAAGGTTTCCTCGAACGGTGTGCCGGGCCCGAGGCTCGTTTCGTGCGGGTCGATGGTCCCGACGATGGGGGATCCGCCGACGATGAACCCGGCCGCGACGTGGATCCTGAGGATCGCTGGCGCGCTGCGGGTGTCTGAAGGATCGCCAAGAATTCGGCCCTCCGGCCGCTCAGAACCTAGTGACGTCGCTCCCCGACGCGCGAGCCCCGCGAAGTCATCACGGCCTTTGTCGTTCGAGCACCGACACCTTCGAGCACCGACACCTTCGCGCGTCGTCGTCCTCGCGGCATAGGTCGTCAGCACTGCGCATCGTCGTCAGGACGGCGTACTGTCGTCCGCGCGGCGCAACTTCGTCAGCACCTCGCAGCGTCGTGAGCACCTCGGAGCCTCGTCAGCACCTCGCAGCGTCGTCAGCGCCGCGCAGCGGGGTCAACGCGGTGCGGCGGGGTCAACGCGGTGCAGCGGGGTCAACGCGGTGCAGCGGGGTCAACGCGGTGCAGCGGGGTCAACGCGGTG
>CAZKIY010000261.1:0-4466 GCA_964552875.1 uncultured Planctomycetaceae bacterium
TGCCCGTCTACGAGGGCATGATCATCGGCGAGAACAACAAGGACAACGACCTCGGGGTCAACGTCTGCCGCGAGAAGAAGCTCACGAACATCCGCTCGGCCGGCAAGGACGACAACGTCAAGCTGCCGCCGCCGCACGTGATGTCGCTCGAAGAAGCGCTCGAGTACCTCGAGGACGACGAGCTGCTCGAAGTGACGCCGAAGACGCTGCGTCTGCGCAAGCGGATGCTCACGGAGATGGATCGCAAGAAGCAGACGCGCAAGGACACGAAGGCGCGGGTCTAGCCAGTTCGGCGCGCCAGTTCGGCGCGCCTGCGCGCCGGACCGACGGTATTGGTTCCTCCCTGCCGAGCAGGATCCCACGCGGCGTAGTCTCCCACGCGGACCGTCGACCTCGAGTCGACGGTCCGCGCTCACATCCGCCCCACTGTGCAACCAGGGACATGGTCAACACTCTTGTTCGGGCACATGGGTAACACTCCGCCCCAACTTCGGCCTACTTGAACCCCGCTGCGCCCATGACCTCGTCCCCCCCAAACCGCCACGACCTCCAGTACGTCATGGAAGGTTCGGGAGCCGATCTCACGCGCTTCGTCACGGCACTCGAACACGCCGGAATCACGGCGCACATCCGTGCGAAAGAGGACTGCCCACCCGGAACCTGAAGCTCGTTCCTGGAGCTCGCGGTCGCGAGCACGGACCACGCACGCGCCGCCGAGATCGTGATGCGCACGCTGTGACGACATCTTGCTGACGACGTCCGCGGGCGCTCACGAGTACCGCTAGCCGTTCACTTGAAACGGCCGGCCCATGTCGCCCGCGACGAGCGCCGCGAGTGGACCGCCGACACGTTCCAGTAGGCGGAGCAGGGCCTCGGGGCTGTCCCCAACCGCCCGCTGTAGCGCCTCGCTGCACCTAGTTTTCCGTTGCGGGAGCTTCCTCGAGGTCGACTTCAGCCAACTACTAACTCATCTCAAATCGGTAGTCGCTGACATCAAGCACCGCGATCACCGGGAGAGACGCCGCGCATTCGTGAGCCCCAAGACGCGCTCGAGATGCTCTGGCGTCAGTACGGAGCCCGCCGTCGCCAGTGCGTCCGCCGTGGCACCGTCAGGCGCGCTGATCGTGAGGACGGAGCGCGCCGTCAGACCGAGGCCCGTTCGCGGATCGACGACGTGGCTGTAGCGCACACCGTCGATGTCGACGTGCTGCTCCGTGTCGCCCGACGTCGCGACCGCGCGATCGTGCACGAGGTGGGTCTCGCCTCCGACGTCGATCTCCCAGCCGTCGCGCCCGGGGGGCGGCGAGCCGCACGCGACGTCGCCGCCCACCTGGACGAGGGCGCGCTCGCAGCCGAGCCCCGTGAGCACGTCGAGCGCGCCCTGACACGCGTAGCCCTTGCCGATGCCGCCGAGGTCGAGCCGCATGCCGGGCTGCGCGAGCGCGACGGTGCGCCGCGAGGCGTCGAGTTCGAGCATGCGCCAACCGACGAGCGACTGCGCGTGCGCGAGTCGTGCGGCGTCGGGCAACGCGGGCGTTCGCCGGGATTCGCGCCACAGCGCGACGAACGGTCCGACCGTGACGTCGAACGCGCCATCCGTCGCGGCGGAGATCGCCTGCGCGCGCGCGAGGATCGAGTAGAGGTCCTCGGAGACGACGACGGGCCCCGTGCCCGCGCGATCCGACAGCCGCGACAGTTCGCTGGCGGGCCGCCAATCGCTGAACAGGCTTTCCAGTCGCTCGATCTCGTCGAACGCGGCTCGCGCGGCGTCGAGGGCGAGGTCCTCGTCGACAGCGAACAGTACGATGCGCGCCTCGACGCCCATGGCGAGGCGCGAGTACTCGAACTTCTGCTGCGCGACACGCGGCGATGCGCAACCGATGAGGCACACGACGAAGCACGCCAGAGCGGCGATCCTCCTCGCGATTCCGGCCGTGCTCGCGGGTTGCGAAACGCCGCGAGCGGCGGAGCGCGCGGATGCGCGGCCGATCGAGGCTCCGGCCGGACGCGGCGAGCCGGCGCAGGCGGTGAATGCGCCCGCGATCGTTGCTGAGAATACGTCGGTCACGAGGCCAACGCGGGAGCCGAGGCAGGGTGCCCAAGTCCCCTCGCTCACGCCGAGCGTCACGTTCCCGCCGAGCGACGGAACCGGAGCGGGTACGTCGAAGCAGCACCTCGAGCTCTTCGAGCTCCTCGTGCCGGGCACGACGTCGCAGCTCGTGCTCGTCCCGATCCCGGCCGCAGCGGAATCGCATCCGGACGGATCGCGCGTGGCGCTCTCGCCGTTCCTCGCATCGACGACCGAGATCACGTGGGACATGTACGACGCCTTCGTCTTCGCGATGGACCGCGCCGAGACGGAGAAGGATCCACCCGACGCCTTCGCGCGACCGAGCAAGCCCTACATCACGATGGACCGCGGCTTCGGGCACGCAGGGTACCCCGTGATCTCCGTGTCGTTCCGCGGAGCGAGCGAGTTCTGCCGCTGGCTCTCGGCGCGTACGGGGCAGCGATTTCGGCTGCCCACCGAAGCCGAGTGGCAGCACGCGGCGCGCGGTGGTCTCGTGAACTCGACCGCCGCGCAGAACCCGGATCCGGCGGCGCTAGACGCAGCCGCGTGGTACCAGGCGAATTCGAAACTGCGCGGGCGGGCGACCACACGCCCCGTGGGCAAGAAAGCCGCGAACGGTTACGGACTCCACGATGTCCAGGGCAATGCTGCCGAGTGGACGGTCGGCCCTGATGGAAAAGGCGTGCTGCGCGGAGGCTCGTTCAAGGAATCGGCGGCCTCCGTCGGCGTGGATGCGCGCGTCCCCGACGACCCGGCCTTCAACGCGACCGACCCGCAGATCCCGAAGAGCGTGTGGTGGCTCGCCGACGGGCCGTTCGCCGGGTTCCGCGTGGTCTGCGATCCGTGACGCGCGGCCGACGATTTCTCGGAGCGAGACCTTGCGCGCCCTGGATTCCGTAGCTAGCACGGTTACGGAATGACGACCAGCACGCGATTCGCCGTGGCCTGCCACGTCCTCGTCGCCCTCGCCCACCGGGCTGGGGAATCGGGGACGTCGGAGACCATCGCGGGCAGCGTGAACACGAACCCGGTCGTCGTTCGCCGCATCCTCGGGATGCTTGCCCAAGCTGGAATCGTCGAAGGCCGTGGAGGCCGCAACGGCGGATACACCTTGGCGCGCGATCCGCGGAAGATCGCGCTGGATCAGGTTTTCCGCGCAGTCGAACCCGACGGTGTGCTGGGTGTCCACGAGAACCCGGAAAACCGCGTCTGCTTCGTGAGCTGCGCGATCAAGGAGATCCTGGGCGGCGTCTTCGCCAGGGCCGAGGCTTCCATGCTCGAGCGCCTGCACGAAACGACCATCGCGGATCTGCTCCGTCGGGCCGCATCCGCGTCCCGCTGACACACCCCTTCCGTTTCCACCCTTCACCATCTCTTTATCTGTAACCACGACGGTTACGCACAAGACACTCCCATGAACACGACTCGTTTCCAGGACAAGGTCGCACTCGTCACCGGCGGCAACAGCGGCATCGGCCTCGCGACTGCGCAGGCTTTCGCCAGGGAAGGCGCCCGCGTCGCGATTGCAGGCCGCGACCCCGAGACGCTGAAGCAGGCAAAAGCCTCGCTCGGCACGAACGCGATCGCCATCCAGGCCGATGTGGCGAAGCTCGCCGACATCGATCGCGCGATCGCGCAGGTCGCGAAGGAGGCGGGTCGCATCGACGTGCTCTTCGTCAACGCGGGCATTGCCCACTTCGCTCCCATCGAGGCCAGTGACGAGGCTTTCTTCGACCGTCAGTTCGCCATCAACGTGAAGGGCGCCTTCTTCACCATCCAGAAAGCGCTACCGCTCATGAAGCCCGGTTCGGCGATCGTCATCAACGCCTCGTCGGTCGTGAACGTCGGGATGCCGAACTCAGCGGTCTACGCCGCCACGAAGGCCGCGGTCGGTTCACTCGCGCGCTCGCTCGCGCTGGAGCTCGCGCCGAAGGGCATTCGCCTCAACGTCGTGCATCCCGGGCCGATCGAAACGCCGATTTTCGGTCGCATGGGCCTTCCGGCCGAGACGACTCAGGAGATGGCCGGTCACATCCTCGCCGGCGTTCCGCTGAAGCGATTCGGCGCTCCGGAGGACGTGGCGCGTGCCGTCCTGTTCCTCGCTTCGGACGAGGCCGGCTACGTCCATGGCACATCGCTGACGATCGACGGCGGCATGGCGGCACTCTGAACCGATCGCGTGCGAGAGAGGTCGGATCGATCTCTCTCGCGCCGTCCCAGTCACGCGTGCGGCTGGGTGGACTTGGCGCCGAGATCTGCTCATTGCAAGGAAACGGGGTTCGGGCGCATGCGGCGCGCCCGGAAGTCGGCGCGGTCCGTATCCTGCGCGAATGGCCCCCTCACCCTTCGATCGCCGCGCCTTCGTCGCGACCACGGCTGCGACTGCCGCTTCTGC
>CAZKIY010000261.1:4566-5819 GCA_964552875.1 uncultured Planctomycetaceae bacterium
CGCGAAGCTCGACGCAGTCTTGCTCGCGACGCCGCCCGTGTTCCGTCCCGCGCAGATCGAGTTGGCCGTGAACGCGAACGTGCACGTCTTCGCCGAAAAACCGATGGCCGTCGACGCGCCCGGTGTGCGCTCCGTCATCGCGTCGGCGAAGAAGGCGCGCGAGAAGAAGCTCTCGTTCACGTCGGGCTTCTGCTGGCGCTCGAGCTTGCCCGAACGCGCCGTCTACCAGCGCATCCACGCAGGCGGCATCGGGAAGATCCGCACCGTGTACGCGACCTACAACGGCAGCCCGAACGCGTTCGTCGACCGGAAGCCTGAGATGACGGACATGGAGTTCCAGGTCCGCAACTGGTTCCACTACCTGTGGCTCGGCGGCGACCACATCGTCGAGCAGGCTTGTCACTCGGTCGACAAGATCAATTGGGCGATGAACAACGAACCGCCCGCTCTGTGCTGGGCCGTCGGTGGTCGCGCGCAACGCTCGGACAAGCACCCCGGCAACATCTACGACCACTTCGGCGTGACGTACGAGTGGGAGGACGGTCGGCGCGCGCTCCTCCAAGCTCGCCAGTGGGAGAATTGCCCCACCGACAACACCGACTACGTGTACGGCGAGAAGGGCGTCGCGTTCATCAACGGCTGGGGTCCGCACCACGCGATCGAGGGCGAGACTCCGTGGGTCTACGAGGGCCCGACGACGAACATGTACGTCGAGGAGCACAAGGACTTCTTCGCTGGGATTCGCAGCGGAAAACTGCGTGATGACGCGGACTGGGCCGTGAACAGCACGCTCATGTCGATCATGGGTCGCATGGCCGCGTACACGGGTCAGATGATCACGTGGGAGCAGGCGCTGAACTCGACCGAGCGGCTCGGGCCGACGAACTACGCGCTCGGAGCCGTCGAGACGACGCCGGTGCCGCGACCCGGGCACACGAAGTTCGTCTGATCGTCGCGCAGCATCGTGCACCCGCGCGCAGCGATCAGCGCGACTCCTCGAAAGAGACTCGCCGAGCCGTGAGCGACCCGATGGGGTCGGATCCCGATCATCCGCTCGCGCGAGCGTGGCCGACGGCCGCCGTCGCGGCATCGACCGCCACGGGCTTCGGCTTGCGCCGCGCAGCCCAGTCTTCGACGCGTCCGAATACGCGAACGCAGACGGCGAGGAACGCGAGCGACAGCGCGAACTCGACCAGGAACTCGGCGCCCGTCCGCGGCCGCACGATCTGCCCCGCCGCGTAGTTCGCGATCGG
>CAZKIY010000262.1:0-2086 GCA_964552875.1 uncultured Planctomycetaceae bacterium
GACGATGTTCGTGGCGTCGCTGTAGTACGCCACGCGTCCGGCATTCGCGGCGATGCACGGGTGGAAGGACGAGCCCGAACTCGCTTGCACTCCCGAATCGTCCACGGACAAGCGCGTGGTGGTGCGCAACAGCGCGTCGTGCACGAACACGTCGAACTCCAGGTTGAACGGCCCACCGTTCGTATCGCCCGTGACGAGGTTCGAGGCCGAACTCTGGAACACGACGAAGCGCCCCTCCGCGGAGATCGAGCTCGCCTGCGACGTCGAGTTGCCCTGATAGCCCTGGCTGTCGACGCTCACGCGCTTCGTCACGTCGAGCGCCGTGTCGCGCACGAAGACGTCGAAAACATTGTTCGTGTCGTTCGCGACGAGGTTCGTGGCCGTGCTGCTGAAAGCGACGAAGCGTCCGTCGGCCGAAATCGACGGCGTTTGCGAGAAGTAGTCGGCCTCCTCGAGGAGCGGTGTGACCGACAAGCGCTCGATCGAGTTCGTCTGTCGGTCGCGCAGGAACACGTCGAACTGATCGTTGACGTCGCCCGGGAGGAGATTGCCGGCGAGCGAGTGGAACGCGACGAGGCGACCATCGGCGGAGAGGGCGGGGGAGCCGCTGGTGTCGTCGCCCGGGACGCCGTTCGCATCGAGCGACACGCACTCGAGCACGCCGGACGCGATTACCCTCACGAACGCATCGCTCTTGTTGTTCGTGTCGTTCGGGACGAGGTTCGAGGCCCGGCTCTGGAAGGCGACGACTTGCCCGTTCGGTGCTACGTCGGCACGCGTGGCGTCGTGATTGCCTTCGAGGCCGGCCGAGTCGGTCGAGACGCGCGTCGTCGTGCCCAGCACGCGGTCGCGCACGAAGATGTCGAGACGCAGGTTCGTGTCCAGCGCGGCGAGGTTCGTGGCGGCGCTCTGGAACGCGACGATCCGTCCATCGGCGCTGATCGAAGGATCGGTCGAGTCGCCGTTGGCCTCGAGCCCGGTCGAGTCGACGCTCACGCGCTCGATCGCGCCGGTGACGAGATCCTTGACGAAGACGTCTTGCTTCGCGTTGGTGTCGTTCGGGACGAGGTTCGTCGCCGAACTCCAGAAGGCCACGAAACGCCCGTTGGCCGAGAGGTACGTGCGATTCAGCGCCGTGATCGAGAGACCCGAACCCAGATCGGCTTCGAGGCTCGCGACGTCGGTGTTCGCGCGCGCGATCGGGCACTGCGCGCTCGCGGGAACGGCGGCGAGACCGACCAGCGCGAAGAAGGCGGAGCAGATCGGGTTCGGATTCACGTTGCGAGCCGGGGGGGACGAATTCGGGGGTGAACGCGCGCAATCGTACACCGGCCGCCCGAATCCGGGGGTCGTGCGGCAGCGCTAGAACCCGTTCGTTTTCGATCTGGACTCGGGAGGAAAACGAACCGACTTCGCGCTCGGAATCGACCTCGCCGGAGCGAGTCGCGAGCGCGGACTCGTCGACCTGCACGCCCCAGGCGTCGCGCCGCGCTCGAAACGGCCCCGCAGCACATCGAGGAGTGGTTCAGCGCGCGTCCGCGGTCCACGGCGGCGGTGCTTGGAGCGGTTCGAACGATTCGATGCGCGCTTCGGTCTCGCGCACGCGGTGCAGACGCGGCCTCCCGGGCCACGTGCTGAACGAGCGGAACGCTTCCTTGTCCATGCGCTCGAGGAAGCGCAACACCGACACGCCCTCCACGCGGCACACATCGAGCAGCGCGCGACCCTTCTCGACGCGCGGGCGTCCGAGCACTCGTGCCGCGTCGGGCGCCTCGATGCGGTTCGGCCCGCGACCGAGCACGAGGAACGAATAGGGGAGGCTGCGCAAGTCGATGTGCAGCTCGCGCGCGACCTGGTTCCAGAGGCGCGTCGTGAACGCTTCGGGCGGCGGCGCAGCGAGGTGGTGACACCAGTCGCGGCTGCGATCCACGCTGGCCAGGCCGCACACTTCGACATGGGTGCACGGCGCGAGCACCGTGAGTCCACCGCGCAATTTCTCGCGCGCTTCGATGAGTCGCCGCGAGATCTGCTTGCTGCCCGGCTCGACCCACGCGACGAAGCGCGACCGCTGGGCGAGATCGACGAG
>CAZKIY010000262.1:2186-5798 GCA_964552875.1 uncultured Planctomycetaceae bacterium
ACTTGCCGCATGAGCTGGTTCGCCATGCGGAAGTTGCGCACGACGTCGCCGGCGGTCGCTTCGGTCAGGTCCTCGAGCGCCTCGAACGGAGATCCGTCGATCCATGCGATCGTCGCGGCGGTGAGGCCCCAATCGGGCAATTTCACGGCCGATTGCAGTCCGTGCACGGCCGCGGCGGCGTAGAGCGACTGGACTTCCTTCTGGACGCGCGTGCGCACCGTGCCTTGCAGTTTCGCCGGGATGTAGCCAGCTTCCGCGCGGCGTCTCTCTTCGTAGACGAGGCCCACGAAGACGACCGCGAGTGCTTCGACGCCCAGGTTCTCGAGCGTTCCGCGGAAGAGCAACTCCGTGAGCTGCACCTCGAAGCCGTTGATCAGCTTCGCGACGTGTCCACGCGGTGTCAGGGTGCTGCCGTCCAAGTACCCGAGCTCGTCGAGGAACGTGAGGTGCCCGTCGAGCACGCGCCGTTGGTCCTTCTTGTTCTTGTCGCGCTGCTTCTCGGTGCCGTCGCGGTGTTGGAACTGGTTGAACGACTTCTCCCACGCTTCGGGCACGCGATCGCGACCGAGACGCTCGACGAGGTGCAGGATCGAGCTGAACGACAGCTTGAAGCGGCTTTCGACCGGTTCCGCGCGACCGGACATCAGGCGCTTGATCGGCGCTTCGACCAAGTCGCGCTGGGAAAGCAGCGAGAAAACGAGACCTTCCTTGTCGAGGCCCTGACGTCCCGCACGACCCGCCATCTGCATGTAATCGCGGGTCGAGAGGTAGTCGAAGCCGACGCCGTCGAACTTGCGCAGCGCGTTGAAGACCACGGTGCGCGCCGGCATGTTGATCCCGAGCGCGAACGTCTCCGTCGTGAAGAGCATCTTCACGAGGCTCGACGTGAACATGCGTTCGACGATTTCCTTGTGCACGGGCAGCATGCCGGCGTGGTGATAGCCGATGCCGCGCCGCGCCATCGACATGATCTCGCCCTGGAGGAATCCCGGGTCGAGCGAGAACGAGCGCAGCAGATCGGTTTGCAGTGCGCGCATGGCTTCGCGCTCGCTCGGCGTGAGCAGTTCACGGCCTTCATTGTTGCGCGCCAATCGCTCGCAGTCCTTGCGGCTGAACGAAAAGACGAGGACGGGCAGTAGATCGCGGGCTTGCAGCTCGTCGAACAGCGGCACGGCGTTCGGCGCGTCGTTCCACTGCGGCCCGCGCGAACTGCGGCCGTCGTGGTGTCGAGACTTCCTCGAATCCTTGCCGCTCCGACCGCCGGCTTCGACTTCACGCTTGCGCACGTGGTCGAGCTCCGAAGCCTCGAACGGACCCGATCGCGCGGTCCAGAAACGGTGATCGAGCGGAACGGGCCGCTTCGTCGACTCGATCACGACCGTCGCGCGGCCGCGGATCTCGGAGAGCCAGGCGCCGAGTTCCTCGGCGTTCGGGATCGTCGCGGAGAGGCACACGAAGCGCACGTCCTTCGGCGCGAAGATGAGCGACTCCTCCCACACGGATCCGCGCTCGACGTCGTCCATGTAGTGGACTTCGTCGAACACGACGTACTCGACCGGCTCGAGCGCTGCTGGGTTCTCGAAGATCGAGTTGCGCAGGATCTCCGTCGTCATCACGAGCACTTGCGCGCCCGGATGGATCGTCACGTCGCCCGTCATGAGCCCGACGTCGATGCCTTCGGCGCGGAAGTCGCGGTACTTCTGGTTCGACAGCGCCTTGATCGGCGCCGTGTAGATCGTCCGTCGACCGCGTTTCACCGCGTCTTCGATCGCGAACTCGGCGACGAGCGTCTTGCCCGCGCCCGTCGGTGCCGCGACGAGCACGTCGTGTCCGGCGCGGATCGCTTCGACGGCGCGCACTTGGAACGGCGAGAGCGTCTTGCCCTTCCACACGATGCCGCTCGATTCGCGGTAGCTCGAATCCCCCTCGGATGGCGCTCGCTCGGAATCCGCGACGCTCTCGGTGAGGGATCGCTCATCGTCGTGAGTCGGAGCCCCTCGGGCCGGAGGCCGCGCGTTGCGCACTGGCTTCACCCTGGAATTCGGCTTGGGTTCGCGTCGCCCGCTCTCGTCTCCGGTGCTTTCCGGCTCGGCGGGTGTCCCCTCAGCGCGTTCGCGCGATCGTCGGCTCATCGTGTGGTTCGCGGGTCAGCACGCTCGACGCGAAACCTCGCGCTTGAGACGACTCCTCCGCATCGGTATCTAAGCTTTCGGGTGGGGCCGACGGAAGCGCGCGTCGATCCGGGGACGACTCTGCCCACAGAACCTCGTCGACGATTTGCATCGTCGACACTGCCGCGAGCCGCCGATGGACCTCCAGAGCCCGTCCAAGTCCCAGAACCCGACCGTTCGCCAATTGGCGAGCCTGAAAATCGTCTCGCGCCTCCTCGGGCACGAACTCCACGCGCAAGCGACGGCCAAGACGATCCAACTCTCGCGCGACGAAGTCATCGAGATCCAGACGACGATCGACCTCTTCATCGAAGAGATCTCGAAGCGTCACGGCGGCGCGGCGACGCAGCCCGCCACGCTGGAACCGGCGCTGATTCCGGCCCGGAACTAGCACGTGGAACGGCCGCGGTCTTCCTCCGCGACACGACGGCTCCCGAGTGACGGCGCGACAGCCGCTCGGGTCGGCCGCGTGCCGACGTGGATACCGCTCGGCATCCTCGCGGCGAGTGCAGCTTGGCTGTGTTCGAGCCTGCAGAACGGCGTGAACGCGGCCGGATTCGCGACGGTGGACGTGCGTCGATCGCGCCTCGACTTCCCCGTCGGATTCCGCGATCCGCGCTGGCAGGACTATCTCGCGCTCCATCTCGCGCGTCTGCGATCGGTCGATTCGCGCGATGCCGAGGCGGTGCGCTCCGTCGCACGCGAGATCGCGCGCTTGCCCTTCGTGGCCCAGGTCCTCGAACCGCGCGTCGTCTGGCCCGACGGCATCGAAATCCCGCTGCGTCTGCGCGAACCGGCGGCGACCGTTCTCGTGGGCACCGAATACTTGGTCGTGTCCGACGACGGCGTGCTCTTGCCCGGGCGCTGGCCGACGCCGCCGCTCGTCACCTCGCGATTCCTGCCCGTGATCGGTCCGAACGACGATCGCTTCGAACACGTGGAGCCGGGCACGCGGCTCACGGCGCCCGGCGACGTCGATGGGCTCGCGGTGGCGATTTCGATGCGCAGCGGGCTCGAGCCCGACGACTTCGCCCTCACGGGCCCTCCGTTGATCGATGCGACGCGTGCGCGTGCGACGTCGGTGGAAGAGCCGGGAGTGCGCATCCACTTCGAAGGTCGACGCACGATCCACTTCGGTCGAGCACCGGGTGCGGGAATGCCGGGAGAATTGCCCCCGGAGAAGAAGTGGGAGCAGGTGCGCCGTGCGCTCGCGCTGCTCGATCCGGCGAACGGCGCGCGCGATTGGTCACTGCTCGACGTGCGTTGGGACGTCGCGGATCTCGCGTGGCGATTGCCGCCGGATCCGGCCGACACGGCCACCGCCCCCGCCAAGAATTCGTCGACGAAGAACGTGCCGACGAAGAGCGCGCGGAAGAACTGAATCTCGTGGACGCGCCGCGACCGCCGCGCGCGCGGCTCTGCGTGACCTTCGTCCTCGGCG
>CAZKIY010000263.1:0-5797 GCA_964552875.1 uncultured Planctomycetaceae bacterium
CGTCGCGTGCGCGGCGTTCAGGTCGCCTACGAACTCGATGACATCCGGATCGAGCGCGCGGACGGCTCGACTCTCGACGTGTTCCGCGACGAGTTCTCCGGCGGCGTGCAGCGCATCCCGGGGATCACGGGCTCCGCCGGAATAACCGTCGTGGATCTCGGCGACGAGTTGGCCGAGGACCACGTGCGCACGCGCGCCGACGTGAGCGATCCGTGGGCAGCGCTGGATCTCACGGCGTTGCGCGCGCTCGATCGCGAGCCGAATCCCGTGGTTTTCAACAGCCTTCCGCGCGGACTCGTATGGACGGGACCATGCATTCCGCTCCGATTCGCTACCGACGGCGACGACGCTTCTTTTCCTGCACGCGGACAGCGCATCGGTCTCGATCCGTTGGACGGTGGGCGCTTCTACGAAGTCTGGCTCGCCATCGCGAACACCTCTCCGGAGGAGATCAGCACGGGTATCGACTTCATCGGAGTGGATCGCGAGCGCGTCGAAGTCCCGCTGCGAGTCCCGGCGCGCGGGCCCGCTGGCTACGCGCCCGCAGCGGGTGACGGTCACCCCGCGCGCGAGTTCGCGTTGCTCGAGCTACGCGTCGCTTCGACAGCGAGCCTCGCCTCGTTCCAATTGCCCGACGATCCGCGCTTGCACATCCTCGCCGTCTCGGTGGCGTGGCGTCGCGACGGCGCGTCGGATCCGCGGTTCCGCGCAAAGTGGCTCGCGCACGCGGCGCTGCCCTCGAGACCGGGCCTCGAGGACGGCGATCGCGCCGATCTACAGCGCTACCTCGCGAATCGGCGCGCGGGAGCGAGCTTCGGTGGCGTCGAAGGCGAAGAAGAAGCCGATCGAGCGCTCTTCGACGCGCTGCTCGCGCTCGACACGGTCGCGTTCCGCGCCGCCATCACCCAGCGCTTGGCTCTGCAGTCCGAAGCTGCGCGCGGGCGCAAGTCGGCGCGCATCGATCTCATCGCGACGTTGCCACGCGCCTCCGACGACTTGGCGGAATCGCTCGCCGACGGTGTGCTGCCGCCGGACTTGCCCGTCGTCGGCGGTGACGTGCGCGCGATCGCGGAACTCGCGCTGCGCAACCCCGCCGCGTTCGAGCGTCTGCGCGAGCGGATGAAGTCGGGCGCGTGGCTCGCCTTCGGCGTCAGCCTCGACCGCATCGTGTCGGGGCGTCTCGGCGCGGACGCCTTGATCCGAGTGATCGCGGACGACCAGCTCGAACTCCAGAGCCTCACGGGGGCGTTGAGCCCGATCGCGCGGATCGATGCCGACCTCGCGCGCGTCCAAAATCTGCCCCAGATCCTGGCGTCCGTGGGGATCCGCGTGGCACTGCTCGACGGGTTGCGCAAGCCGCTTGCCACGCCGGTCGTACCCTTCGCGTCGAGAGGCGTGGAAGTCTTGGGGTTCGCCCCCTCCTTCCGCAGCGAAGGGCCGCTTCGTTTCGATGCGGCGGTCTGGCGCGCGTGGACGACGGCGGCGACGAGTCCGGCTGGGCGCCCACCGATCCCGATTCTCTGCGACGTTTCGTCGACGGTGGCGCGCGAAACGTTGGCGATCGTGGCCGATCTCGATGCGTCGGACATGGCGCCCGACCTGGCGTGGACCTCCATCCTGGACGTCGTGCAGGCCGGGCGAGCGCGCTCGCAAGTGCTCGAGATCGGGATCCCGAACGCGCTCGAAGTCGCCGATGTGCGCGCCGAACTCGACGCGCGCTCCGCGGTTCGGCTCGCCGAGCGCGAGCTCGCGCGAGCGTCGGTCGTCGAAGCACTCGCGGTCCTCGACGGCGGGCCGGACCCCGGCGCGGAAACGGCGCGTGCGTGGCGTGAACTCACCGCTTCGGTTCGGTTGGAGGCCTCGGAGACGAGCCGAATCGCGCGCGGAATCGCGGAGCGAGTGAAAGCCGCGGCGGCCGAGCGACTTGCGCGTTTGGGTGCCGCCGTGCCTCCTCCGGGCGAGGGCGTTGCGCTCGCGATCCTGGATCCTCTGCCTTGGCCGCGGGTGAGCCAATTCGAACTCGCGAGCAGCGAATTGCGCTGCGCCGGCCCGGATGGTGATTTGCCGATGCAGCGCACGGCGAGCGGCGGAATACTCGTCGAATACGCCGGGCGCGGCTGCTTGCCGGCCGCCGTGCGCGTGCGTCGTGATCCGCTCGCCGAGACGAAAGCCCCCGCGCGCGTGCGGCTCGACGGCTGGACCGTGCGCACCGATGACCTCGTCGTCGCGATCGACCCGACGACCGGGCGCATCTCGCGGATCTCCGCGCTCGTCGCCGGCAACGAAGTGCCGCTCCTCGCCGGGGACGGCGATTCCCTGAGTTGGATCGCCGCGGATTCCACGCCGGAACCGATCGACTTACTCGAGAAGATCGAGTTCGTCGAGCGGGGTCCGTTGCGTGCCATCGTGCGCGTCTTGCGCAAGTCCGCGCGCGCTCGCGTCGAGACGGAGATTCGTGTGACGGCCGGACCGAGCGGGCTCGAGATCCGCTCGCGCGTGGATCTCCTCGATGCCTTCGGGGACGTCGTGCACGCGTTCCCCATGGCGCACGCGGCAGCGAACGCGCTGATCTCGATTCCTCTCGGCAATAGTTTGATCGCACCGTCACCCAGTGCGCGCGCGCTCGACGGCTGGGCCGCGGCCACGGACGGGATCGCGACGTTCGCACTGATCGGCGAAGGCGCGACGGCGTTTCGCTGGCAAGGCCGCGCGTTCGGCGTCGTGCTCGGCGAAACAGGCGCGAAAACGCTGCGCACGAGTTCGTTCCGCATCCTCGTTCGCGCGGGTGGTTGGCGCCCGGTCGGCCTGGACGCGATGCTCTCGGAACACGCACTGCAACCCGTGCGCGTCGCCTTCGAGGCGCCTTCGAGCGGACTCGTGACGCGCGAACCGATCGTGCGTGTCGCACGGATCGAACGCGACGGTCGTCGGACGGTGGGCCCGGCGAGCGGCCTCGTTCCGCTGGCGATCGAAGCGGGGCCCGACGGCACGATTCATCTGCGCGTGCTCGAGACGCGCGCCGAGGCCGGGCACGCCGAGATCTCCTTCGCGCGCGAGCCCTTCGGCGCAGTACGAGTCGATGCCCTCGGCCAGGAGATCGGGTCGTTGACCGTCACTGGCCGCGCGGTCGATGTCGCAATCGGTGCCGGACGAGTCGAAAACGTGCGCGCGCGGCTCTCTCCGTGACCGAGTCCGCGTCCCGGCCGGATCCCGCCGAAAGCCTGCGTGCGCAATGCGACGCGTGGAGCGCCGCGGCGCCCGGTTGGGACCGTTGTTTTCACGTGTTCGAGGCCTTCGCGGGTCCGCTCGGAATCGAGCTGGCGCACCTGGCACACGTCGATGCGGGTGAGCGCGTCCTCGATGTCGGCTGCGGCAACGGCGAACCGTCACTGACGATCGCACGCCTCGTCGCCCAGTCGGGTCGCGTCGTCGGCATCGACCTCGCCGAGCCCATGGTCACGATCGCGCGACGTCGCGCGACGGACGCACGAATCCGCAACGTGGAGTTCTTCGCTCGCGACGCCTCCGACCTCTCGGGCCTCGGCTCGTTCGATGCCGCCGTCTCGCGCTTCGCGATCATGCTCACGCCGGATCCCGCCGCGGTAGCGCGCGCCGTGCATGCCGTGTTGCGTCCGGGCGCGCGCTTCGCCGCGTGCGTGTGGGGCGAGGCGACGGAGGTCCCGTACTGCACGATCGCGCCGAATGTGTTGCAGCGTGTCCTGCACGTCGACGCTCCGCATCCCGAAGCACCGGGACCCGTGAGACTCGGAAAGCCGGGTGCGCTCGAAGACGTGTTGCGCGCCGGCGGATTCACGGACGTCGTGGAGAGCGTGGTGCGGGTCGAGCCGAGCTTCGCTTCGGTCGACGAGGGTGTGCGCTTCTACCTGGAAGGATCCGGGGCCGTGCGACGCGCGTTGGAAGGTCGGACCGAGGCCGAGCGCGCGCTGGTCCTGGCGGAACTCGAACGCGCGCTCGCGAAGCGACGGGAAGCGGACGGGCGCGTGCTGCTGCCTTCGACAGTGCGGATCGCGCACGGCACGGCGGCCTGACGAACGGTCACTTCACCACGATCCACCAGGCGCGCTCGGACTCGAGCAAACCGTCCGGATCCGCGAGGACCCAGGGCCACTTCTCGCCGCGCAACTTCGTCGTGTCCTTCGCGCGGCACACGACGAGATACCTGCCTGGGTCGAGATCCGAGCCTTTGAGTTCGAGGCTGTGTTTCCCGTCGTTGTCGCCGCGTACGGGGCGGAACGGAACGTCTGTGATGGGCACGAGCGCGCCGCGTCGTCGGCGATCCTTCGACGTGCTCGCCCGTGCTCCCGGCGTGGAGCCGCTACCCGTCGAGGGGAACCGCGCCTCGGGCAACACCCACCACGTGACTTCGAGCGCGTGACTCGCCGGTCGCATCACGTTCACGTCGAACGTGAGACCGGCCTCGCCGAGGACGAGCGGATCTTTGGATCGAATCGGGGTCGGCGGGGGCGTGCACGTGTCGATCGGATCGACGTACATGTAGATGCGCAGGACGAGCGCTTCTTGGCACACGACGCAGAACCGTTCGCTATTGGCCATCGTGCATCCGGTCGACGTCGGCCGCCACGCGCCTTTCGGTCGCGCGGCGGCACCTTCGTAGATGCCGACTCCCGGATGTTTCGCGCGCAACCAATGCGCCCACGGCACCTTCTCGGGATCCTCGGTGTCGGAGACGTTCGCCGCGCGTCCGGGCGCGCCTTGATGCGCCGATTGCGCCGTGTCGTACTCGTCGCCGAGCGCTCCGAACGCGTGGCCCCATTCGTGCACGGTCGTCGTCGCCTCGCGTCCGCCGATCGTCGCGATGCCGCCGCCACCCGTGCCGAGCACCCCGTTCTTCACGAAGCAGATCGCGAGCGAATCGTGCTCGGGCATCTCGGCGAACATGGCCTGAACGCGTGCACGATCGATGACGACGTGACCGGCGTAGGTCTCGCCCGTGCTGGCGTTGAGCGCGGTGTCGTACTCGCGACCGAAACCGTCGACGCCGCTGTCGCCACTGAGCAGGTCGCAGCGCAGGAAGTTCAAGTAGTTCCAGTACTCGCGAAACGTCGTCTGGCGCTCGAAGAGGGGCGGGATGTCCGCCGCGAGCTTCGTGAAGGCCTTCATGTGATCGAGTTCGTACCCATCGCCCATCAGGACGACGTCGACACGATTCGAAGACGGCCCGTGCTCGATGATCCAGTCCCAACCGAGATACGCCGACGGCGTCGCGCGTCGCAGCGCGATCTTGCCCGCTTCGGTCCCGGGCAGCTTCTTCGCGAGGCGCTCGTACGCGGCCTTCGCTTCGGAGAACTTGCCGGCACGCGATGCGTCCTCGGCCTTCTCGAGCGCGGCGCGGGCCTCGTCCTCGGGGCCTTGGGCGGTCGGGAGGAGAACGATGAGAAGGGCTGCTCGGAACATCGCGAACGAGTGTAGGCGGGTTCTGTCCGTCGAGCTCCAGCGCTCGACGAAGTCCGGAGTCCGACCTGGTTCGCGGCGCTCGATCGTGGGATCGGGGGCGTCTCCTGCGCATGCGCCTTCGGTCAGCCCGAAGTCGACGTCGCTGCGAGCACGAGCGCGGTCGAGACGGGCCTCAGGGCTTCGACGGCAGGAGTTCGAACTCGTCGGCGACGAAGAGATCGCCCTCGAATCGTCCCGTGACCCGTGCCTGTCGCGTAGCGTTGCAGAATCCGTCGGCCGCATGCGCATCACCGTGGTCGTCGATCGCCGTGCCGGCGACGAGCCACGTATGACCATCCACGTGGATCGCGAGATCGCAGCC
>CAZKIY010000264.1:0-5784 GCA_964552875.1 uncultured Planctomycetaceae bacterium
GAATGACCGCTCGCCTCGCGAAGAGCGGCGCGACGAGCACGACGAAGAGCGCGGCGAGTGCGAGCGCCGCGTTGCGCCATTCGTGCGGACCGAGCTTCGTCACGGGAAGGCGGAGCGTACCTCGGCGTCGCGCGGCTATCATCGCTCTCGATGCGGACCACAGCCTGGATCGTCGCGTGCAGCGCGTTGCTCGCGTCGTGTGGGAATGATGCGGAACGGCTGAATGTCGTCGTCATCGTCATGGACACGGCGCGGCCGGACTATCTCTCGGTCTACGGCCATCCCAGACCGACGACACCGTTCCTGGAAGAGCTCGCGCTGAGCGCCACCCGTTACGACCGTGCGTATTCGACGTCGTGTTGGACTCTGCCGGCACACGCGTCGCTCTTTTCGGGTGAATCACCCGAAGTTCACCAAACCGCTCAGGCCAGCACGCAATTCCCGGCCGAGATCCCGCTGCTCGCCGAGAGCCTCGCCGAGAACGGCTATCAAACCGCGGGTTTCAGCAACAATCCGTGGATCTCCAAGACGACGGGACTCGACCGCGGCTTCGAGACGTTCGTGGATCGCTGGAAGGCGTCCTCGGAATCGACGCCGGGCACGCACGCGACCGTCAACGCGATCTCGAAGTGGATCGGATCGGAACGAGATCCCGCGCGCCCCTCGTTCGTGTTCGTGAACTTGACCGAACCGCACATGCCCTACGTCCCGCCGTGGAAACACGCGGAACGGTTCGCGGTCTCGATGCCGGAGTGGCGGCGATCGATCGACGAGTTCTTCCCGCGCAGCAGCGGCGCGAGCGGGGCGATGATCCGTCACTACGGGCGCACGCAGCCGTTCGCGGACGCGGACTGGCCGCGTATGTCGAGCCTCTACGAAGGCGAGTTGCACGCGTGCGACGCGGTCGTCGCCGACATCGTGCGTGCACTCGACGGTGTGTTGGATCCGGCGAAGACGCTGCTCTTCGTCCTCTCCGACCACGGCGAGAACCTGGGCGATCACGACCACGTCAACCACGTCTTCAACCTGTACGAGTCGAACTTGCGCATCGCGTTGCTCGCGCGCGGTCCGGGCTTCGCACGGGGCGCCGGGGAAGCGCGCTTGGTGCAGATCACGGACCTCCACCCCACGATCCTCGCCGCGGCCGGGATCGCTCGAACGGGCAGCCCGGATGCGCTCGATCTGCGCGGCGCGCTCCCCGACGAGCGCGTGCTGCGCGCGTCCCTCGACTGGCCGAAGATCACGTTGACCGTGTTCCCCGAGCCGATCGCGGCCGACGGCGGACCGCTCGACCGCTACAAACGCGCACTCTCGGCCGCGATCACGAAGCGTTGGAAGATGATCCGCGGATCGGACGGCTCGGTGGAGATCTACGACCTCGAGTCCGATCCGAACGAGACGAAACCCGTCCTCGTGGACGAAACCTCGTCGAGGATGCGCGACGCACTCGCGGCGTTCCTGGATCGAACCGATCACGCGCTCCCACGGACGGCGGGCGACGGCCCAGCGGACTTGCCCACGGATCCGGCGACGTTGGATGCACTGCGAGCGCTCGGTTACACGCGCTGACGCGCGTTCCCTCCCTTGAACTTCCGGCCGACACTGCTCGTCCCTCCGAGCGCGGACATCGGCCCGAACATGCCGCTGTGGGCGATCCTCCCGTTCGTCGCCCTGCTGCTGGCGATCGCCGGCCTGCCGCTGTTCGCGCACCACTGGTGGGAGTCGAACAGGAACCGCGTGATCGTCTCGTTCTCTTTGGGCGTCCCGTTCGCGATCTGGCTCCTCGTGACCTTCGGGGCGTCGGGCTGGGACGTGCTGCAGCACGTCCTGCTCGACTACGTCGCATTCATCGCGTTGCTCGGTGCGCTCTACGTCATCGCGGGCGGCATTTTCGTGCGCGGATCGCTGGCGGGATCTCCGCTGTCGAACACCGGACTGCTCGTGATCGGCGCCATCCTCGCGAACTTGGTCGGCACGACGGGCGCGTCCATGGTCTTGATACGCCCGCTCCTCCGCGCCACGGCAACGAGGAAGCGACGAGCGCACATCGTCATCTTCTTCATCTTCATCGTGTCGAACTGCGGCGGCATGCTCACGCCGTTCGCCGATCCGCCGCTCTTCCTCGGGTTCCTGAAGGGCGTGCCCTTCGAGTGGACGTTCGGTTTGTGGAAGGAGTGGTTGCTCGTCGTCGGCATCCTCCTCGCCGTGTTCTTCGCGTTGGACTCGTACGTTCTCGACAAGGAGGAACTCGAGCGTCCTGGATCACAGCTCGAAGCCGTGTTGAAGCACGAACCTCTAGGCTTGGTCGGCGCCCACAACTTCCTCTTCCTGGGCGCGATCGTGCTGGTGATCCTCGCCCGCGGAAACGGGTGGGGACATGGCGGCGAACCGTGGCCCGTCGGAATCCAGGAAGGCTTGATGGTCGGCATCGCGGGACTCTCGTGGGTCGCGACGAAGCCCGCGGTGCGCGCCGCGAATCGATTCACCTTCGGACCGATCCACGAGGTCGCGATCCTCTTCTTCGGCATCTTCGTCACGATGATCGCGCCGCTCTATCTGCTCCATGCGCGCGGGTCCGATCTCGATATCACGCATCCCTGGCAGTACTACTGGGCCACGGGGATCCTCTCGAGCTTTCTCGACAACGCGCCCACCTACCTGACGTTCGCGGCGACGGCCGCAGGTCAAGCCGGGATCAGCCCGAGCGGACCACGCTACCTCGCCGAGTACCTCGCGACAGGCGGCGAGGCCGCGATGAACTTGACCGCGATCTCGTGCGGCGCCGTGATGATGGGCGCGAACACGTACATCGGAAATGGGCCCAATTTCATGGTGAAAGCCATCGCCGAGGAAGAGGGCGTCAAGATGCCTTCATTCGGCGGTTACATGCTCTGGTCGGGCGCGATCCTGATCCCGACGTTCGTGATCGTCACGTTCGTCTTCTTCCGCTGACGGCTCGCTCAGCGACCGAGTAGCCGCGCGAGGTAGCCCTTCACTCGAGCGCTGAAGGCCACCGTACGTCGCAGGTCGAGCGACAAGGCCTCGAATGCGGTTCGGAGCGCGAGCTCTTCGGCGGGCGAGAGCCGGATGTCCGCCGCGGCCGCGTTCTCGCGCGCTTGTTCCGGCGTGCGCGCTCCCACGATGGCCGCAGTGATGCCCGGCTGCGCGAGCGTCCACGCAATCGCGACTCGAGCCAACGTTGCGTCGTGCGCACGCGCGATCGGGCGCGCGACGCGCTCGAGCACGCCGTTCACGAGGTCTCGATTGGCCGACTTGAAGGTCGCGCGACGACTGCGCCCGTCCTGTCCGACGAAAGCCCGCGACGAGGTGACTTTCCCGGACAAGAGGCCCTGCTCGAGCGGCGAGTAGACGATCACGCCGATGCTCTGTCGCGCGCAATGCGGCAGGACGTCGCGCTCGATATCGCGCACGACGAGGCTGAACTTCGGCTGCGTGCTGGCGAGTGGCACGTCGCCCAAGGCCGCCTGCGCCGCCTTCAGCGACGGCACGTCGAAGTTGGAGACGCCGATCGCGCGCAGCTTGCCTTCTTTTCGCAGCGCGACGAGCGTCTCCATCGTCTCGGCCACGGGAGTCGCCGGGTCGGGCCAGTGCACCTGGAGCAGATCGATCGTCTCCGTGCCGAGACGCGTCAAGCTGCGCTCGACTTCGAGTCGCACGGAATCCGCTCGCGCGTTGCGCCGCACCACGCGACGCGTGCCGCCGTCGTCGACTGTGTCGAACGAGATCTCACCGCGCGGGTCGTCCCAGCGCAGCCCGATCTTCGTGAGCAGGAGCACCTCGTTCCGCCGCCCTCGCAACGCTCGACCGAGGACCTCTTCGGAGCGGCCGAACCCGTAAACCGGCGCCGTGTCGAACGCGTTCGCGCCCGCGTCGATGGACGCATGGATCGCACGCATGGAAGCTTCGTCGTCCGCTCCGCCCCAGCCCCATCCGCCGATCGCCCACGCTCCGAAGACGACACGCGGAATTCGAAGTCCGGAACGACCGAGATCCGCGTGTCGCATGGCGGCATGCTCGGACTCGCCTCGAGTCGTGACAAGCGCTGGGTCGGATGTTCGACGCTTCGCGCAGTTCCGCGCGGTCACGCGCGTGATCAAGAGACATCGGGGTGAGGGCGAATGCGCGTGGTACCTTGCGTCGACTCCGAGCATGCCCCGCCCGAAAGAGACCGTGCCCGTACCGTCGCCGTTCGGCCGCGGCCCCACCGGGATGTCGGGCGCCGTGACCCTTGGCCTCGGGCTGGCGTTGCTCGCGGCGTCGCTCGCACTCCCCGCGATCGGGCGCGCAGCAGCCTTCGAGAGAGCGCCGGAAGGCGTCGCACGTGTCTACGAGCGGCGACTCGAACTCACTGCGGCGCTGGCGGAGCTGCCCGCGTGGGAGCACGCCGTGCTCGCACCGTTCGTGCCCGCCGGACCGCACACGACCGACGAAGCTCTGCAGTCGTTCCTCGGCGTCATCGAGAACGGCCTGGTTGGTTTCGTACCCGAGGACAAACCCGCGATCGAGCAGCGCGAGCGCGAACTCGACGGTCTTCGCGCACGTCGTGCGGCGCTACTCGCGGGGCTCGGTCGACTCGGAGAAGCCCAAGGCGATCTCGATCAGCTCGCGCGGAACGGCCACACAGCGTTCGTCGCGGCCGCCAGAGCGCTCGCGAACGGTCGTGCTGTGAGCGCGGATCTCGGACTCGCGGGTGACGGGTGGATCGGCCGCGTGGTGCGAGCGCGTGCCGATGGCCAACCCGCGCCGACCGCCGGGCCTTCGGCATGGAACACGTTGAAGTGGGCGCGCGGTCTGGCCGCGGGCGTCGGATTCGGCGCGCTGATCCTCGTCGCGTGGCTCGCGCGCAACCGACCCGACCTCGATGTCGGAGCCATCGCGATCCCTAGTCCTTGGACGCCGCAGACGGGCTTCGGAGTGCTCGTCCGCGCTGCGTTCTTCGGGATTTTGATCCTGGCCGTGTTCGAGGTGTTGCGCGAGACCACGCAGGTGCCAACGCCCCTCTACCTCGAGGCACTCGCGGCGTCGGCGCCGCTCTACTACTTGGTGCGACGACACCTCGCGCGACCGAATCGGCTCGAGTTCATCGACGTCATCGGCTTTCCGGCCACACGCTCCGTCGTGATCCTCACGACCGCGGGATTGTTCGCGCTGGATCAGTTGGGCGGACGTGCCCTTGGCAACGCCGCAGTCGCAATGGGAGCCGCGGAACCGTGGACGTTCCAAGTCGATGCGACGAGCCTCTGGAGCAGCGATCTCGCTTTCGCGCTGTCGGCGGTCGATGCGATCCTGTTCGGCGTCCTCGCGCGCGAGGTCGCGTTCCGTGGCGTGCTCTTCCCGAGCCTGCGCCACATCCACGGTCCCCTTCATGCCGCCGTGCTGTCGGGAATGCTCTTCTCCGCGATGCACATGGCCTCGTTCCCGACGATGCTCTCGCTCGCGTGGACCGGGTTCGTGTACGCCCTGGCGGTCGAACGCACGCGCAGCCTTCTCCCCGCGATCCTCTGCGCCATGGCGAGCGGCGTCTTCGAGCTCGGCATGTTCGGCGCGCTGTACCGCTGACTCGGCCTCAGCGCTTTTCCGGCAGCGTGAAAGCGAACTTGTCTCCGCCACGATGGATCGCGAGCACAAGTCCGCTCGCGGAGTGAACCTCGCCCTTGGACACCGATTTCCGCGCCGCGCTTCGAGCATCGATGACGAGGACGCTGCCATCGCCGACGACTTCGCAGGCTCCGTCGGGATGCAACACGACCCCTGTTTTCTCGT
>CAZKIY010000265.1:0-2486 GCA_964552875.1 uncultured Planctomycetaceae bacterium
GCCACGCCCGGTCCGTCGTCGAGGACGCGCACGACGAAGTCCGCCCCGTCGATCTCCAGGACGACGGCGACGTGCCCGCCCTCCCGGCCGTAGCGCACGGCGTTCTGCACGAGGTTCGAAACGGCACGTTCGAAGAGCGTCACGTCGGCGAGGACCTCGACCTCCTCGCCGGGCAGTGCGTGGACGAGTTCGACGCCGCGGCCGCGTGCGATCGTCGTCTGGCGACTCACGGCGCGTTCGACGAGACGGTTGAGCGACATGCGATGCAAGGCGAGCGGGACTTCGTCGGCCTCGAGCCGCGCGGCGGCGCCGAGGTTCTCGAGGAGCGCACCCAAGTAGTGCGCTTCCTCCTGAGCCTCGCGCACACGAACCGGATCCGTCGGCTCACCGGCGGACGCGCGCCGCTCGAGCGCGGAGAGGTGTCCCTGCAAGACCGTCAGCGGCAACATCACGTCGTGCGTGGTGTTCTCGACGAACGCGCGCAAGGATCGGTCGCGCTGCTCCAAGCGATCGATCTGCCCGCGTACCGCGGAACCGGCCGCGTCGAACGCCTGGCCGAGCTCGGAGAGTTCGTCGTGTCCGCGCGCACCCACGAGTTCCGCATAGCCCGACGCCGCCGAACGCTGCACGCCGTGCTTCAAGTCGCGCACACGGCGTACGAACGGGAGGAACGCGAACAACGTGGTCAAGACGAGGACGCCGGCGAGAAGTGCCGGCGCGATGAAGCGACCGAATCGATCCGCCGTCGTGTCGGCGAGGTCGATGCGCCGCGCGAGTACGAGCGCGCACGGTCCTTCGGCCCACGGCATGCGCACGAGCGCTTGGAATCCGCTCCGCATCGGCAATCCGCTGCGCTCGGGAAGCGTGAACGAGTTCGAACCGAACTCCGCCCCGGTCCCGAGGTCCCGTCGTAGATCTGCGTCGAGGAGCGGCGCCGATGGATTGTCGGAACGGAAGTCCTGGTTGTACGCCCACAACTCGAAACGCGAAGCCACCGGACCCGCGGGCATCGGCATGGGCTCGGGTCGCGGATTCCGACCGCGTGGTGGGCGCGCGCCGTTGCCTCCGACGGGCCCACCGTCGAGACCTCTTCCCGGACCGAGTCCCAACGGATCTCGACCGCCCGGAGGTCCGAAGCGGCCCGGCCCGGTTCGACGCGGCGGATCCTGAAAATCCTCGGGCGCTTCCTCGCACGCATCCCTTCCGCCGGATTCCATGCGACCGCGCGCGTAATCGACGAGCGCATCGAGTTCGGCGGTTCGCGACGCGCGTTCGCGCACGATGACGAGACCGAGGGTCAGCGGCACGGCCGTGACGAGGAGCGTCAGCCCGAGCCGGGTCGCGAGTCTCACGCGCCGTCCTCGCGCTTCAGCTTGTAGCCGATGCCCCACACCGTCCCGAGCAGCGCGCCCGCGGACCCGAGCTTCTTGCGCAAGCGCGAGACGTGGACGTCGAGCGTCCGCTCGGTGCCGTCGCGCTCGGGTGGCAACACGTTCTGCACGAGCCACGATCTCGCGATCGCCGCATCGGGACGCATCGCCAGCGCGTGCAGGAGATCGAACTCGACCTTCGTCAACTCGATCTCCGCGTTCGCGACGAACACGCGTCGTGCGGTGACGTCGATGCCGATCGGACCGTGATCGACGCGGTCGGCGCGCGCGAGGACGGGCCGACGCAAGCGCGCTTGCACGCGCGCGACGAGTTCCTCGGGCCAGAACGGCTTCGTCATGTAGTCATCGGCACCGAGCTCGAGCGCGCGCACCTTGACCGCCGCGTCCTGCTTCGCGGAGAGCACGAGCACGGGGATGTCGCACTGACTGCGCCAGCGCTTGAGCACGTCGAGCCCGTGCGCGCCGGGCAACATGAGATCGAGGATCAAGAGCGCCCAGTTCTGCGGCGTCATTCCGAGTGCCGTGCCGCCGTCGCGCAGCCACTGGGCCTCGAGCCCGGCCTCGGTCAGGTGCTCGACGATCTGTCGACCGAGCTTTTCGTCGTCTTCGACGAGCAGGATGCGTGCGGACACGTGGTGTGGGCCTCGATGCACAGAGGATCGCGTGCGAATCTGAAGTTGGCCCGAAGGATCGAGCGACCGGCCTTTCCCTTCAGCATCGCGCAAGGAATGGTCCCGATCCTAGAGACATGGAGACTTCCCGTCCGATTCGCGCCGTCCTCGCCCTCGGCCTGGCTGTCCTCGCCTGGGTCGGCGCCGTTCCCGCGGCAATCGCCGAGACTTCGACCGACTTGGCCCCCGTTCGAGCGGGCGCCGCGGACCGCGAGTTCGACGATTGGGTGCACGTGCTCGTGCGGCAATCAAGGAGCGCGAACGTCGAAGTCGCGCGCAGTGCGCGGACCGCTCTCGAAGGTCTCGGTGCCCGCGGGCAGGCACGTGCCGCTGCGCGGGAACGCGAGGCCCGACCGCGACCCGACGGGAATCACGGCGGGCGCTTCGGTCCGCCGGATCGTCTCGGCCCGCCGGATCGGCTCGG
>CAZKIY010000265.1:2586-5771 GCA_964552875.1 uncultured Planctomycetaceae bacterium
CCGCCGGATCGGCTCGGCCCGCCGGATCGGCGTGATCCGCCCGACCATCGCGGACCCCCGCGGGTGAGTTCGGATCGTGGCCTCGGAAACGTCGGCCCACGCACGGGCGAGCATGCCGACGGCCCGCCACCCTGGTGCGGTCCCGGTTGTTGCCTCCACGGCCGCCGTGCACGCGACGGCGCCGACCATCCGCCGTTCCCGCGCGACGCGCGCGGCCCCTCGCACGCCGGTCCGCGCTCCGGGCCTCCGCCCGGTCGTGCACCGCGTCCCCCGCTCCCGCCTCGAGACGAACCCAGCCGTCCTGTCCATTCCGTTCCGAAGGAGACCTGATCCATGCTCTCGCGCACTTGGCTCCCCGTTCTCGCTCTCGCAGCCCTCTCTCACGCGGTGGCCGCACAAGGTCCGCCGCCTCTCGGTCCGCTCCCGCCGCCGCCGTTTCCACCGGGAAATCCCATCACGACGGCCAAGACGAACCTCGGCAAGGTCCTCTTCTGGGACGAGCAGATGTCGAGCACGAACACCGCTGCGTGCGGATCGTGTCACGTCTTCGAGCGCGGTGGTTCCGATCCGCGTTCATCGGCTGCGAATCCGAATCCCGGCCTGAACGGGATCGTGGGCGACGCGGACGACGTGTTCGGTTCGCCCGGCGTTCCGCGCACCGACGCGAACGGGATGTACTCGTTGGCCACGTTCTTCCGTCTCGGAACGCAAGTCACGGGTCGCAAGGCGCCGAGCGTGATCAACTCGGCCTACATCCCGGCAACGTTTTGGGATGGTCGTGCCCTGCCGACCTTCGTCGATCCGCAAACGAACCAAGTCGTGTTGCAGAACGGCGCGTCGCTCGAGAGTCAGGTCGTGGAGCCGCCGATCTCCGATGTCGAGATGGGACATGTCGGCATCGACTGGGACGACATCACCGCGAAGCTCGCGACGAGTTCGCCACTGCGTCTCGCACCGTCCATCCCAGTGGCTCTCTCGACGTGGATCGCCGGTCGCACGTACCCGCAGCTCTTCCAGGAAGCGTTCGGGACGCCCGACGTCACGGCAGCGCGAGTCGCGCTCTCGATCGCGACCTACGAGCGCGTGCTCGTCTCGAACCAAGCACCGTTCGATCAACTCCTGGCGGGCAACCCGCAAGCGCTGACTCCGCAGGAAAACAACGGATTCCAGGTCTTCAACGGCCAAGGTCGTTGCAACGTCTGCCACGCCGGACCGCGGCTCTCGAACGATTCGTTTCGCTACATCGGCGTTCGTCCGCAGATCGACGACCTGGGCCGCTTCAACGTGACAGGTCAGATCGGAGACCGGGGCCGCATGAAAGTGCCGAGCTTGCGCAACGTCGATCTGCGCTCGCCGTACTTCCACACGGGCCGTTTCGGGACGATCGAGGACGTCATCGCGTTCTACAACCGCGGCGGCGACTTCAACGCGCCGAACAAGGACCCGAACATCCTCCCGCTCGGGCTCTCGATCCAACAGCGCGCGGATCTCGCCGCCTTCTTGCGCCGCCCGCTCACGGATCCGCGCGTGCAGAACGCGACGGCGCCGTTCGACCATCCGACGCTGAACCAAGCCTCGACGCGAGTCCCAGAACCCTTCGGCGTCGGCACGGCCGGGACAGGCGGTTTCGTACCGCGCCTCGTCGCGATCGAGCCGCCGTACATCGGCAATCCGCGCTTCACGGTCGCGCTCGACGGCGCGTGCGCGGGCAAGGGCGCGATCCTCGCGTTCAGTGAAACGAACGTTCCCGGCGGCGTGCTGTTCAACGGCATGCGCACGTACCTCGACTTCAACTCCGCTCTCACGATCCGGCGTCTCGGTCCGCTCGCGGGCGGCGGTGAGGGACAAGGTTTCGGCTCGGGCACGATCTCGATCCCGAACGATCCGCTGCTCTTCGGACGCACGTTCTACGCGCAGGCGTACGTGCTCGACGTCACACCGGGTGTGCGCTTCGCCGCGACGGAGGCGATCGCGATGACGCGCTTCTGATCGCTCCACACGCGACTTGAACCCCGTTCGGGTTCCGGCCCGTTCCGCCGGTATCCCTGCGCGCGTCGGACGTCCTCAGGCGTCCGGCGCGCGCCTCTTTTTCACGGTGATTCTCGCTTCACCGGGGCTCGGACGCCTCGAAACGATCGGCCAAGCCCGGATGGTCGAGCGCGATGTGCGTTGCACGGAAGAGTGCTTTCTCCTCGAGCCCGCTACGCGGACGCTCGCGGCTGCCCCCGGCCGGTCCACCTCGACGACTAGCGGGTGGAGCGTCGGCGCCACGCGGAGGGCCGCCGCTGTTCCCCCGCCATGCATCTTCGGGTTGCCGTAGCGCGCGAGCAGATCGCCGCCGCGTTTCAGACGTTCGCCCGTGCTGCCGCGCGCCTCGGCCGTCGTCGTCGAATGATCGATGACCCAGATCTCGTCCACGTGGCGCACGGACAAGACGATCAGGTCGTGGCTCTCGAGCCAGTGCAAGCCGTTCACGTGCAACCAATCGCTGTCGCGGCCGGGACCACGCGCGGGAACGGCGTCCCCGACCGGCGTCGCATCGGGATCGTCGTCGCCGCCGGCTTGGCCGGTCGCCCGCATGCGACGCTCGATATCGGCGCACCTTTCCTTCTTCGCGCTGGTGAGCGGAGCTTCGCGGCAATGATCGCCGTTGAAATCGATGCGCTCCGGGTGCGCGCCGACGTCGCCGTAGTTCGCCTTCGTCTCGTCGAAGTCCTGGATCAAGTGATCGCGCGAGCGCCACTCCCACACGAGCTCCGCGCCGTTTTGCAGCACGGGCTTCAACTCGAGGACGGCGTCGGGACGCATTCCGGACAGCGCCACGAAGGCTTGGTCGCGTCCAGCCGCGAGCGCAGCGCTCGGCGCCATGTCGTCCCACACCAGCGTCAGGACATTGCCTTCGGCAGCACGCGCGCGTCGTGGTGCTGCACACGCTCGGCGCTGGACAGCAGGTAGTCCCACGTCACCATTCCGTCCCACGCGATCCGCTGGAGTCGGCCGCCCATTCCACCCGTCATGAGCGACGAGTTCTCGACTCGGCCTGCTCAGAGGATGGAACCGTCCGCGAGCGTTTCGACGGAATTGCCCGGTGGGAAGGCGCACTTCCACGTGTGGACGACCTGTCCCGCCGCATCGACGAGGAATGTCGTCGTCGAGCGCAACGGCGCGATCAGCGTGTAGCCCGG
>CAZKIY010000266.1:0-5769 GCA_964552875.1 uncultured Planctomycetaceae bacterium
CGTTGTGCAGCACGCCGGTAGCGATCTCGGACATGCCGGCCGCGCGCGCGGCCTTCACCAAGTCGGCGCGCGATTGCTGGATGCGCTCGATGAGGCCGTCGAACTCGCGCGCGAGCACGCCGATCTCGTCCTTTCGATCCGAGCCGATGCGCCGCGTGAAGTCCTCGCTGCGGCTGATCGCCGTCGCGTGTTCGGTGAGCGCCGCGATCGGCGTCAGGACCGCGCGCTGCAACAAGTTCAGGAGGACGAGCAAGAGCAGCACACCGGCCGCGATCGTCGACGTGAGCGCGTAACGGACCGCACGTGCACCCGTTTGGGTGATCTCACGCGTCGTCTCGGCACGTGCGAGGAGCACGGGGAATCCGCGCACGTCGAGGATGCTCGCGTACGCCGCGAGACGCTCGTCGTCGAGAGCGCGCACGACGGGCTCCAAGGACGATGCGACCTCGTCGCGAACGAAAGCGATCTCCGCAGGGAGGCCGCTCGCTTCGATCGGCCAGATCTGCAACGGCACGCCGCTCTGCTTCGACAGCCGCTCGACGAGCACGCCGTCGAGCGGTTTTCCGAGGATCAGCACGCCCCGGGTCGTGGCATCGGGCTTCGATCCCGTGATCGGCTCCGAGGCCACGATCATCGGCCCGATCTCGGTCATCAGGACTCCCGAGCTGCGCGCGCGGCCCGGACCGGGCATCAAGGGATGCGCAAGAGAGAGTTGGAGCGCGGGGAAGTCGCGCAAGCTCACTTCACGACGCTCGGGCGTGCGCACGTCCAGCGCGCGCCCCCACACGACTCGGCCGTTCTGATCGCAGATGTAGAGAAGGCTCAGGTCGTCACCGCGGAAGGCCTGCGGCAAGATGCTCTCCTCCAACTTCCGCTCGTCACCTTCGGCTGCGAACCGGTACGTCTCCTCGGACGACGCGGTCGCGGCCGCACTGCGGGCGAGGTGAGCTATGTCTCCTTCGATCGCCTGGATCGCACGCGCTGCATCCGTGCGCGCCGCGGCCTCTTCCAGATGGACGAAACTCTCGAAGACCAGCGTGCGCTGCACGAGGTGATCGATCGCCGCGTAGAGCGCGACGATCGATCCGAGGATCAGCAGGATCTTGGCGCGCAGCGACACGACTTCTGGCTCCGCGTGCTACGCGGCCTCGTCCAGGGTTCGCGGCGCCTCGCGCGGATCGCGCAAAGCCTCTCGGCTGCGCATGCGGTCCATCGCGGCGTTCAGGACGACGCAGAATTCTTGGAGATCGTCGCCCTTGCGAATGCGGCAGATGCCGGGGTCTACGCCGCGTGCGACGGACTCCAGGTACTTCTCGAAGCGGTACAGCGGACCGGCGACACGAAACGTCACGAGGACTCCGACGAAAAAGCACAGGGGCAACAGGATGCAGATCGAGACGATGAAGATCGTGATCGAGAGCCCGGTGGTGCGCTCGAGCATGATCTGTCCGTCGGTGGGCAACTCGCTCGCGGTCGTCGCGATCACGCTCGCGAACAACACGAACTGTAAGAGCAGCGCCGTCGCGGCGACGCCGAGGAACGCCAGGATGAGGCGCAGTTGCAGCCGCGGTTGGATCAAACGGTCGCGGCGCTGATCGTTCTTCTGCATGGGGATTCCCGCCGGGCGCCGAGGGTCGGCGGGAGGAGCGGGATGGAAGGAATCGACCGCCGCTCGGGCGGAGCTTGAGCGTCCGTTCAGCCCGGACAGGCCGCGCGCCACAGGGCCGCGTCCTCGGGAAGATCCTTCCGGGTGATTCCGCGCAACGCGCGCCAGGCTTCGAGCCGCACAGCGGATTCCGCGTGGTCGAGCGCGCGGATCAACGGACCCACGCCGCACTTCGCGCGCAAGCTGCGCAAAGTCCACGCGGCGAGCTTCGCCGTCGTCGAGTCGGCGTGATCGAGGAGTGGGATCACGCGCAACGCCAACCGATCGCGCGAGGCTCTGCGGCTCGACAGCTCGAGCAGCGCGCGAGTCCGCGTCGCGACATCCGTGCTCTCGAGGTCGGCGAACGCGGCGTCCGATCGGTCGCGCCACCAAGCGAGTTCGCCCGCGTACCAGTCTTCCCAGCGCTCGCGCCGCTCGCGCAGCTTCAAGCCGGTGATGCGCTCCAGCGCCCACACTGCGTCCGATCGCAATCCCGGATCCTCCTCGCCGAGCAAGGCGATGAGGTGCGGAATCGAGTCGCCGTCCTCCATGCGCCCCGCCGCCACGACAGCGTCGCGCAGCGCATCGGAACCTATGCCCGCGAGGACGTTGCGAACGACCTCGCGCGCTTCCTCGGGCAACGAATTCGGCAGGGATTCCGCCAATCGCCCCAACCGAGCCAGCGCTTCGCCGCGAACTTCCGGCGCGCGTTCCGCGCAGCGCGCGAGCCACGCCGCAGCTTCGGCCGATCCTCTGGTTTCGACGGCGCGCACGAAGATCGCGATCACCTCGGGCGGCACGGACCGCGTGAGCCCGTCGAGGACGACAAGGGTGCGCGGATCGCGCGCGACGATCGCGATGAGGGTCGCTTCGAGATCCGGTCCGGCGCCGACGCGATAGAGGTGTGCGCCGAGAGCGACGTCCTCGGGTCCGCCGAATCGACGCAGCATCACGAGCGCTGCGTTGGCGACGTCGGCCGAACGACCCGGTTCGGCGGCACGTTCGGCGATCGAGCGCAGAACCGCTCGGGAATGCGTGGACAACGCATCCAAGCACTTCGCGCTCGTCGCTTCGTCGGCCGAACGATGGGCTTCGACCAGTTCGGCGAACACGGAGGTCGCGGTGCGCGTCTCGGGCCCCCGCTCGGACAGTGCGACTGGTCGCGCAGAGACGCAGAGAGCCAGGATCGCGAGTGCGATCCCGGACCGAGCCGCAGTCGATGTCATCAACGTCCGGTGCATCGGGTCAGGGGGGCAGCACTCCGATGTCGAAGTGCGCGCTGTCGCCCCTGACCGGAGTGATCCCGTTGAGTTTGAGAGCGCGCAGCGCGTCGAAGCGCAGCTTCACGACGGGCACGTTGGGCAACTCGACGAGTCGCCAACCCACCAGCCGCGGCAGCCCACTCTCGTTCGCACCCGCCTCGAGGAGCGAGGTGTCGAAGTGCATCCTCGCGCCGGCGCCGATCGTGAGTCGCTTCGCCGATGCGGCGCCGCTGACTTGGAGCGAACTCGGGATCGTGACCGCGGCGCCGGGCGCATAGATCGTTCCCTGGAGCGCGCCCGTCGCGGCGAGCGTCACCGGTTGATCGAGCGATCCGTTCCCATCCTGGTCCACCACTTGGCTCGCGGAAACGAGCAACGAGACGGAGCGCGGATCCGCATTCCCGGTCGAGACCTTCGATCCGGACTTCAACGCGAGCCAATCCGTGACGTACAGCTCGACGGGCCCCTTCGATGCGTCGACGGAGAGTTCCCCGAGAGAGTCGACGACGAGGTCCGCGACGACGATGCGCGCCGGGCCGGTGATCACGAGCTTCGTGAGCGCGGTGACGTGCAGCGTCGAGAACGAGCGCTCGCCCGCCGGGACGGTGACGATCGGTTTCAGCGGCGAGGTGGTGACCGACCCCTGGTCGCGATAGGTCGGCACCACGATCGCTTCCAACATGTTCGCCGTCAGGAACGGCGCCGTGGAACCCGAGATCGTCGTGTTGCGCCCGCGGACGAGCACGCCCGAAGGCCCGGGTTGCGCGTCGCCGTACACATTCGTCGTGCCGCTCGATCCGCCGACCAGGAGGCTTTGATTGCTGCCGACCTTCGCGCCGACGAGCGGCGGCGAGCCGACCATGATCACCGGCGGCGTGTACTTGCCTTGCCGCGAATCGTAGCTGTCGATCGTCGCGCCGCCCTCGACGTTCACGAGTTCGTCGCCGAAGAAGCCGAGGCTCGCGATGGAACTGCTGGTTCGTTCGACCACGATGGACAACGTCGCGCGGCCGGCTCCGCACAGGCCCGTGCTCGTGAGCGTCACGCGCCCGAGCCCTTCTTCCTTGGCTGTCGTGAAGAAGATCCCGTTCGCGAAGCGCGCGGGTTCATCGGCGGTGCCGACGTTGCCGCTCTTGCCGCTCGCGATGCCTTGGAACGCCTCGGCCAATCCGGCTTCGGCCATGTAGAACGCGCGCTTCGTGTCGACGGCCGTGCGCTGTTCGCGCGCCTTCGACAGGTCGAGCTGCAACTGAATCATGCTGAGCGTCGCGACGGCGAACACGACTAGCAGTGCCGCGATCATCGCACCGCCTCGACGGGAGGTGCGCGCAGTGCGGAACCCTTGGAGCTTCATGGATTCACCTCAGTTCCTGCAGGTCACGGTGGTCGAGAGTTCGCGTTCGAGGAAGCCGCCCGCGCCGTCCGAACGACGCAGCGAGATCGTGATGCGCACCGACCTGCCCTCCTTGACGAGCGCGAGTCCGTGCTCGTCGATCAGTCCGTTGCCGTTGTCGTCGATCCCGTTCGCACCGATTTCGCCGATCGCGAACGGCGGAACGTCCTTGACCCAGATGACGCGCTTCTCGGCCTCGCCCCCCGGACTCTCGAACCACGTGACCTCGCCGCCGGCGTCGTCGGTCAGCGCGATGCGCATCGGGTCGCTGTAGACGTGCTCGCTGGTGCCGTCGCCGTCGGTGTCGGTCATGCCGAGGTACTCGACGTAGTTGATCTGGGCCTGCGAGTTCGGCGTTTCGGACGTGTCGTAGATCGAGTCCTCGAAGCTGCCCACGATCGCCAGCGCGATGCGGTCGAGCGCGCGACGCGCCTGCGTGTCGGCTTCGAAGCTCGCGCTCCGCTCGCCCATCGCCTTCGAGGTGCCGCCCAGGATCGTGTAGACGTTCCCGATGACCAGTGCGAAGAGCACGAGCGCCACGGCCATCTCGAGCAGCGTGAATCCGCGCCGAGGTGTATGAGCGACGGTGCGCTTCATAGCCTCGGAATCATGGTGTAGATCTCGAAGTCGCGCGTCGTGGCGCCGCCGCCGCGCGGGCTCCACTCGAGGCGTACGCGGATGGGCAACACGACCCAATCCTCGCGGTGATCGAGCTCGTCGATCAGGCCGTCGGCGTTCAGATCACGCGGCATCCCGAGCATGTCATCGCTCTGGTCCTCGGCCAGGCGTCCATCAAGCATCGGGAATTCGATGCGGCCGACCGGCACTCTGCTCGGGGGTATGGCGAGTCCTTCGACGGCGAACGTGCTGCCGGGAGCCGTGCCCGGGCCGCCCGGATCGTTGCTCGGATCCGCATCGAAGAGCGCGAGGATCTCGTCGATGTCGCGAGCGCGGATTCGTTCGATCACGACGCGCGCGGCATCCGCAGCGATACCGGTTTCTTCCGCGATCGGTTCGAGTCGACGCGACGAAGCGACCGTCTGCGCGTAGATCATCGAAGCGACGCTGACGACGGCCAGCACGAGCACGATCTCGACGAGGGAGAATCCGCTGCTGCACATCCGAGGGATGCGGCGGGACGTGCGCAAGGTGGAGAGCATCGTGTTTCAACCAGACCCATCGGCGTTCGGAGTCGGCGGCCCGAAGCTCCGGGATTCGAGGTCCGCGCAGGAACGTCGTGGTGCGTACGCGAAAGTGAAAAGTCTTCCGGCGCCGCCGTGCCCAGCTTCCTTCCGAGAAGAACGCGCGGGCTCCAGGCCGCCGCGGAGCGGCGCTACCGGATTCCGAGCGCGGCGCGGGTTGCCCCTCGCAATCGAAGCGGTCGAGCGTCGCGAGGAATCGCGGAACGCGTAGCTCAGGCGGCGGGCGTCGGCTCCGCGTCGAGTCGCGCGGCCGCTGCCGAGCCCGCG
>CAZKIY010000267.1:0-3668 GCA_964552875.1 uncultured Planctomycetaceae bacterium
ACGCAATCCGGTTTCGGATTCACGCCGCAGAACGTCACGATCCAAGTCGGTGACACCGTCCGCTGGAATTGGACCGCCTTCAACCACACCGTCACGGAAGGCACCGACGGCGTGATCAACGGCAACGAGGCCTGGACGTCGCCGCTCAATTCGACGGTGCCGCAGTTCAGCTTCGTGTTCACGTCCGCGTTCGTCGCCGCGAATCCGCGGCCGGGCGGCCTCTACGACTACTTCTGCTCGCCGCACTTCCTCTCGGGCATGGTCGGCACGGTCACGGTCGTCTCGGATCCGGGCGTCGGGTTCTGCTTCGGCGATGGATCGGGTACCGCTTGCCCGTGTGGAAACGCGAGCGCGCCGGGAGCGGGCGCTGGTTGCCTCAGCTCGCTCGGAACCGGTGGGAAGCTCGTGGGCAGCGGCACGCCCAGCGTTTCGGCCGACACGCTGGCCCTCGCGGGATCGGCGATGCCGAACAGCTCCGCCTTGTACTTCCAGGGCACGTCCCAACAAGCCGCGGGAGCCGGTGCCGTCTTCGGAGACGGCCTGCGCTGCGCCGCCGGCACCGTGATCCGACTCGGGACGAAGACGAATGTCGCGGGGGGGTCGAGCTATCCGGTCGGCGCCGATTTGACGGTATCGGTCAAGGGCGCGTGCGCTCCGGGCGACACGCGGACGTACCAGGTCTGGTACCGGAACGCCGCGGCGTTCTGCACCGCTTCGACCTTCAACTTGTCGAACGGGTACTCCCTGGTCTGGCAGGCGTAGGTCCGAGCCCGCTCGCAGCGAGCCTCCCCGGAACGTAGTGTCGGCGCGCTCGAGGCGCGCCGACGTGCATTTCAGACTCCAACGACGATCCGCGACGTCCCCGGCCGTGCCCATGTGGCTGATCGCGATCGGTTCGGCGGCGTTGCTGGCCGCCTGTCCCGCGAGCGTTCCGCGTCCGACGGGCCCGAACGTGCTCGTCATCGCGATCGACACCCTGCGCGCGGACGCCTTGGGCTGTGGCGGCGGACGCGCGGGAGTGAGTCCGCGGATCGATGCGTTCGCTGCGCAGTCGGCTCGCTTCGAGTTCGCGTTCGCCCACGCGCCGTGGACGCTGCCGTCCTTCTCTTCGCTCTTCACGAGCTTGCCGCCCGAAGCTCATGGAGCGGGTGGCGACGTGCAGAACGGCTGGCGCGGACTCGGCGACGAACACACGACGATCGCCGAGCGATTCCAGGCCGCGGGCTACGCGACACACGCCGTCGTGAACGTCGACTTCCTCACCGATTCGTTCGGCACGATGCAGGGCTTCGGCGACGTGGACGCACGGATCTCGAACGACAACCACGAGCTGCGTCGAGCGGGTCCGACGACCGAGGCCGCGCTGACTTGGATCGACGCGCACCGCACAGAACCGTTCTTCCTCTTCGTCCACGCGTTCGATCCGCACGCCGAGTACGACCCACCGCCCGAGTGGCGCGCGCGCTTCGCGGAGGAACGCGATGCCGATGGAACCGCGTTCCGATTCGGCGCGCGCGAGCACGTCGTGAACCACCGTGCGGGGCGCATGCCGCTCGACGCGGCCACGTTGGCCCGAGCGCGCGCGCTCTACGACGGAGAGGTCGCGTACACGGACGACGCCGTGGGCCGACTGCTCGACGGGCTCGCGAGCCGCGGCCTGGACGAGAACACGATCGTCGTGTTGACGTCGGATCACGGCGAGGAATTCGGCGAACACGGTTCGTGGGAACACGGACATTCGCACTACGACGAACTCCTGCACGTTCCGCTCATCGTCCGCGCGCCGGGCGTGACCGCGCGCGTCGTCAGCGAACCCGTCGGGCTGATGGATGTCGCGCCTACCGTATGTGCGCTGGCCGGAATCACCGCCGCGGACACGTTTCGCGGCCGAGATTTGTCGAGCGCACTCCGTGGCGGATCGCCGCTGCCGCCGCTGGCCGGGCTCTCCGCCTATGGCAACTTCTGGGGTAGCGCACTCTCGAGCTGGCGCGATGCGCAGTGGAAGAGGATCGACGGCGGAGCCACGCCCCTCCTGTTCGATTGGAAGCGCGACCCTGGAGAACGCACCGATCGCGCAGCGACGGAACCCGTGGTGCTCGCGGCCGTGCGCGCGGCTGCCGCAGCGTTCCTGCGCGCAGTGGGCGGTGACCCGCCGCGGCTCGGCGCACTCGTGACGCCGGAGGACCCGGTGCGCAAACGGCTCGAGAACAGCGGCTATTCCGGCGAAGGGCGCTGACTCTGAAGCGATCCCACAACGACCAGGTCGGCGTCGAACGGCCCTGGGATGTCGGCGCGCGGACCGCACGCTACGTCCTAGCGGGCGTCGTACTCGTGGCTCTCGCGCTGCGCGTCGTCTACGTGCTGCAGTCGCGCGCGAGTCCCCTCTTCGATGCCCCGGACATGGACGCGCTCTACCACCTCGAGTGGGCGCGCGCGTTGGTTCGCGGCGAGGACTTCGCGCCCGGGCCGTTCTTCCGCGCCCCGGGTTATCCGTGGTTCTTGGCACTCCTGACACGCGTGTTCGGTGAAGGACTGCTCGCGCCGCGACTCGTGCAGGCCGTGATCGGCGCGGGATCGTGCGTGCTCGTCTACCTGCTCGGCGAGCGACTCTTC
Source organism: uncultured Planctomycetaceae bacterium (assembly GCA_964552875.1). Taxonomy (GTDB): domain Bacteria; phylum Planctomycetota; class UBA1135; order UBA1135; genus JAEUHZ01. Next base: position 2,614 of record CAZKIY010000267.1, read on the forward strand.
GATCGCCGCACGGGCCTCGTCGCAGCCTCGATCACGGCCGCGTACGCGATGCTCGTCTACTTCGAAGGCGAGCTCCTCCTGCCGGTGCTCGAAGTGCCCACGGCGCTCGTCGCGGTACTGCTCGCCGTGCGCTACGGCGATCGACCCGGGCTCGTGCGTGTCGGCCTCGCCGGCGCGGCACTCGGTGTCGCGGCGATCGTGCGACCGAACATCCTCTTGTGGGGCGTCGCAGCGGCGCTGTGGATCCTGTGCACGAGCGGCCGACCGCTCTGGACGAAGGTCCGCGACGCGGCGATCTACGCCCTCGCGGCACTCGCGCCGATCCTGCCGATCACGGCCTACAACACGTTCGCGGGCGGCGATGCGGTGCTGATCAGCACGCAGGGCGGCGTCAATTTCTGGATCGGGAACAACCCGACGTCGGATGGCAGCACGGCCATCGCGCCGGGGACGCGACCCGATTGGTGGGGCGGCTTCGAGGACACCGTGGCGCAGGCGGAGGCCGCGGAAGGTCGGGAGCTCCTGCCCAGTGAGGTGTCGCGTCACTATTCGGCGCGTGCTTGGAATTGGATCGCGAGCGACCCCTGGGCCGCGATCAAGCACTTCGGTTGGAAGCTCCGGCTCTACTGGACGGATCACGAGCTCGGGAACAACCAGGACGAGGTTTTCTTCGCGCGCGAGTTCGGTCCGATCTTGTCGGTGGCACCCTTCGGATTCGGGTTCGTGGCACCACTCGGTTTGCTCGGTCTGGCACTCAGCGTGCGACGCTTTCGCCGCATCGGTCCGGCTTGGCTGTTCGCGCCGATGTGGTGCGCGAGCGTGGTCGCCTTCTTCGTCTGCGCGCGATTCCGCATCCCGATGATGCCGGTGCTCGGCGTCTTTGCCGCGCACTCCCTCATCGCGGGGATCGACGCGTTCCGAGCACGGCGATGGCGAGCACTCGCGATCGGCGGGCCTGCGTTCGTCGGCCTCGCCCTGCTGGTCCAGGCCGTTCCCGCGCGAGTCGATCGCACGCCCGCGAAAGGCTTGTGGCAGTTGGGACTCGTCCGCGCGCG
>CAZKIY010000267.1:3768-5709 GCA_964552875.1 uncultured Planctomycetaceae bacterium
TTCCTGACCGGAGAGCTCGAGCGTGCTCGCGGCCGGCTGCGCGAAGCTCTTGCGGCGTACGAGCGCGCACTGGCGCACCGGCTCGCACCCGATCCGGAGGGTTGGTTCTGGGCGTGCCAGGTCGGTCGACTGCGAACGCTCACGGATCTCGGTGAAGTCGACCGCGCCCGAGCCGAAGCCCGCGACCTCTCCGACCGATGGAAGTCGGACCCGCGCGCGTCGCAGCAGCTCGCCCCCTGGCGAGACTGAACACGTTGGGTGGACTCGGGCGCAGACAACTCACCGAGTCCGCGGTGTCGCTTCGCCTCGCGAGAGCAGCGCGCGGCGAAGACTCCGGGGGAGACGCCCCGCCGGGGGCACGACGCGTCCGGTTACGAAAAAAGCGGGCCGTGTCGACTCGCGACACGGCCCGCTCGAGTTGGAGCGCTCAAACCCACCGCGGACGCGCCGCGGTGAGCTCGAACGCAGTGTCGATCACGCGCCCCAGGTGATCTGGTAGCCGTTCGACAGGTTGAAGGTCGAGGCCGTGCAGAACGCGGCCGCGTTGCGGTACCAAGCCTGGTACGTGCGGATGCCCGGCGTGACCGCGCCGCGGACCGAAACGCTCTGGTCGGCACCTTGCGGGTACGACGTCGTGTTCAGCGCAGCCGTCTTCGTGCCGAGGCGGATGACCGTGCCGCCCGCGCAACGCTTGCCGTCGCCGAACAGCGTGCCGTTGCCAGCCGGGGTGCCCGCTTGGACAGTGCCCTGGAAGAAGAGCACGCTCGAGTTGGGCGTGTTCGTCGCAACGAGGACGACCGTGTCGGCCGAGATGCTGGCCGTACCCGTACCGGCCAAGTTCGTCCCGACCGTCGGGAAGAGCGAGTTGCCGCAACCGTTGCCCGTTGCTCCGTTGAACGGACCACCGGCGCAGCCGACCGTCGGGCAGGAGAGGCCCGTGCCGTCACCGAAGCAGAAGCCAACGCCCGGCGGGGGCACGGCGCATGCGTCGGCGAAGAGCTCGAGACCGAAGGAGGCGAGTTCAGCGCCGCCGCCGAAGAAGTAGCAGCCCGGGGTGAAGGGGCCACCCTCGATGCGGAACTGGTCGGCCGTGCTCATGCCCGTGCCTTCCTCGAGGTAGTTGACCGGGCTGTCCCAGACCGTGCTGTCCGGAATGTTGAAGCCCAAGAAGCCGGCGCCCACGGGGCCTTCCGGGAAGACCGAGCCGACGAGGCTCGAGGACATCGACCAGCCGAAACGGTCACCCGCACCCGGCGTACCGGCTGCCGGACCCGCGACCGCTCCGTTGAACGCGCCGTCGCCGTCCGCCAGCATCACAAAGCCGCTGGCCGGGTCGAGGTCGACCGTGATGACCCAGCAGCCCGTCGTGCCGTTGGCGGGCGTCGAGGGGCCCGCGATCGCAACCGTGCCCGTCGGCGTGACGGCGATGACGGTCGCGCACGGAACGTACGTCTGATAAAAGTTCAGGGTGAAGTTGCCGCCCGTGACGTCCTGCGTGCAGTACGTGAAAGCGACGCCGTCGATCGTGTACGACGTGGCGCAACCCGGGCGCGAGAGCTGAAGGCCCTGCGTCTGTGTCGGGCTCGTGGGGCTCGGGATACGACCTTCGTCGATGAACGTGTCCCCGGTGAGGCCGTAGAAATAGCCGGTCGGGAGCGTGTTGCTGTAGATGATGTCAGCGCCGATGTCGGCTTGCTGGGACTTGCGGGTCCACGTGTTGGTGGCCTGGTGGTAGATGCCGGCGTCACGGATGGCGCCCGTGATGGGCATTTTCTTGGACGCATTGAGCGTGGGTGCTTGCTGAGCCTGAGCGGTCGCGCCAAACGCGACGAGGCCAGCGAGCGTGAGCGAGGAACGAAGCATCACGATCTCCTGATGAATGGTTGTCGGAATCTGTGGAGAGAGCCAAGTACTTGGAACGCACCGTCCTGCTTCGCCACG
>CAZKIY010000268.1:0-1606 GCA_964552875.1 uncultured Planctomycetaceae bacterium
CGACGATCCTCCACGAGAACGGGCTCACCGCGCGCTCGGGGCCAGTCGTGGACGGTCGTCGCGCCGGAGTGTGGACCGCGTGGCACGACAACGGCGCCAAGTTCTACGAGGGCGAGTACCGCGAGTACGAGCGCGTGGGACGCTTCACGTACTGGTCGCCCACGGGTGCGAAGCACTCCGAAGGTTCTTGGTCGAGCGGTGAGCGCTCCGGGACGTGGATCTTTTGGCATCCGAACGGCACGAAAGCCTCCGAGGGCGATTACGCGTCCGGCATGCGCACGGGTCCGTGGACCTTGTGGAACGAGCGCGGCGTCATCGAGAAGGCGGGATCGTTCCGCTTCGATTTGCAGCATGGGGAATGGGCGATCCACTCGCCCGAGAACGGTCGCAAATTGTCCGAGGGCACGTTCCAACGCGGACAACGCAACGGAACTTGGACGCGCTTCCGTGACGACGGAACGCGCGAGTGGGTCGGGCGATTCGCGTACGACAACGAAGAGGGCGCGTGGACGCGTTGGCATCCAAATGGCGAGGTGCAAGCGCTCGGCGCCTACGTCGCGGGCAAGATGGAAGGCGACTGGGTCGGCTTCCATTCGAATGGTCAACGCGACTACCGTGGCTCGTTCACGAGGGACCTGGAGAGCGGGTTCTGGACGTATTGGTGGGCCAACGGCCACAAGAAGTCGGAGGGCTCCTTCGCCGGCGGCAAACGGTTGGGTCCGTGGCGAGTGTGGACCGACGAGGGCGATCTGAGCATCGAACTCTCGGGCGAGTACGCCGACGGGAGGAAGAAACCATGAAGACTTTTGCGCGCGCCGTGCTCGGAGTTGCACTCCTCGCGAGTTCCGCTCGGGCGATCACCGGTGCGGAATCCGTCGAGCTGCGTCTCTCAGCGAAGGCCGGAACGCGCGTCGTGCACGCCTTCGTGCTGGATCGCTCACTCGTGGCACAGAAGCTCGTCACGCGAACCGGTGGTGAAGAGCAGCGCAGTCAGGACGAGATCGAGGTCGGTGGTCGCACGACCTTGAAGTTCACCGACGAGATCCGCGAGGTCGTCGGCGCGCGCGCCACGTTGTTCCGGCGCGTCCTGGACGAAGCCGCGGTGCACGTGGACATGCGTCGGTCGATCGGCGGAGTCGCTTCGCGGCCGGTCACTCTCGACGGCAATTCGCCTCTCGCGGCGGCCGGTGTTCTCTTTCGCTGGATCGAGTCGCGCGCGGAGTACGGCCGCCTCTACGACGGCCACGAGACGAGCGAGGAGTTCCTGCCGCGACTCGAAGCCGATCTCGGCCTCGGCGGTTTCTTGCCGCGAAAGTCCGTAGCGGTCGGCGACCGTTGGGACGTCGATCCCGTGCGGGCACGCGAACTCTTCGCGTTCGGCGGTTCCGTCCCGGTCCGATTCTCCAAGGGCTCGGACCCGCTCTTGGCGCGCACGACCTCGTTCGGCGTCGCCGGCCCGCTCGATGCCGCCTTGGGCGCGGCAGCGGTCGGGAGCATCGGAGCTGAACTCGTCGCCGTCGAAGGCGGTATCGCGCGCATCGCGCTTCAGTTCGAGTTGCGCTGCGAGGCCGATCAAACGGCCCGCAACGCCGAACGGCTGACGCCG
>CAZKIY010000268.1:1706-5692 GCA_964552875.1 uncultured Planctomycetaceae bacterium
GTTCGGCGTTACGGGCAGTAGGTGACGCGCACCGCGTTCGTGATCCCGACGCCGAGCGCATCGCCCGCGTCCTGGAACCAGATCTGGTAGTGACGCGTGGTGCCGAGGAGTTGCGGTGTGACAGGCATCGGGAACACGACGCCGCCCAAGAAATCGAACGTGAACATGCGTTCGCGCCGCAGTGGACGTTGGACGAGCAGTGTCCCACCGAAGAACGGCGTTGCGGTCGACGTGCCGCCCGAGAACAGGATTCCGCTCGCGCCGGGGATGCCGCCGTCCGTGCCGAGGACGAGGTCGTCGATGCCCAGGATTGCCCGGCCCTGCGCGTAGAGATCCGCAGGCGCTCCGAGCGAGTTCGTCTTCGCGGTCCCGTAGAGCAGGAACGGTGGGCACGGCTCGCGCACGGGATCGAACGGGAACGCGTTCGAGAGCGCCGCGCCGTCCGTGCCGGGCACGCGCACGAGCACATCGCCGCGCGCGGCCGCCGCGGGTATCGCGAGGACGATTTCGTCTCGCGCGGCGTTCGAAGCGTGGGGCCCCGAGATGAGCGGCGTGCCGTCCGCCCCGGGTGAGCCGTCCGTGAACCACACGAAATTGGCCGACGAATCGAAGTTCGAGCCGCTCAACATCATCGACGAACCGTTCAACGTGTAGGTCGCGATGCTCGGCTTGGTAGCCGACTTCACGCCGTACAGACCGCGCACGCCGGCGATGTCGTCGGACTCGATCGAACGTTTCTCGATGTTCGTGCCGCTGGCGGAGGGGAACATCGTCCATGCGCTGCTGGACCCGGAGTGATCGAGCCCCAAGGCGTGTCCGTACTCGTGGGCCATGACGCCCTGGATGTCCTTGCGATCCGCGCCGCTCTGGAACGGACCGGGCCCGTCCTGCCACAGCGCCGAGTCGGCATAGAAGCGGATGCGCCAACCGTCCTGGATCGGGATTTCGCAGAAGGCCAGCGTTCCGATCGACGAGCCCGAGATCTCCGACACGATGTTGTCGTTCGTCCCGCCGATGCCCGTCGCGTACCCCTGCCACGTCGAGTCGAAATTCGCACCGCCGGATCCGAGGCCGCCGACTTGGGCCGGGTCTCCTTGACCGTCGTGACGCAGCTCGCTGCCCCACTCGGCCACGCCCTTCCAGATCGCGAGTGCCGCGCCCAGGGACCCGGGGAAGTTCGGGTCGGCCTGCAGGTTGTCGTTCGCCTCGGGACCGGTGAAGTTCGGGAAGAAACGCACATCGCGCTGGGTCAGGTCCAGCGTGCCGCCGAGTGCGGACCAAGCGCCCGGGCTGGTGGGCAGGACGACGAACAGCGCGGCAGCGAGGCCGATCGCGGAGAGAGTCGTGCGGCGGGCGATTTCGTGCATGCGGCGAGGCGAGTTCTAGGTTCGGCCGTTCCCTTCCTAGGACGCGTCGGGCGGGTCCGCGCGTTCCGAAGCCTTGGAAAATAAGTGCCGAACGGGCGGGAGCGGAAGCCGATCCCCGAGTGGAAGGCTACCCCGGGTAGCACCCGGCGGCTTGCCGAGCGCGGAGAAAGCCCCAGAATCTGCGCCCCATGAGCACCACGACTCCCGAGACGCATCCCTTCCAGGCCGAGGCGGCCGAGCTCCTCTCGCTCGTCGTTCATTCGCTCTACAAGAACCGCGAGGTTTTCCTGCGCGAGCTCGTCAGCAACGCCAGCGACGCGCTCGACAAGCGGCGCATCGAAGCGCTGCGGGACCCGACGCTCTCACACACGGGCGAAGGGGAGATTCGCATCGAGGTCGATGCCGCCCAGCGCACGATCTCGATCCACGACGACGGGATCGGCATGACGCGGGACGAGCTCGTGTCGAACCTCGGAACCATCGCACGATCGGGGACGCGCGCGTTTCTCGAGAAGCTGCGCGGCGCCGGCGACGCGAGCACGAACTTGATCGGTCAGTTCGGCGTCGGGTTCTATGCGAGCTTCCTCGTCGCCGACGAAGTCGTCGTCGATTCGCGTCGTGCCGGATCGGAGGAAACGTGGCGTTGGCGTTCGGACGGGCGCGGCGCGTACACGGTCGAGGAAGGTTCGCGGAGCAGCGCGGGCACGACCGTGCGCTTGCACCTCGCCGCGAAGAAGGACGAAGACGACGAGGATCCGGCCGAGTTCCTCGAGGAGCAAGCGATCCGCGGCATCGTGCGCCGGTGGTCCGACTTCGTCGAGCATCCGATCCGTATGGAGGTCGAACGCACGACGGACGGCAAGACGGAACGTCGCGTGGAGACGCTGAACTCGCAGCGACCACTGTGGTCGCGCTCGAAGGAAGAGATCACGCGCGAGGAGTACGACGCGTTCTACGCGCGGCTCGCGCACGACTGGTCGCCGCCGGCCGAAGTCGTTCACTTGAAGGCCGAGGGCACGATCGAGTTCACCGCGCTGCTCTTCGTGCCCGGAGCGCGGCCCATGGATCTCTTCGATGGATCCGCGGGGCGATCGCGGCTTTCGTTGTACGTGCGCCGTGTCCTGATCCTGGAGGACTGTCAGGATCTCCTGCCGCCGTGGTTGCGCTTCGTGCGCGGCGTCGTCGACGCGCCGGATCTGCCGCTCAACGTTTCTCGCGAGTTCCTGCAGACCAACGCGCAGGTGCGGCAGATCCAGAAGCGACTCGTGAAGAAGGTGATCGAGTCGCTCACTGCGCTGCTCGCTTCGGACCGGGAGCGCTACGCCAAGGTTTGGGCCGACTTCGGTCCCGTCCTGAAAGAGGGGATCCACGCCGGTGGCGACGAGGACGGACGCATCTCGAAGATCGCGCTGTTCGAGACCACGCACGCGCCGGAGCCGACGACGCTCGGGGAGTACGTCGCGCGCGCGAAGTCGGATCAGAAGGCGATCTGGTATCTCGCCGGCACCGAACGGCGTTTGCTCGAGGACGCGCCGCATCTCGAAACGTTCGAGCGGCGCGGTGAAGAGGTGCTCTTCCTCACGGATCCGATCGACGAATGGGTCGTCGAGCGCCTGGGCACATTCGAAGGCCGACCCCTGAAGCGCATCGATCGCGCGGATCTCGACATCGAGACCTCGTCCGAGAAGGAAGCGCGGGAGAAACTCGATCGCGATCACCGCTCGACGCTGGAACTCATCGAGACGAAGCTCGCGGGTGCCGTGAAGTCGGCGCGTTTTTCGACGCGTCTCACCGAAAGTCCGGCGGCGCTCGTCAGCGAAGGCGGCGATCTCTCGCCGAACATGGAGCGCATCCTGCGCGCCGCGCGGCAAGACGTGCCGGAGCAGAAGCGCGTGCTCGAACTGAACCCGGATCACGCGCTGGTGAAGCGGCTGCTCGAACTCCACGCGGCGGATCCTTCGGCGGCGCGCGTGGGGGATCTGGTCGAACTCCTGCACGGTCAAGCACTGCTCGCCGAAGGATCGACGCTCTCGGATCCCGCGCGGTTCTCGAAGTTGCTCGCGCGACTCTACGTCTGAGAGCGGGCGATCGAATCGAGCCTGCGCGCTCGAAGGAACTCGTCGTGTCACTCCACGAGGCGAGACTCCGTGAAATCTTCACGCAGGCTTTGGCTCTACCCACGGTGTGAGGGGGAATCGGTCCGACGGATCGCACCGTGATCCGTCGGACCTAGGTACGCTCGCGTCGTTGGAGCGGGCCGTGCCGGTTGCCGCGCTCCAGAGGCTCACACGGAACTCGGAGATCCCATGCGACTCGTCCTCACCCTCGTCGTGGCCCTGGCGCCCGCCGCCACGGCGCAACTCACGGTCGTCGCGATCGATCCGCCCCTGAACTCGGGCAACCGCGCGGCGAATGCCGAGATCACGGTCGACTTCGATCGTGCGGTTTCCGCTGCGTCCCTCGGATCGTTCGGCGTCTACGGTTCCATGGGCGGCGGGGCCGCCGGCACGAAGACGCTGGAGAACGGCGGCCTGCGCATCCGCTTCCGTCCCGCGCGACCGTGGCACGCAGGCGAGGTCGTGATGATCGGCATGGCCGACTCGCTGCAAGCCACCGACA
>CAZKIY010000269.1:0-1549 GCA_964552875.1 uncultured Planctomycetaceae bacterium
TTGGTGACCGCGGTAGGGCTCGAACCTACGACCTGATGATTAAGAGTCACCTGCTCTACCGACTGAGCTACGCGGCCACTACGGGGGCGGAGAGGATGAGGACGGGCCGCGAACGTGTCAAGAGAGGTCGCTGGAACCCGCAGCTGCTCGCGCCCGCTCAGCATCAGCTCGCCCGTCGCTGCGTACGGCATTTTCCAGAAGCTCGTGATGGGATGCGCGCCCCCGGCCATCCGAACTGCCGACGGCTGACTCTGTGGGCGGATGCAAAGGTGGTGAGCGCGGACGGGATCGAACCGTCGACCTACTGGTTAAAAGCCAGTTGCTCTACCGGCTGAGCTACGCGCCCTTCGTGTTGCGAGCGGTGAGAGGATAGCAGGCACTCCGGAGCTCTGCACGAGCGGATCGGCGACGGTCAGCGCGACTTGCGCTCCACCCCGTCCGTCTCCCGGCTCAGAGAGGCCGTGAAGAATTCACGGCCTCTCGCGCTGCGGAGCAGCGCCACTCGAGTCTGAGAGCCCGTACGATCAACGCTGCACGGGCTCTCAGACTTCCATGACCTCGGCCGTCTTCTTGTCCTGGTGCTGCGAGACCTTGTCCTCGGCTTCCTTGAGGAGCTTCTGGATGTCCTCGTGCAGCTTCTTGCCTTCGTCCTCGGTGACGTCGCCGTCCTTCAACATCTGGTCGGCGTGCTTGTTCTGGTCGCGGCGCACGTTGCGCAGCGCGATGCGCGCTTCCTCGCACAGCTCCTTGACGCGCGTCGCGTACTTCTTGCGCTGATCGCCCGAGAGCGGCGGCATCGTCAGGCGCAGCACCTTGCCGTCGTTCTGCGGTTGGATGCCGAGGTCGCTCTTCTGGATCGCCTTCATGAGCTCCAGCAACGCGCCCGCGTCGAACGGCTTGATCATGATCTGCCGCGGTTCGGGCACCGAGATCTGCGCCATTTGCGAGATCGGCGTCATCGTGCCGTAGTACTCGACGCGGATGTTGTCCACGAGCGCGGCCGATGCGCGCGACGTGCGGATCGTCCGGAGTTGATCGGCCACGTGGTGGACCGCCTTCTCCATCTTCTCCTTGGTTTCCTTCACCAACACTTGGCTTGTCATCCAGAACTCCGGATCCGGGTCCCGAGGTTCTCGCCGCGCACGACGCGTTCGAGGTTCCCCTCTTCGAACAGGTTGAAGACGACGACCGGCAAGCGATTCTCCATCGCCAGCGTGATCGCCGTGCCGTCCATGACCTTCAGGCCGCGCGAGAGCACGTCCATGTAGGTGAGCTCTTCGAAGCGGCGCGCATCGCGCACCTTCTTCGGGTCGGCGTCGTAGACGCCGTCGACTTTCGTCGCCTTCAGGAGCACGTCGCAGGAGAGCTCCGTGGCGCGCAACGCGGCGGCGGTGTCCGTCGTGAAGAAGGGATTACCGGTGCCCGCGGCGAGGATCACGACGCGGCCCTTCTCGAGGTGGCTTTCGGCGCGACGGCGCACGAACGGTTCGGCGACTTGCTGGATGCCGATCGCGGTCATCACACGCGTCTCGAGGCCGACTTGCTCGAG
>CAZKIY010000269.1:1649-5620 GCA_964552875.1 uncultured Planctomycetaceae bacterium
CGGAGGGGAGCCTGACTCCGTACCTCGCGATTCACTTCCCGATACGAACGTGCGTGAACCCGACGATCTTCGAGCCGGCGCCCAGGCGCTCCTCGACGATCTTCTGAACGGTCTTCGTGTCGTCGAAGACCCACTTCTGCTCGGGGAGCACGACGTCGGCGAAGAACTTCTCGAGCTTGCCCTTGACGATCTTCTCGGTCATGTCGGCCGGCTTGCCCTTGACCTCGTCGGCGTAGATCGCGCGCTCGCGCTCGACCTCTGCCGCCGGGATCTCGTCGCGGGTGACCGCGAGCGGGACCGGGACCTTCGAGACGATGTGCATCGACAGTTCCTTGAGGAACGTCGCGGCGACGGACTCTTCGGCCGCCGTCGTGACCGAGACCAGCGCGGCCTTCTTCTTGTCGTGGTGCACGTACGTGCCCACGCGGCCTTGCATGTTCTCGTAGCGCTGCATGCGGGCGACCTGGGTGTTCTCGCCCAGCTTGCCCACGAAGAGCTTCACCGCTTCGCCGAGCGCGACGCCCGTCTGCGGATGCTTCGCGTCGAGCAACGCTTCCGTGCTCGCCGGATTGATCTCGGCCGTGGTCCGCACGAGCGCGTCGAGCAGACCGTTGAAGTCTTCCGTTTGCGCCACGAAGTCGGTCTCGCACGTCAACGCGACCAGAGCTCCGACCCGTGACTTCGGAGCGATCCACGTCGCGATGCGGCCTTCGCCCATCTCGCGCGACGACTTCTTCTCGGCGGTCTTCAGACCTTGCTTCCGCAGGTAGTCGATCGCGCCTTCTTCGTCGCCGGCGGCTTCGCCCAGCGCCTTCTTGCATTCCATGAGGCCGGCACCGGTGCGCTCGCGCAGCCGACGGACCATGTCAGATGTGATCTCGGGCATGTGGTTCCTGTTCGTCTTCGGATCCTGGAAGGGATCGCGGAGTCGGTCAGCTGGCCTCGCCCCCACCACTACCGCCGGCGACACCGGCACCATCCGCGGGACGATCGCCGCCGCGTCCGCGACCACCACGGTCGCCGCCGCCAGCACCGCCGCCGCCGCCAGCACCGCCGCCGCCGCCGCGTCCGCCGCGACCTTCGGGCAGTCGATTGCCGCGCGTGGGGCGCGGCTCGTCGCCCGGCATGAAGCCCGGACCGCCGTCTTCGCGCTTCTCGGCACCCGTCGTCGTGGCCATGCGCTCACGATGGTTCGCGCTGCCTTCCTCGACGGAACGCACGAGCATGTCGACGAGCAAACGCACCGACTTCAGCGCGTCGTCGTTGCCCGGGATCACGATGTCGACCGTCGCCGGATCGCAGTCCGTGTCGAGCAGGCCGATGATCACGAGGCCCATCTTGCGCGCTTCCTTGACCGCGTTGATCTCGCGGCTCGGATCGACGACGACCATCGCGCCCGGCATGCCGGTCATCTCGCGGATGCCGCCCAGGTTGCGCACGATCTTGCGGCGTTCGCGGCGCAGACTCGAGAGCATCTTCTTCGAGTACTGCGACTCATTGCCCTGCTCTTCGATCTTCTCCAGCTCCTCGAGGCGCTTGAGGCGCGAGCGAATGACGGAGAAGTTCGTGAGCGTGCCGCCGATCCAGCGTTCCGTGCAGATCGGCATGCCGGTGCGTTGACCGGCGTCTTGGACGACGCCCTTCACTTGGCGCTTCGTGCCGACCCAGAGGATCGTGCTGCCCTCGGCAGCCATGTGGTAGAGGACGTTCTGCGCACGAAGGATGCCCCGCAGGGTTTCGCGCAGATCGATGATGTGGATGAGGTTGCGGCGACCGTGGATGTACGGCGCCATCTTCGGATTCCACCGCGACACGCGGCATCCGAAGTGCACACCAGCATCGATGAGCTGTTGGACGTTGACTGTTTCCATGGATGAAGAAGGGTGTTCCGCGGTGGTCCGCGGCCCGCGATCGACGGCCGGGGATCCGGCACGGCGATCTGCCCGGGGACGGAGCGCCCGGACGCGCTTCCCCTCGCCCGCGCCGCGATCCGCCCGCTCGATGCGCACGGAGGAACGACGTTCCGAGCGCGGCGCCAGGCCGCCCTCGGGTGGAAAAAGGGGCCAGGAGTGTAGCGGCGGGCCTCGCGCGGTCAACGCGAGTGCCGAGTCCGTTCCGAGCAGACCCGACATCTCCCGTTGAGCGGAGTAGACTTCGGACGCACGACCCGTGATCGCACGCGGGACGCCCCATGCGCCCCCAGTCGATCGTCCTCCTCCTCGACCACCGCGGGTCGGGCTTGGCGCAGCGTTGCGCGCCGCTCGAGCAGGCCGGACTGCGCCTGGAGGTCTCCCAGAGCGTCCGCCGGAGTCTCGAACGGCTGGCCGGACCGGCGCCGGACGCCCTGGTCCTCGACCCCCTGATCGAGGGCGGCGAGGTCGAACTCGAGGCGCTCGATCGCGCGGGCGCGGCCGAGATCCCGCTCCTCTTGTTCGTGGATCCGACGCGGATCGCGGAGGCCCTCGTGACCCTCACGCGCTACCGCGATCGCGCGGTCGACTTGGTCCACCGAGACGCGTCGGCGGAGGAGATCCGAGGACGCCTCGAGCGGTTGCTGGCGCTCAAGGTGTCGCGCGCGGAGCTCGCGGAACTCCGTCACCGCGCGCTCTACGACGATCGCACGGAGCTGCTCCGTCCCGAAGCGTTCGAACGCCGCGTGGCCGAGCACTGGTCCGCCGCGGAACGTCACGGGCACGCCCTCGCGCTGGTGATCGCCGACCTCGACCGCTTCGGCCAGTTGAACAAACGCTACGACCACACCGTCGGCGACCGCGTGCTGTCGCGCGTCGGCGAAGCGATCCGTTCCGCGCTGCGCACCGAGGACGTCGCCGGACGTCTCGGCGGCGACGAGTTCGGTTGCCTCCTTCCCTACACGCAGAAAGCCGACGCGGCGCGCGTCGTGAAACGTCTGTGCGAACAGATCCGCGCGGTGTCGGGCCAGATCGGCGGGGCGGACCTTCTGATCAGTGCGAGCCTCGGCTTCGAGACGTTCGACGGACGCGACGTCGAGAGCGTCGAGGCGCTGCGGCGTCACGCCGAGGCCGCGCTTCGCGAAGCGAAACGTCGCGGCGGGGATCGCGCGGTGTACTACCGCTTGCTGCCGATCGACCCCACCGTTTGAGGGCGCGATCTCGTCTCCGAAACCTTCTCGGAAACGCGTGACCCTTGCCGCTTCACGGCACCAGACAGCGCACTTTTTTCACATGTCCAGATCCGCGTCGAGTCGAGCACATGGGTCCTCGATCGTGCAGAGCGCTCGAATCACTGCTCTGCTCCGACCGAACGATCACAAACCTTCGATCCTCGATTCTCGGTGAATCTTGCGCGAGTGCGACCCACCGGCTCCGCGCGGCGGCACTCGAAATGCAATGGAGAGTGCATGAGCACCTCGAGCGCGGGTCCACCACGATGGGCAATCTTCGGCACGACGCCCACTCGCGGCGAATTGGTCGGGGGGAGAGCCCTGGAAGGATCCGCACGGCAACCGGCCTGGTCCTGCAACCGGACTGGGACGTCGCGCTGCGATGTGACGAGGGGAGCACTTTGAGGAATTCGCCCGTGCAATGCCTGACAGTTGTAGAACCTCGCCGCGCGCCGAACCTGCTGCTGTGCGATCACCGGGGATCGGGCATGGCCAGTCGACTCGCGACCTTGAGCGACGAAGGCTGGCAGATGGATGTCAGTGATTCCGTTCGCCACAGCTTGGAGCGCTTGGCGGGCACGACCCCGGATGCGCTCGTGCTCGATCCGTTGGTCGAGGGCGGCGCAGCCGAAATCGAAGCGCTCGATCGGGCGGGCGCCGAACCGGTTCCGCTTCTCCTGTTCGCCGACCCGAGTCACATCGAAGAAGCAGCGGCGGTGTGGTCGTCCATCTCCGGACGGGTGGTGGACATCGCGCATCGAGACGCCGCTCCCCTGGAGATCATGGTGCGACTGGAGAGGCTCGCGGACGCCTGCGCGACGCGCGCGGA
>CAZKIY010000270.1:0-5597 GCA_964552875.1 uncultured Planctomycetaceae bacterium
GCGTCGGCCGGGTATCGAAGGTCATGCGCTTGGAAGTCCTATCCCCCTCGTGCAAACCGACGTGCGCACGAGCGGCGCTCCACGCACAGGTAACGGCTCCGGCTCGCGCGCGTCGCGGTCGCGCCCGCGGGAATCCGGGGCGACGCGCGCTGGGGGTGTAACGCGCCGGCCGTTTCCCGGATGAGTGGATACGGGATGGACTTGCCTTCCCCTGCGCCGAGCCGACCCCGCACCGAATCCAACGCGCCATGGAACTCCACTCGCGACTGATCGCAGGCCTCGCCTGCTTCGCACTCGCTACGACCGTCACATCCGCGTCGGAAGACCCGGCAACCCGGCGTGACGTCCCCCCGCCGCCGGCGATCGACCGCGCGGAGCACCTCGCGCGCGCGCTCGGCGCGCTCGGCGCCAAGGACCCCGCCGCGGTCGAGCGCGGCTTCCGCGCGGCCGACCCCGCGCGGCTCTTCCACGACGTGGATCGGCACGGCGCGCTGTGGGTGCGAGGGTCGACCTACAAGGCCAGCTTCGACGCCCGGGGCGCGACGTACATCCCGTTCCTCGGGAGCCAGGCGCCGCGCAACTTCCCGCTGAAAATGTCGCTGGCCTCGGCGCAGGCTGGCGGCGCTCCGCTCGAGCTGCTGCCCGCGCGCGGAGCGGCGCGCGAGGACGAGCGCGTCGTGATCGACCGCGGCCCGATCGCCGAGGTCTACGAGCTGGGTCTCGAGTCGGTCGAGCAAACGTTCGTCGTGGCGCAGCGCCCGGTGGCGGGCGATCTGCGGCTTCGCATTGCGATCGACACGGAGCTCGCGGCGGCCGAGGCCGCGGACGGCTTCACGTTCTCGAACGAGTACGGCGGCGTGCGCTACGGCTCGGCCTCGATCCGCGCGGCCGACGGCGCGCTGACGGCGGTGCCCACGCGGCTCGTCGAGGGCGGCATCGAGATCGTCGTGCCTGCCGAGCGTTTGGCGGTGGCGAGCTTTCCGCTCGTCGTCGACCCGGTCATCTCGACGTTTGCGGCGGGTG
Source organism: uncultured Planctomycetaceae bacterium (assembly GCA_964552875.1). Taxonomy (GTDB): domain Bacteria; phylum Planctomycetota; class UBA1135; order UBA1135; genus JAEUHZ01. Next base: position 1,024 of record CAZKIY010000270.1, read on the forward strand.
TCTTCTCGCCGTTCGACGACCTCTACCCCGACGTCGCCTACGACGCGACCAGCGACCACTACCTGATCGTGATGCAGGACGCCTTCAGTGCCGGCGACTACGACGTGTACGCGCGCATCGTCGATGCGACGGGCGCCTACGTCGACAGCCAGTACGTCGACCAGACGGCCGAGGTCTGGTACCTCCCCAAGTGCGCGAACAACGATTTCTTTGGCCGTTTCCTGGTCGTGGCGACGACCGGGAACATCGCCAGCTCGACGAATCGACGCGTCGAGGCGCGCTGGAGCTTGGCCTCGGCGCTGTCCTGGAGCGCCGTGATCGACGTCAGCGGCGGCCAGACCGACTACAACCTCTACCCCGACGTCGGAGGCGACCGCGACTCGGGCTTGACCTTCCTCGTCGCGTGGCAGCGTACGGTCGGCGGGCTCGAGCAGATCGCGTTCCGCCGCGTGAGCATCAACGGCGTCCTGCAGGGCGCGAACCCGACCGTGTTGCACTCCGCCAGCGACGTCAAGGACGCCGCAGTCTCGAACAGCAGCTCGGGCGGCGTGTGGAACGTCGCCTGGGACCGCTGCCCCTCGAGTTCCTTCGACTGCGACGTGTGGGCCGCACGCGTCGACACGTCCGGCAACGTCGACAACGCGCCGTTCACCGTCTCGAACGTGGCGCAGGTCAACTACGCGCCGTCCGTCTCGACCTCGCTCCCGAACGGTCAGTACATGATCGCGTGGCGCAAGGAGATCGCTGGCAACGACGACATCGAGTGCGCGGTCCTCTCCGGCGGTTCCGTGCAGCATCGCGCGAACCTGACGGCGCTGCAGGCCGTCCAGCAGGACGAACGGCAGGTCGGCGCCGACGTCGACGCGACCGACGACATGTTCGTGGTCGGCTGGGCCGAGTCCTACGAGGGCTCGAGCACCGACTACGACCCGTACGTCGCCTCGTTCGTGGTCCTGAGCGGCACGATCGCTCTCGCCGAGGGACACCAGGATCTGGCCTTCACGTCGCGTCGCGAGGACCAGGTGGCGCTCTTCAGCGAGTACTCGGGCGGCACGTCGACGGGGCGCGTCGTGTGCGTGTGGCGCGACGACAGCGGCAGCACCGCGCTGAACGACATCCGCGGTGCGTTCTACGACACGCCCCTCGCGGGCGCGAAGACGCCGCTGTGCTTCGGCGACGGCAGCGGCACAGCCTGTCCGTGCGGCAACTCGGGCGGCGCGGGCCGCGGCTGCGCCAGCTCGATCTTCGCCAGCGGCGCGCGCCTTTCGGCGACGGGCAACGCGCGCGTGACTGCCGACACGCTCGTCCTCTCCGGAACCGGTCTGCCGAACGCGGCCTGCCTGTTCTTCCAGGGCACGTCGGTCTCGAACGGCAGCCTGGGTTCGGCGTTCGGCGACGGTTTGCGCTGCGCGACGGGGACGATCGCGCGCCTCGGGACGAAGACGGCCAGCGGAAACGCGGCGGCGTATCCGCAGGCGGGAGATCAGGACGTGTCGGTGCGCGGCGCGGTGCCGGCTTCCGGCGCGGTGCGCTATTATCAGCTCTGGTACCGCAATGCGGCGGCCTTCTGCACTGCCAGCACGTTCAACCTTTCGAACGGCTTGCGCGTAACTTGGCTGCCCTGAGCGCCGCGGAGTAACTCACGCGTGCGCGCACGATGCGCGCGCGAATGGGACCGCGCGGTTCGTCTTCGCATCTCGCACTCGCGGCGTCGCTTCCAGGGCGCGTCGCCCGTGGATCCTCCTGACTGCCGACGACGTGCGCCGGCTCGCCCCCGCGGGCGGGCCGATCGTCGTGGACGCGGAGACGCTGGCGACGCCGCACGCGCTCGCCGCCGCGGAAGAACTCGGCGTGCGCATCGTGACCGGGACCGGCGGGAACTACGCCGAGCCCGCGCCCGACCGCGGTCACGATGCGGAGCGCGCGCGGCGCTCGCTGCCCAATCTGCCCGAGCCCACTGACGACGATCCGGCGACGAGCGTCGTGATCACCGCGGTGGGCAAGAATCGTCCGGGCGTGGTGGCCGAGATCACGGGTGCGCTCGCGCAGGCCGGCGGCAGCGTGCACGACATCTCGCAGAAGATGATCCAGGGCGACTTCCACATGGTGCTGACGGTGGAGCTGCCGCCCGGATCGAAGTTCGGCGAGCTGAAGCGCTGCATGAAGTGCCTCGGCGGCCAGGACGACTACATCGTGCGCGTGGTGCACGAGCGCGTGTTCCGGTTCATGCACCGGATCTGATCGCCGAACTCGGCGAGCGACTCGCGAGCCCCACACGCCCGCTTGCCAAGTCCGCAGCTCACGGCACCGACGAACTCGCGCTGCGTCGCGCGCCCGTGGCCGCATGCGCGAGCGCGAACGAGTGATCAAACGACGAGCGCGAGCGCGACGGCGCCGAGCACGAGCCACAACACGGTGCCGAGTGTCAGGTGGCGCGGGCTCAGTTGCTTCAGCGTGTCGCGGTCGAGCGAGAGGCCGATCGCGAAGAGCGCGAGTGTGAGGCCGCGTCGGCCGATGGCTGCGACGACGTGACCGGTCGGCGCGAGTGCGGGCACACATGTGACGAGGGCGGCGGCTGCGACGAAGGCCAGCACGAAGAACGGCGGTTTGCCGAAGCGGCGCGGCTCGCCGCTCACGCGCTTCGGCGCTACGAAGAGTGCGAGCGCGAGGCAGACCGGCACGATCCAGAGCGAGCGCGCGAGTTTGGTGACGGTCGCGATCTCGAGTGCTTCGGCGCCGTGCGACGCGGCCGCACCGACGACGGAGCTCGTGTCGTGGATCGCGAGCGCGCACCACGCGCCGAACGCGGCGGGCGAGAGATGCAGCGCGTCGCCGAGCACGGGGAAGAGCACGAGTGCGAGTGCGTTCAGCAGGAACACGACGCCGATCGCGATGCCGATCGACGCGGGCCGTGCGCGCAGGACGGGCGCCGCGGCGGCGATCGCGCTGCCGCCGCAGATGGCGGTGCCGACCGTGATGAGCAGCGCGGTGTCGCGCTCGATACGCAGCACACGCGCGAGCACGAGACCCACGCCGCCGGCGACTGCGAGTGTGACGAGCGCGGTTCCGAGGCCGTCGAGTCCGACGCGCACGACGACGAAGAGGTCGAGGCCCGCGCCGAGTGCGACGACGGACGCTTTGAGCAGGTGGTTGCCCGCGTGCTGGCTCCAGGCCGGCGACTTGAACGCGATCGCGAACACCGCGCCGCCCGCCAGCGCGAAGAAGCCGGGCACGTTCGTGACGACCACGGCCAACGCACACAACACGAGCACGACCACCTCGAACCCGAAGCGGCTCGCGGTCGGCTCAGCGGGCGCGAGCGGAATGCGCGGCGCGCCGACGGCCGGTTCACGCGCTGCGCCGTGATCGACAGCGAGGTGCGGTGCGATGGTCGTGGTCACGCAGGAAATCATCGCCCGCTGCCATCCATCGGAACAGACACATGTCCCTATCGACCATCAGCCGAGCTGATGGCATGATCGCGACATGCGCCAACCCCTCGACACCGAACTGCTCGCCACATTCCTCGCCGTCGTCCAAGAAGGGTGCATCTCGGCGGCGGCGCGTGTGCTGCACTTGTCGCAGCCGGCGGTGACGGCGCGGGTGCGACGGCTCGAGGAATCGGTCGGTGCGCCGCTGCTCGTGCGCTCGGTGCGGGGCGTCGAACCGACGGCGGCGGGGGTGAAGCTCGCCGAACGGGCGCGCGAGGTGCGGCGGTTGCTCGAAGAAGCGCTCGACGAGGTGGGTGACGAGGAGCACGCGCTCGGCGACCTCCTGCTCGCCGCCAGCACGACGATCGCGGCACACGTGCTGCCATCCGTACTGGCGCGCTTCCGCGCGCGGCATCCCGACGTGCCGATCGAGCTCGAGATCGGCAACACGAAGGATGTCGTCGAGGCGGTGCGCTCGGGTGCGAAACCTCTCGGCCTGGTCGAAGGCACCGCGCGCGCGCTCGGTGTGCGGCTCGTGCCGTGGCTCGACGACGAACTCGTGCCGGTCGTCGGTGTCGACGCGCCGTTCGTGGTGCGGCGCGACGCCGACTTGTTGAACGTGCCGATTCTGTGGCGCGAGTCGGGCTCGGGCACACGCGCGGTCGTGGCCGAAGCCTTGAAGTCGGCCGGATTGCGGCGGCGGCCGGATCGGCTCGATCCGGTGCTCGGCACGAGCAGCGCGATCGCGAACGCAGCCGCGGCCGGATTGGGGGTCGCGTTCCTCTCGCGTTGGGCACTCGCACCGCTGCTTGCGGCCGGTCGACTGCGCACGATCCCGGGTCTCGCGCTCTCGATCCGCCGGACGTTCCAGTGGGCGTTGCCGGCCGGCGCGCTGACGGGTTCGGCGGCGCGCTTCCATCGCATGGCCACGCAGAGTCCGCCCGTGCAGACGTGAGCGACGCGCGCCCCTTCGAGAAGTTCGGCACGACGTGATGGAGCCGCGCGGCGGTTCTCGTCTTCCAAGGCGAGGACCGCTCGTGAAGCTCCCCGTCACCCGCTCGACGTTCGCCGCGCTGCTCGCGCTGACCACACTCGTGTTCGCCGCGTGCCGCTGGCGTGCAACGGGCGTGCGTAGGGCGTGCG
>CAZKIY010000271.1:0-1841 GCA_964552875.1 uncultured Planctomycetaceae bacterium
GCGGCGCAGATGGTGTCTGAGAGCGTGTAGGCTCGATTTCTCCACACGCTCTCAGTGCCGCACGCGTGTCCGGCTTCAACCGCGCGAGCGAAACAGCGTGAAATACCGCGCGACCTTGCCCACGAAACGCGCCGGGCTGCGCAGCTCGCGCACGAGGCGCTTGGGTCGGCGATAGAAACGCCTGTAACCCTGCTTGATCTTCTCCTGGATCTCGGCCGCGGTCATGTGCTCGTTGCCTTCGAGCGCGTGGACGCCGGTCATCGTCGCGTAGTCGAACTCGCGCGTGCCCCGCAGGATCTGGAAGAGCGGCGTGCCCGGATACGCGGTCACGGCGCAGAACTGCACCTGGTCCGGGTCGAGCCGCTCGACGAGCGCGAACGTCTCCTCGGCCATCTGCGGCGTCTCTTCCGGGAAGCCGACCATGCAGAACGCACGCGATTCGACGCCGTAGTCGCGGCAGGCGTCGAAGACTTCGACGCAGCGCGCGAGGTCGAGCTTCTTCTCGCCGTCGAGGAGCTTGGACCCGCAGTGTTTGCGCTGGATCTCGGCGTTGCCGCTCTCGACGCCGACCGAGAGGTGCCGCAAGCCCGCGCCGGCCATGGCCTTGATCAGTTCGCGGTCGAGCACCTTGATCGCCGTCTCGCACTGCCATTCGAGGTCGAGCTTCTCGCGCTTGATCCCCTCGCAGATCGCGAGCACGCGGTCCTTCCTCGTCGTGAAGATCGGATCGCGAAACACGACGTGACGCAGCCCGTGATTGCGATGCAGATCGATCAATTCCGACAGGACGTGCTCGGGGCTCCTGAACCGGAAGCGCAAGCCTTGAGCCAACGTGTACCCGCAGAACGAACAGTTCAGCGGACAGCCGCGCGAACTCTTGACCGTCGTGATCGGACCCGCGATGCCCGGAAACCGATAAGCCAAGTTGTCGAGCAGATGCCGCGACGGGATCGGCATATCGTCGAGCTTCGCGATCTTCTCGCGCTCGGGCTCGTGCACGACTTCACCGCTCTGAGCGCGCCAACTCGTGCCTTCGACACCGCGCAAATCGCGACCGGCGGCGACGCGCTCGGCGATTTCGCGCACCGTGAGTTCCGGTTCGCCGCGCACGACCGCGTCGACGTTGTCCGCCGCGAAGATCTCGCCCGGCGTGTAGGTGACCTGGCTCCCTAGGATCGCGACCGGGATGCCGAGCTCGGCACGCAACGCGCGGCAAAGTGCCAGGTCCTGATCGAGGCTCGTCGAGCTCGAGTCGACGAGCACGAGCTTCGGTGCGAGCGCAGCGATCGCTCGCTTCGCGCCCTCGACATCGACGCCCGCCGCATCCGAGTCGTGGATCGCGACGTCGTGCCCCGCTTGCTCCAGGACGCTGGCGACGTGGGCCAACTCGATCGGCGGATAGAGCAGGCCCGGATTGACGGCCATGCCGAATCCCCCCATGAGCCCGCGGCTGACGCGAAACTCGGGCGGACTGGGCGGGTTGACGAGGACGATCTTCACGGGCAAATGGGCGCGACGATCTACCTATCGTACTCGTCGGGGCGCGGACTCCCACCGAACTGCGCGAAGGCCCCTCAAGCCTTGCGGACGGCCCCGCCGAGCTCTGTCACGGCTCGTTCGGCGCGCGCCAGGAACTTCTGCACGTCCTCGTCGGTCAACGTGCGATCTGCGGCCTGCAAAACGACGTGGAAGGCGAGCGAGCGCTTGCCGGCCTCCAAGGTGCCGCCGGAGTACACGTCGAACAGCTCGACGGATTGGGCCAGCCCCTTGCTCGACTTCTCCAGCGCAGTCGCGATCTCGCCGGCCGGCAGGGCTGCGGGCGTGAGCACCGCGACGTCGAC
>CAZKIY010000271.1:1941-5584 GCA_964552875.1 uncultured Planctomycetaceae bacterium
ACACGATGCCGAGCTCGTGGACTTCCGCGGGCTCGCCCTTCGGTGACGCGCACTCGGGGACGTAGCCCTTGCCGACTTCGAAGAGCGCGACGGAATCACGGCGACGTCGGTTCGGCTCGAGCAGACCGAGCAACGACGGCATCACCGAGCGACGGATGCGCGACGCGCCCTCGACGCCCGAGTTGATCACGCGCACGTGCGGTTCGTTCAGGTCGCCGAGCTTCGTGAGCACGTCGTCGGACACGAACGAGTAGCTGATCGTCTCGCGGAAACGTGCGGCGCCGGCGAGTCGATCTTGCAGCGCGCGCGCGAGCAGCCGCCGATTCCAACCTTCGTCACGCTTCGGCGGCGAGATGTCGGCGACCAGCGCGCGCTCGGGGATGCGTGCGTAGCCGCGCGTGCGTCCGACCTCTTCCACGAGGTCCTGTTCGATGGTCACGTCTTTGGTCGAGCGCGCGCTGGGTACGCGCACGGCGAGCGCCGTGCCCTTCCGTTCGACGCCGAATCCGAGCTTCTTCAGGATTCCCGACACTTCGTCGTCGGACACGTCGTCGCCGAGCAGTTGGCGCACGCGTTCCGGACGGACTTCGAGCGTGCGCGCCGGATCGCGCCACACTCCGATGTCGGTCGCCGCGCAGGGCAGCGTCGCATCGGGTTCGATGTCCTTGAGCAAGCGCACGAAATGACCGGCCGCTTGCAGCGGCAACGTGGGATCGAGGTTCTTCTCGAATCGCGCCGACGAATCCGTGCGCAACGCGAGCCTCTGCGACGTTCGGCGCACCACGGCAGGCGCGAAAGTCGCGACTTCGAGCAGCAGCGCGCGGGTCGACTCGGCAACCTTCGAGCCTTCGCCGCCCATGACGCCGGCGAGCGCCATCGGCTCGGCTCCAGAGCAGATGAGCATGTCGGTCGGCACGAGCGCGCGCTCGACGCCGTCCAGAGTCTTCAAGCACTCCCCCGCGCGCGCATCCCGCACGACGATGCCGTCTTTGGACAGAGCGTTGCGATCGAAGACGTGGTTCGGTTGACCGAGGTCGAGCATCACGAAGTTCGAGAGGTCGACGAGCAGATCGATCGGGCGTTGTCCGACTGCGAAGAGCAAGGCGCGCAACCAGTCCGGCGAACGCCGCGGCGCCACGCCGTCGATCGGCAACGCGATGTAGCGCGAGCAGGACGCGCTCTCGATCTTCACGGGGAATGCCGCCCCATTCGCGTGACCAGGAAGTGACGTGTCCAGCGGCATCAGCTCGCGTCCGAAGATCGCCGCGACCTCGTTCGCGAAGCCGCGGTGGCCCCACAGGTCCGGTCGGTGCGTGAGCGACTTGTTGTCGATCTCGATCGTCCAATCCTCGAGCCCGAGCACTTCGGCGACCGGCTTCCCGATCGCAGCGTGTTCGGGAAGTACCCAGATCCCGTTGTGTTCCTCGCCCAGGCCGAGCTCGCGCTCCGAGCAGATCATCCCTTGACTCTCGACGCCGCGGATCTTGCTGACCTTGATCTTCACGTCGCCGGGCAGTTCGACGCCGGGCAACGCGACAGCTACGCGCTGACCACCCGCGACGTTGGGTGCGCCACACACGATCTGTCGAGGGGTACCATCGCCGACGTCGACCTTGCAGACTCCGAGCTTGTCCGCGTCGGGGTGCTTGTCCCGCGAAAGCACGTGCCCCACCACGACCTTCGAGAGGTGCGGCAGGAATCGCTCGAGACCTTCGACCTCGGCGGTATGGATGGTCAACGCCTCCGCGATTTCCTTCGGCGAAATACCGACGAGATCGACGTGACGTCCGAGCCAGCGCGTGGAGATCTTCATGGGAATCGCTCCAGGCTCAGAATTGCTCGAGGAAACGCAGGTCGCCCGACAACAAGTGGCGCACGTCGTCGATGCCGTAGCGCAGCATGACGAGTCGCGACAACCCGAGTCCGAACGCGAAACCGGTCCACTGCTCGGGATCGATGCCGCCTGCCTTCAGGACGTTCGGATGGACCATGCCGCAGGGGAGCAACTCGATCCACGTCGATTGCTTGCACACGCGACAGCCGTCCTTGCAGAACGGACAGCGCGCATCGAGTTCGAAGCCCGGCTCGACGAACGGGAAGTAGCCGGGACGCAGACGGATCTCGATGTCACGCCCGAAGACACCGCGCAAGAGCGTCTTCATCGCTCCGATGAGATGACCGACGGACACGTCCTTCCCGACCACGAGTCCTTCCATCTGGTGGAACGTGTGCTCGTGCGTCGCGTCGGTCGCTTCGTTGCGGAAGACCTTGCCCGGCACGACGGCGCGGAACGGCGGCTTCATGCGCTCCATCGCGCGGATCTGCACCGGCGACGTGTGCGTGCGCAGCACGAGCTTGCCTTCCGGATCGCAGTAGAACGTGTCCTGCGCGTCACGCGCCGGATGGTCCTTCGGGATGTTCAGCGCTTCGAAGTTGTACCAGTCGAGTTCGACCTCGGGCCCGTCGAGGATCGTGTACCCCATCGACGTGAAGAGGTCCTCGAGATCACGCACCACGCGCGTGACGGGATGGAGTCCACCCCGCTCGAGCGCGGCCGGCGGCAACGTCGCGTCGAAGTCGCCACCCGTTCGCTCCGCCGCGAGCGCGACGAGTTCGAGCTCCTGCTTGCGCGCAGCCAACGCCTCTTCGAGCGCTCGCTTGAGTTCGTTCGCTCGCGCTCCCGCCGCCTTGCGTTCGTCCGGCGGCAGTGTCGGGATCGAAGCCAGGATCGCCCCCGCGGGGCCGGACTTTCCGAGCAAGTCCTTCTCGAGAACCTTCAGCGCTTCGAGGTCCGAGGTCGCCGCGATGCGCGCTCGCGCGTCGACGAGAGGTGCGTGGGAATCGGTGGTCGTGGTCACGGATGGAGAGCCTAGAAACGCAACCGCCCCGGGGGAACCGGGGCGATCACGGGAGGTGTCCGGTCACACGGACTACGGGGCGCTCACTGGCGCGCCGCCGACGCTTCCTGGACGAGCGTGTCGAACGCCTTCGGATCGTGGATCGCGATCTCGCTGAGCTGCTTGCGATCGAGAAGGATGTTGGCCTTCTTGAGCCCGTCGATGAACGTCGAGTAGCTCATGCCACGCGCACGCGTCGCCGCGTTGACGCGGGTGATCCACAGTCGGCGGAACGTGCGCTTCTTGGCGCGACGGTCGCGCTGGGAGAACGCCCACGCGCGCAACAGGGTCTCGCGAACGGTCCGCCACAGGGTCGACCGACCACCGCGGAAGCCCTTGGCCTGCTTGAAGTAGCGATTCTTCTTCTGGCGCCGGGGGGCGCCCATCGTGACGCGCACCATGGATCAGGGCTCCATCATGCGGCCGATGAGGATCGACCACGTCTTGTTGAGGACCATGCGACGGCGCAGCTTGCGTCCCGTTTCGCCGTTGTAGGGCGCGTGCATGTGCCCGCGACCGGGCTTGGAGCAGATGGCCTTGCCATTCTTGCTCATGCGGAAGCGTTTCTTGACCGCTCCCTTCGACTTCATCTTGGGCATCGAACGTCCTCGTGGATTGGTTTCACGACACCCCGGTCACTGGCATGCCTTGCCGCTCGTGGGGGCCGAACCGGGCGCGCGCGGCGTCCGTTTCGGGCTTGGAGGGTGAAAAGGATAGCGGGTCGACCGCCCGGCGCAAGACAGCGC
>CAZKIY010000272.1:0-5568 GCA_964552875.1 uncultured Planctomycetaceae bacterium
TCAGGGAGGACGGGCTCAGTCCACGCGCGACACGCAGGCGGGTCGAAGTGGCGACACTTCTCCCCCGGTTCTCCTGCGTTGCGGCCCGGCGCGCACGGGGACTTGCAGCCCTCCCACCATGATGGATGGGAACGAAGATTGCAAGCCCCGTCGGAACGGGTCCCTGTGCGACTTCGTGTCCCGGTGACCCCGATCCGCGCAGCGCGCGGCACGGACAGCACCGCAGAGTGCGAAGTCTGGAAGCCGAATCAGGTCAGCTTGACCTTCGCGCCGGCGTCCTCGAGCTGCTTCTTGAAGCCATCGGCCTCATCCTTCGTCAGGCCCGCCTTGACGACCTTGGGCGCGCCGTCGACTAGGTCCTTGGCCTCCTTGAGGCCCAGCGCGGTGATCGCACGGACGACCTTGATGACTTCGATCTTCTTGTCACCGGCCGCCTCGAGGTGGAGGTCGAAGGAGGTCTTCTCCTCCTTCGCCGCCGGGGCTGCGGCACCGCCGCCGGCCGCAGCCGCCGCGACGGGAGCCGCCGCGCTGACGCCCCAGTGGCCTTCGAGGTACTTCACCAGCTTGGAAGCTTGGAGAAGGGTCAGACCGTCCATCTTCGTGGCAATGGTCTGGAGTTCCGGCTCGAGTTCGATCGTGTTGCTGTCGGTCATGGCACTACATCCTTCGAAAGGAGGAGACGCGGGATCTGGTGGGGTCGCCGCGGCGCCGCTCCCGAGGGGCAGCCACGACGTGATGTAAGCCTCGCTCAGGCCGCCGGAGCTTCGGCGGACTTCTCGAGTTGGTCTGCGCGCGCCTGAAGGACGCGCACGAGGGCGGAGGGAACGGCGTTCATCGTGCTGACGATGCCGCGCTGCGGGCCGGTGAGGCAGCCGAGCAGCTTCGACTGGAGAGTCGGGCGATCGGGGACGCCGCCCAGCTCGACGACGTCGGCGGCGGTGAGCAGCTTGCCTTCGAGGAGGCCCAGGCGCACCGTCGCCTTCTTGAGCTTCTTCGTCTCGGCCGAGTTCATCACCTTGGCCGCGTGGATGACCGCTTCGGCGTTGCCGAAGGCGATGGCCACGTTGCCGACGAAGTGCTCACTCGAAACGTCGTGCCCGCGCTGCTTGAGCACGAGTTGAGCGAGTGCGTTGCGCACGAGGCGCAGCTCACAGCCCTTCTCGGCCAACTTGTCGCGCAGCGTCTCGTTCTCGACGGCTGTGAGTCCGCCGTAGGTCAAGACGATCAGACCTTCGGCACCTTGGAACGCTGACGCCAGATCGCGGACGATCAGGCGGTTGATCAAACTAGGCATGGGTCACCTCCCAGGTGATCGCGAGGCCGGGGCCCATCGTGGTGGAGATCGAGATCTTGCGCAGGAACTCGCCCTTCACGGCGGCGGGGCGCATCCCGGAGATGTGATCGAGGAACACTTTCAGGTTCGCTTGCAGGTCCTCGACCGCGAAGCTGCGCTTGCCGAGCGGGGCGTGGATGTTGCCGCCGGCGTCGGTGCGGAACTCGACCTTGCCGGCCTTGAACTCCTTGACCGCGGAGCCGACGTCGGCCGTCACCGTGCCGGACTTCGGGCTGGGCATCTTGCCCTGCGGACCGAGGACCTTACCGAGCTTGCCGACGTGCTTCATCATGTCGGGGCTGGCGATGACGATGTCGAAGTCCATCCAGCCGCCCAGGATCTTGTCGGCGAGATCGCCCGAGCCGACGACATCGGCGCCTTCCGCTCGCGCGGCATCGGCTTTATCGCCTTCGGCGAAGACGATGACCTTGACGGTCTTGCCCAAACCCTTGGGCAGCGACACGGCGCCGCGCACGAGTTGGTCGGTCTTCTTGGGGTCGATGCCGAGGCGCACGGCGATCTCGACGGTTTCGTCGAACTTCGCCGCGGGCAGGTTCTTGATGACCTTGAGAGCCTCGCCGGCCTCGTAGGTCTTGTTTTGGTCGACCTGAGAGGCCGCCAGTTCGTATCGCTTGCTGCGCTTCACCATGGTTGTTCTGAGGCTCCTGGATCAGCCTTCGACCGAGATTCCGGAGGAGCGCGCGGTGCCCTCGACGATTTTCATCGCCGCCGCCATGTCGCGACAGTTGAGGTCGGGCATCTTGATCTTCGCGATCTCTTCGACCTGCTTGCGCGTGACCTTGCCGACGATCTGCGTGCCGACCGTGGCGGCGCCGCTGGCGACGCCCGCGGCCTTCTTCAGCAGCACGGAAGCCGGCGGTGATTTGAGGATGAAGTCGAAAGTGCGGTCTTTGTAGACCGTGATCTCGACCGGGATGATCAGCCCCGCTTGAGCACGCGTGGCGTCGTTGAATTGCTTCACGAACGCCGCGATGTTCACGCCGTAGGAGCCGAGTGCAGGGCCGACCGGCGGCGCAGGCGTAGCCTGCCCGGCGGGGCACTGCAGCTTGATCTTGCCTGTGATTTCCTTGGCCATCTGTTGACTCGTTCTTCCGGCGCGGGAGCCCCGGTTCGACCCGGAGCGACGCGCGCACGCCGATCACATCGGCTCGACTTCCCAGTATTCGAGTTCCACGGGTGTGGGACGCCCGAAGATGGTCACGATGACCTTGACGGTCCCCTTCTCGGGGTTGACGTCGTCGACGTTTCCTTCGAAGCCGTCGAATGCTCCGGACTTGATCTTGACCATGTCGCCCTTGTGCAGGCCGATCGTGACCTGCGGGCGCGACTCCGAATCCGACATGCGCGCGAGCGTCTTCTGGACGTCGGCGTCGTTGATCGGAGTCGGTTCACCGCGCGTGCCGAGGAAGTCGCCGAGACCGTCGACTTCGCGCAACGTGCTGCGCGCCTTGATCACGCGGGCGTCCTCGGCGTCCTCGAGGTCCGCCTGGACCATGAGGTAGCCGGGGTAGAGCTTCTTGTTCTTGACGCGCTTCTTCCCGTTCTTCAGGTCGGTGACCCGCTCGAACGGAACGAGCACCTGCGGGACGACGTCGGCGACGCCGGCGATCTTGAGACGCAACAGCGCGTTCCTGGCGATGCTGTCCTCGCGGCCCGATTGGCAGCGGACGAAGTACCACCTCATCCCCATGGCTTGGCTCCCCATAGCACCGGTCTCGAGTGAAGGTCCCATGGCTCAGGATCCAAGAAGGAGGCGCTCGGCCCAACGACCGAGCACCCAATCGGCGCCGGCCAAGAAGGCCATGAGGAAGAGTACGCAGGCGATGACCACGACCGAGGACCGAACGGCCTCGGGCATCGTCGGCCAGGTGACCTTGCGCAGCTCGCTCTCGGTCTCGATGAGCACATCCGCGTACTTGGGACGCTCGAGCACTCGGTAGAGCGCCCAGATCGAGACGGCCAGCACGAGAGCCGACACCGTCATGCCCAGGTTGAGCGGCACGCCCAGGACGGGCAACTTCGGCATGGAAGCCATGAACGGCTTCGACATCGAGTTCGGGAAGTACCCGAGCAGCGTCGTGTAGAGCGACGTGCAGCCGTAGAAGATCAGGATGGCCAGCGACCAGAACGCTGCCAGGCGCGCGAAGCGACCTTGATCTTGTTTGTAGGCCATGGGTACTGGTGAACGGGCTGAGGGCGGAGTCGGTGGGAGCGGATTCGGCGCGGGCGGTTGCTGTGCAGTCGAAGGCGATGCGAGCGGGAGAATTCGTGCGAGCGATCCTACGGCGGTCTTTGGGAGTGCGTCCGCGAGGAAGCTCGTCGAGAGGGTTGGGAGAGAAGTCGGTCTGGGAGAGAAGTCGGTCAGGCCGTTCGGCGGTCGAGAAGCCCGTTCGGGACACCCGTCCTAGCGATCTCCCGTCCTAGCTCAAGCGTGTCAGAGCTTCTTTTCCTTGTGCGGCAAGTGCTTGCGGCAGAAGCGGCAGTACTTCGACTTCTCGAGCTTGTACGTCGCCTTCAGACGCTTGTGCGTCGTGTAGTTGCGGTTCCCGCACGTCGTGCACTCGAGGTAGACGAAACGTTCCTTGATCTTCATTGGAGAGGTTGGACTGCGGGCTGTCGGACTGCGCCCCGTCGGTCGGCGTCCCGTCGGGCTGCGGAGTGTCGGTCTGGGGCGTGTCGGCGACGATTCTGGTGGGGGCGCCTCGCGGCGCCCCGAAAATCCTCACGCGACGCGAGCAGGAACTCGTGTCACTTGAGGATTTTGGTGACGACGCCGGCGCCGACCGTGCGGCCGCCTTCGCGGATCGCGAAGCGCAGCTGCTCGTCCATGGCGACCGGGATGAGGAGCTCGACTTCCATCTTCACGTTGTCGCCCGGCATGCACATCTCGGCGCCGCCCATGAGCGTCGCCGTGCCGGTCACGTCAGTCGTGCGGAAGTAGAACTGCGGGCGGTAGCCCGTGAAGAACGGCGTGTGACGGCCGCCCTCTTCCTTGGAGAGGATGTACACCTCGGCTTCGAACTTCGTGTGCGGGGTGATCGTGCCGGGCTTGGCCACGACCATGCCGCGCTCGAGGTCCTTCTTCTCGACACCGCGCAGGAGGATGCCGACGTTGTCGCCGGCCTGACCCTGGTCGAGGGTCTTCTGGAACATCTCCACGCCGGTGCAGGTCGACTTCATGATCTGCTCGCGCAGACCGACGATCTCGACCGCCTCACCGACCTTGACGATGCCGCGGTCGATCCGACCCGTGCCGACCGTACCGCGACCCATGATCGAGAACACATCCTCGATGCACATGAGGAACGGCTTGTCGACCAAGCGCTGCGGCGTCGGGATGAAGCTGTCGATCGCCTTCATCAGCTCGTCGATGCAGGCGTTGGCCTTCTCGTCCTTGCCACCCGACTCGAGTGCGGCCTTGGCTTGCCCGCGGATGATCGGCGTCGTGTCGCCCGGGAACTTGTACTTGTTCAGGAGATCGCGGATCTCCATCTCGACGAGCTCCAGGAGCTCGGGGTCGTCGACGAGGTCCACCTTGTTCAGGAAGACGACGATGTGCGGCACGTTGACCTGACGGGCGAGCAGGACGTGCTCGCGCGTCTGCGGCATCGGGCCGTCGGCGGCCGACACGACCAGGATCGCGCCGTCCATCTGGGCGGCACCCGTGATCATGTTCTTCACGAAGTCGGCGTGGCCCGGGCAGTCGACGTGCGCGTAGTGACGCGCCTCCGACTCGTACTCCGTGTGCGAGGCCGAGATCGTGACGGTCTTGTCCGCCGAGCGGACCGTGCCGCCCTTCGTGATCTCGGCGTACGACTTGACCTTCGTGCCGTTCTTGGAGGCCGAACGAGCGGCGAGAGCCGCGGTGAGCGTGCTCTTGCCGTGGTCGATGTGACCGATGGTGCCGACGTTGACGTGCGGCTTGGTCCGCTGGAAGACTTCCTTCGCCATGGTTCGTCCTTGATCTCTGAGTGGGCCGTGCGTGCCCGGAGGTCGTCGTCTGGGGTCTTGGGATTCGGGGTTCTGAGAATCTCGGCGCCCTCGGACGAGGGCGCCGTCGATCGGTGCGCATCCGAGCAGGCCTCGAGGAGGCCCGGCGCGGATGCGTGGTCGTGTGTTGTTGGGTTGTCGAACCTGTCGGAGCTGTCAGGGAGCGCGGGACCGCTTGCGATCCCGCCACTTTCCCGCGCGCCACTTTCCCGCGCGCCACTTTC
>CAZKIY010000273.1:0-5564 GCA_964552875.1 uncultured Planctomycetaceae bacterium
TCGCAGGCGAATCGGTTCCCGAAGTCCCCGCTGCGGATGCGTGACGTTGACGTGTGTGCCTGACACCAACATCAACGCGCGGGACGTCGTGGATCAGACGTCCACCGCGTAACGCTTCCCCTCGCGCCGCACGCGGCCGAACGCGTGATCGACGTCGTGGTAGAAGCAGCCCGTCCAACCGCGCTCCGCCGCGCGCGCGATCCATTCCGAGCGTACGGCGAAGCTGCGCGCGACGTCGAGGTCGTAGGCCATGATGTACGGCGGCTGCACGTGGTGCGCGGTCGGCACGACGTCGCTCCAGAAGATCGCGCCGTCGTCACCGTCCTCGTCGAAGGTCACGACCGCGACGCCGTCGCTGTGACCGCCGAGGACATGCACGCGCAATCCGGGTAGGACTTCGGTGTTTCCGGTGAGCGTCGTGAGGATCCCCGCGCTCTCGATAACCTCGACGTCCTCCGCGCGATAGCTCGCGGCGCGAACGGCGTCGGCTGCGCGTGCGACGTCGAGCTCGATACGCGGCAAGTAGTGCTGCGCACGCGGAAAGCGCGGCTCGAGCCGACCGTCACGCCGGACGACCCACGCGCCGACGTGATCCCAGTGCGCGTGCGTGCCGATCACGTGCGTGATCGAATCGGGTGTGACGCCGGCCATTCCGAGCGAAGAATCGAGCGTCGGATGGCGCACCAAACCGTAGATGCGCGCGAGCTTCGGCGACCAACGATCCCCCACGCCGGGCTCGACGAGGACCTTCACATCACCGCGCTCGGCCAAGAACGGCCGCAACGCGAGCAAGATCGTGTTGTCGTCCGCGGCAGGAGTCCACGCGCTCCACATGACCTTCGGGACGACGCCCCACATCGAACCGCCGTCGAGTCGCAACCAACCGTCCGACAACGCCGTGATCGTCCACGACCCGGCGCGGATGCGTCGCGGTCGCCACGCAGGCGGAGTGCACGAAGCGGGAGGGAGCGTCATGAGCGTCCGAGCCTACCGATGAACACAGCGTGACGCGCGGGTACTCCGCCCCGACTCGGACCAAGACACGCCATCTCGGACCACGGAGCGACCACTCCGCGGGAGTCAGCGCGTGTGGAGCCATTACGCGCCCGAGGCAGCCGCGGGGCGGCGCTACCAGTTCCTGAGAGCGCGTAGGCTGAATTCCTCACGCACTCTCAGACCTTGCGCCGCTCGAGGTCGGCAAGAACGTCCTCGAGCTGCTCCAACGCCGATCGAAGGTCGTCGACGATCTCGCGCGCGATCACGCTCGGCGCGGGCAGCGAGGCCGAGTCCTCGAGGCTCTCATCGCGCAGCCACGTGATGTCGAGGCTGAACTTGTCGCGTGCCGCGATCTCGTCGTAGCTGTAGCGGCGGAATCGACCGCCCGGGTTCTCCGCCGACCACGTCGCGACGCGCTCGTGCCGCGCACTGGGCTTGTAGCAGCTCACGAACTCGTCGAGGTCAGCGCGCTTCAGCGGGTTCGTCTTCAACGTGAAGTGCTGGTTCGTCCGCAGGTCGTGGATCCAGAGCTCCTTCGTCCACGGCTTCTCGGAACCAGGCCGGCGCTCGAGGAACAGCACGTTCGCCTTCACGCCCTGCGCATAGAAGATCCCGGTGGGCAGTCGCAACAACGTATGCACGTCGCACTCGTGCAGGAGCTTGCGCCGCACGATCTCGCCCGCGCCGCCCTCGAACAACACGTTGTCGGGCAGGACGAGCGCCGCGCGTCCGCCGATGCGGAGCATCGAGCGCACGTGCTGCACGAAGTTGAGCTGCTTGTTCGACGTCGTCGTCCAGAAGTCGGGCCGGTTGTACGTCGACGTCTGACGGTCGGTCTCGCCCTCCTCATTCACCACCGTGATCGAGGACTGCTTCCCGAACGGCGGGTTCGTGACCACGACGTCGACGTGATGTCCGGGCGGATTGCGCAGCGAGTCCGACGTCTGGATCGGCGGCTCGCGCTCGTCGTCGTCCGGCCCGACGCCGTGCAGGTACAGGTTCATCGCGCACAGGCGACTGACGCCGTCGACGAGTTCGACTCCGCGCAGCGCATCGAAGCGCAGGTGCTTCTTCTGATCGCGATCGAGCGGATAGCGGTGCGAGATGTGATCGTGCACCGCCAGCAGGAACCCACCCGTGCCACACGCCGGATCGCACACGACCTCGCCCGGCCGCGGGTCGATGCACTCGACGATCGCCTGGATCAGCGCACGCGGCGTGAAGTACTGGCCCGCGCCGCCCTTGACGTCCTGCGCGTTCTTCTCGAGCAGGCCCTCGTACGCATCGCCCTTCACGTCCGACGCCTTCGAGCTCCAGTCCTCGGTGCCGATCTACTCGACGATCAGGCGCCGCAGCAACGCCGGGTTCTGGATCTTGTTCTGCGCCTTCCTGTAGACGAGTCCCAGCATCCCGCCGCTCTCACCGAGCTTCTTGAGGATGTCGCGGTACTTCTCCTCGAGGCGCGCGCCCTCCATCTGCGGCGCCGCGAGGTCGCTCCAGCGACAACCCTTCGGCACCGACTGCTCGGTCCCGCGCTCGCGCGCTCCTCGGACATCTTGAGGAATAGGAGCTGCGTGAGCTGCTCGAGGTAGTCCTGGTACGACAGTCCGTCGTCACGCAGGAGGTTGCAGTAGCTCCACAGCTTCTGAACGATGCGGTTGGAGACGTCGCTCATGCCGCACTCTTCTCGTCGCCGCAGTTGAACGGGCCGAGGCACTCGGACAGTTCGTGCGCAAGGCGCACGTGTAGGTCCCCCGCCCACGATTCCGATCGGTTGAGCGACGTCAGCTCCGGGATCAGGCAATGCCCGACTCCATTCGGCTCGAAGGGGTCCGCTCTAACGCTGAGTTTGAGCTCGAACAGCTCTCGCACGCGGAGGCGAGCGACGCGCGGGCGCACGAAGTCCGGCGGCGCGCAGGCGACGCTCGCGGGGTCGTGGTACTTCTCGCGAAAGCACGACAGACCGTCCTTGTCCTTCTCGGCCCGCGGCTTGAACGCGCGCGGACTGATGCGGTCGCGACGCGCCCCTTCCATGTTGGACTCGAGGACGCGACGCAGGATCGTCTCCTCCGGCCTGACGGCCTCCGTCCCGTCGCCGGACGTCGTGATGAGCGCTTGGATCACAGCTCGACCCACTGCGGCTTCCAGCGGAACTGGCCTCGATCGACGGGGCGGGAGTCGTGATACACGCGCCAGGTCCCCTGGCCGTTGCTCTCGAACTCGACGTCCGAGAACCACGGCTCCCGGTACCACTCGAACGCGATCCCGCCGGCGCCGTCGGGGAGGACCCGGTCCGGCAGGGACTGCCCCACGCGCTGCCATTCCTCGCAGACGCGCAAGGCATGGTCGATCACGGCGATCTCCGGAGGCGGAGTCTCCTCCTCCAGCAGCGACGACGGATCGGACCGCCAGCCGAGAAGCAGATCCACGATCACCTGCCAGCGATCACGCTCTCGCTGCTGCCCCTCGCGCAACTGGGGCGACGCGAAGCGCGACGACGGATCGATCCAGTCGTACGTCCGACCCTCGGTCGTCCAACCTTGGTTGAAAGTCGCGTTCATCGCCGATATCCGAGATGTGTCTTGGCCGAGTCCGAAAGCAGCTCCGCGAACGTCTAAACGATGCGTTCGTGACCGATCGCCAGTCCCTGCCACAGCGCCGCCCCCGAAGCCTCGCGCACTGGCCCACGCGCGATCAAGCGCAACTGAATGCACTCGCCCAGCTCGGGCGTGTGACGCAGCGCGTGCTCGACGAACACCTGCAACCGACCGACACCCGGCGCGATCAAGTACGCCCACCGTCCGCTGAGGGTCTGGAGCGCGCCCGCCGAACCCGGCCCCGAACCGAGGAGCCTCGGAAGCAGCCCGACGATGTCGCCCAACTCGTTCCACAGCTCTCCGCGGGGGAACACGTTCACGTACCCCACTTCCCACAGGTTCGGGACGACGGTTCCGAGCCCACGCTCGGCCAGGAAGCAGCTCCAGCGCTCGTACTGCTGCTCGTACTCCGCGCTCAACGCCGCGAACCGCGGGTAGTCACGCCCCGGCCCGCCGGCCCAGTTCAGCGCGAGCCACCCGTTCTCGACCTGGAGCATGCGGTCCGCCCCAGCGGACTGGGCTCGCAACCGCGTGCCGGTGCGCAGATCGATCTCCAGCGTGCCGGGCAAGAGCCACTCGGGCGTCGAGTCCACCGGTTCGCGCGTCTGCCCCAGCGCCGGAGCGTCCGGGAGCGGCGACCAAGTCGGTCCCAGCGCGCTCAGGAACTCTCCCAGGTGCGCCGTGCGCAGCTGCGGCAACGGCGCGAACTGCGCCGCGAGGAACACCTCGGTCAGCGGCGGTCGGTCGAAGGTGGGCAGTTCGGTCGGCATGGGGCGCGATGAGCTTGTACGAAACGACCGGGGCGCCTGCGAGCTGCCCGCCAAGAGGACGTTCGGTCCAGCGCCGGGTCGCATCCAAAGTCGGAATTCCTGATCGGAGAGCGTGCCCCGCGGCCAGTGGCCGACGTGCGCCACGCCGGCTCGCCTCTTCAGATCTCGAGCGGCGGCCGCTTGCCGACGAACTTCAGCGCCTCGAACGCTTCGCGTGATTTGATCACATCCACGCGCCAGCGCGTCGCGCGCGTGCGGCGGTCACGCTTGCCGAGTGTCGGCTCGGTGTCGGGTTCGATCGTTGCACCGCGCTCGGTGATCTTGGTGCGGATGCGGTAGACGTCGAAGTCGACGTTCACACCGTCGGCGACGGCGCGCTCGTGGCCGTACTCCATGACCACGTTGCCGTTGAAGAACCCGTACGTGTGCGCGGCCGGCGTCGCGGTCAGGCCGACCTGGAACGCGTCGAAGTACTCCAGCACCCCGCGCCAGCTCGAGTAGATCGAGCGGTGGCACTCGTCGACGAAGATCACGTCGAAGAACTCCGGCGGGACGAGTTCGTTGTAGGCGACCTCTACCGATCGCTCCGGTGTGTGCTCCGTCCCGTTTTCGTCGACGATCGCGGCTTCCGGCTCGCCGCGCAGCATCGAGTACAGGCGCTGGATCGTGGTGATGACGACCGCGCTCGAGCTCGGGACCTTGTTCGAGGTCAGTCGATTGACGTTGTAGACCTCGTCGAACTTGCGCTTGTCGTCGGGCATGCGAAAGCTCTTGAACTCACCTTCGGCCTGCTCGCCCAGGTTCCCGCGATCGACGAGGAACAGCACGCGCCGCGCGCCCGCGAACTTGAGTAGGCGATAACTCTCGGCGACGGCCACGATCGTCTTGCCGGAACCGGTCGCCATCTGGATCAGCGCGCGGGGATGCCCGAGCGAGAAAGACTGCTCCAAGTTCGTGATCGCCTCGAACTGGACGGCCCGCAGTCCCGTCGGCGTGACCGTCGGCATCGCGCGCAGCCGCGCGCGGAGCGACGACGGCTTCGTCGCATCGGCGGACGTGAACGCACCGGTCGAACGCACCCACGCGTCGAGCGTCTCTGCCTTCGCCCAGTCGGCAAGCATCTCGGGACGATGGATCGCGAACACCTCGCGCGCACGCGCGTCCGGATCGAGCAGGTTCGTGAAGCGCGTGACGACGCCGG
>CAZKIY010000274.1:0-5538 GCA_964552875.1 uncultured Planctomycetaceae bacterium
GAGCGATAGCGATCCGACGCATCGGGCAGCACGACGACGACCGGATCGCGCACGAGTCCGCTGCTCGCGATGCGCAGTGCGGCGACGACGGCGGTGCCCGACGATCCGCCGACGAAAAGCCCTTCCTCCGTCCACAGGCGTCGCGTCATGGCGAAGCTCTCTGCGTCCGACACGCTCTCGGCTGCGTCGATCACCGAGCGATCGAGGATGACAGGGGGTCGACTCGTTCCGATGCCCTCGACGCGATACGGCGCATCGTTCCCGACGATGCCGTCCGTCACCCAACGCGCGAGCCCGGAACCGACGGGATCAGCGAGCACGATCCGCGCGCTCGAACCAAAGAGCTTCAAGCAGCGCCCGACGCCAGTGATCGTCCCGCCCGTGCCCGCGCCGGCGACGAACGCGCCGATCTGGCCGTCGGTCTGCTCCAGGATCTCGGGGCCGGTCATCTCCTCGTGCACGCGCACGTTGGCCGGATTGCAGAACTGATCGGTGAGGAACCATCCGTTCTCGGCTGCCAAACGGCGCGCCACGTTCTGGAAATGATCGGGCGCATCCGGCTTCGCGTTGGCCGTGATCACGACGCGCGCTCCCATCTCGGTGAGAGCGGTGCGCTTGTCGACCGACATCTTTTCAGGCATCACGCACACGAGTTCGTAGCCGCGCACCCGAGCGACGAGCGCGAGCCCGATGCCGGTGTTGCCGGCCGTTGCTTCGATCAGCGTCGCGCCGCGTCGCAGCACGCCGCGTCGCTCGGCGTCATCGACCATCGCCAACGCGAGGCGGTCCTTCACGCTGCCGCCCGGGTTCAGGTGCTCGCACTTCGCGAGCACGGGGATCGGCAGACCGGCGCCGATCCGCGCGAGGCGGACGAGCGGCGTGCGACCGATCGATTCGAGGAGGGCGGCATCGACGGTGCGCAACCGCTCGATCGGTCCGGACTCGAAAGGCAGATCGTGCATGCTGGGTTCGCGCGTCGAGCACATCGAGCGCGCGCTCGCGCCCCGGGCTCGTGGCGAGGTTACACGAACGCCCCTTTGCCGAACCCGTCGACCGGGACTGCGGGAATGCTCGGTTGAGGAGTGCGTGGACCGCGTCGGGTTGGCGATGGGCGTGGACGAGGTCCGGCCGCTCATGCACGCGACGACGCGATCACCGCGCCGAGCAGGATCGTCGCCGCCGCGAGCCAGCCGATGACCGCCGCGACGATCGGCCTCCAGCCGAGTGCCGCGATCTCGAGCGGGCGGATCGCGAATCCGACGCCGGCGAGTGCACCGAGAAAAGCCCAATTCGTCACGTTCGCGAGGACGCGGCGTTCGTGATCCGCGAAACCGCCGAGCGTCCCGACTGCGGCGAGCAGCGCGAGGCCCCACACGAATCCGGGCACTCTGCGCGCGACGGCTGCAGCCGTGCGCACGACGGATCGAGCGGCGCCGCGTTCTTCGCGCGGAGCGAATCGTCGAGCGTGACCGAGCACCGGGATCCACTGGAGCAGATTCACCACGAAGCGAAACGCCCCGGTTCCGCGCAAGGCCTCGGGGGAGTGCGCGGCTCCGATCAACACGGCCTCGGCCGTAGTCGGCATCGCAATCCCCGAGAGACGCGCAACCGTCGTCGCACTCGATCCCAAGCTCGACGCCACGAGCGGTAAGAGCACGAACCCGAGTGCGCCCGTGACGAGCGTCGACGCGACGGCGAGGAGCCTCGCGCGCGGCGGACTCTCCGGATCGCTGGATTCCGCGGCGAGAACGGCGCTGATTCCCGCTCCGCTCGAGCCCACCGCGACGAGGCTCGCGGTCCGCTTCGATTCACCCGCGCGCTCGAGCGCGTAGCGCAGGATCCGTCCCGCGATCCACCAGTGGAGCAGCAGGAGTGCGATCCCGACGAAGCCGACCGTGTGGACTGCGACGACGTCGCACTGCGCGCCGAGTAGCACCATGCCGACCGCGAGGGGCACTTCCGCGGCTGGGCGGAGGTGTCGGAGCGCGGGTGAGAGCGCGCAAGCGCTGCCCACCGCGACGCCGAGGAACAGCGTCATGGTCGGCAGAGGCAGCGCGGGCACGAGTCGATGGAGGTGCCACGCGGTGATCGAGACGCCCGCGAGGAGCGTCAGTCCGATGAAGAAGTGGGTGGTCGCCGCCGCGCGTGCGCGCGCGAAGCTCCGATTGCGAATCGAGGTGAGCTCCACGACGTCACCATGGAACCGCGTTCAACCAACCCCACTTGACGGCACCGACGATGGCCCCGGAAAGTAGGAACGGGATCAGCGGTCGGTGGTCGAAGGCGAGGCAGGCGAGCATGACGTTGGCGCGGCGGGACTTCGGACTCGAGTCGTTCATGGCGTGTCCTGTGTGTGCGAAAGGCCTGGAAAACGTGGGTGAAAACGAAGAAAGCCACCGCGTCGCGATGGCCTTCTTCGTCGATCGAGGGTGCGAGGAGTCGTCTAGTGCGTCCTGCCCATGGATCGAGAGCGGCCACCGCGGATGCGGTTCCGGTACTCGAAACACATGTGCATGAAGTGAGTGCTCATCGCGAGTGCGATCGCCCGAGCTGCGGGCGAACGAGGCGGAAGTCTATAGCTGCGTGCGCGATCCGGCAAGGTCACACACGCATGATGCGTCGAGATCTCGCACTCAAGAGAGCGGCGTGAGCCCGCGCTCACGCCGCCTTGATCGTCCCTTCGTGTGCCGACGTTCAGCGCAACGCGGCTCGCATGCGTGGACCGTACTCGGCATCGGCGCGCGTGAAGTGCTCGACGCCGAACTTCCGATCGCGACGATCGTCACGGCGGATGCGATCCGGATCAGGGCGTGCGCAGGTCGACCGTCGTCGTCCGGCCGGCTTCGGAGGGCGTGACGGCACTCCGGCGGTCGTCAGCGCACGAGTCCCGCGATCGGCTTCGCCGCACGCGGCTCGGCCGCGCACCAGTCCTCGCCCAGCGCGGCGGCGAGCGTCGCTGCGATCTGCGATTGCGTCGTAGGCCCGGCATCGCTGCGCGCTCCGAGCGGCGGCGTGTCGGGACCGATCGCTGCGATCCAGATCTCCTCGGCGCCCTCGATGTCCTTGTTGTGCTTCGACCAGTCGTCGGGTCCGCGACCGCGACCGTGATCAGCGGCAACGATCATCGTCGTCGTACCGCGGTGGGACGGAATGGATTGCAGTTTCTCCCACAGCTCACGGAGAAAACCGTCGGTTCGCCGCGCTGCGTCGAGGTAGTGGTCGTAGCGACCCTCGTGCGCGAACTCATCCGTTTCTCCGAAGGTGAAGTAGAGAACGCGCGGCGCGTGCGCCACCGTGTACTCGAGCATCGCGTGGAAAGCGATCGCGTCGGGCGGCATCGACTGCCATTGCTTCGGCAGCTCGGACTTCAGTCGGTTCAACAGCGCTTGTTCCTTGGAGATCGGCTCCACGAGCACCGGCTCGAACCCGCCGTTCACGAAGAACCCGCAGCGCTCGCGGTTCACGATCGACGGCACGACATCCCACACGCCGAACGCCGCGACCTTGCCCGCGAATCCTGGTCGACCGTGCAGGAACTCGAGCACGGTCACGTTGGGATTCGGAGTCTTCGCGTTGCTGTCGATGCGCGGATCGTGGAACCCGACGAGCATCTCGCTGTACCCGGGATAGCTGAATTTCAGGCCGTTCGTGACCGTCGATGGCGAGCCCGCATCGCGGTCGCCGAGGATCTGACCTTCACGCGCGACGGTGCTCCAGAGGAAGGGCATGAGTGCCGCGCGCCGCGCCGCAGCGTCCTCGCGCCAGTACGCGCCCAGCAGCGCTTCCCGGTCCTCGACACCGCCCTTCTCGTGCTCGATCAGTGTTTGATCCGCGCCGCTGAACACCTCTTGCCAGCGCAGTCCGTCGACGAGGACGAGCACGACGTTCTTGGTCGCGCGCTCCGCTGCGGTGCCCGATGCGGAAAGGGCGAGGACGAGGAACCCAGTCGCGAAGCGCGTCATGAGCCGAGTCTCTCGTGCGCGCCGCGCAATGTCCACGGCTCGTGCGCGCGCGGTCGATTCAGGCTGTTTCGCCACCATGACCGCCTCGAATCTGTCGGTCCAACTCGAGCTGCATCGTGATGTACGTGCTGTCGTTGACGCGGCCGGAGTCCCGCAGCTCGAGGAGCTTCTGTGCCTGGCTTTCGGCGACCGCTCGGCGCACGTCATGGCTGACCGTGAGCCGAGATCGTGCTTGCTGACGCTGGTCCTCGTCCTCGTCGCGCAAGGAGACGAGTTCGTCGGCCATGGCCGTCCGCCAGTGGTGGACGGAGAGCGGGCAACTCGTCTCCGAACAGAACTGATCGAGGCGCTGGATGCCGGCCTCCAGCAACGTTTCGCGCGCCGCACGGATCTCGACGTCCGTGTCGTCGTCGCCCCGCAGCCCCAACGCGCCGACCAACGGCCCGAGCGTCGCTCCCTGAACGAAGAGCGTCACGAGGATGACGCACAACGCGCATGCGAGCAGCGCATCGCGTCCGGGGAACGGTGTGCCATCGTCGAGGGTCGCGGGGACGGACAACGCCGCAGCGAGCGAAACCATGCCTCGAACGCCGCACCACGAAACCAGCACGACGCTGCGCCACCGCGGGTATCCGCCTTCATGCGCGCGCAAGCGCGGGGACAAGAGCAGCGGCAGGTACGCACCCGGGAAAACCCACAAGACTCGCAACACGATGACCACGAGCGCGAGGACGAGTCCGGCGACGATCAAATCGGAACTCGTCGCGAACGATGTTTCGCGCACGACTCGCGGTGCTTCGAGGCCGATGAAGACGAAGCACAGTCCGTTGAGGACCCACGACATGAGTTGCCAGACGGAGAACAACTCGACGCGCGCCGCGGCCGGGAGGTTGTGGATCCTCCACGACACCAAGAAGCCCGCGACGACGACCGCGAGTACTCCCGAGGTGCCGAAGTGCTCCGCGATCCAGTACGCGAGGTAGGGCGAGACGAGTGAGAGCGCGAACAGCGCCTCCGTCGCGCGGAATCGCTGGTTCAACCACGTGAACGCGAGCCCGATGACGAGTCCGACTGCGACGCCTCCGCCCGCGACTAGCGCGAAACGACCGACGACGTCACCGGCCTCGAACGTGCCCGAAAGGACGACGGCGACTCCGAGCTGGACGCCGACGAGTCCCGTCGCGTCGTTCACCAGGCTCTCGCCGCCGAGGATCGCCGTCGTGCGCCGCGGAAGACGGATCTTGTCGATCACGGATTGCACGGCGACCGTGTCCGTGGGCGAAACGACGGCGCCGAGCGTGAAGCAGACGGCCCATGGGAGTTCGGGCAGCAACGCGTGCGCGACGACTCCGACGACGAGGATCGTCAGCGCCACGAGACCGATCGCGAGCATCAGGATCGGGCGCAACCACCGTGCGAAGTCGATCCACGAAGTCTTGAATGCGTCCGCGTACAGGATCGGCGGCAGGAAGAAGAGCAGGATCAGATCGGGATCGAGCTGTTGCCGCGGGAGGCCCGGTACCAGCCCCAGAACGAGACCGATGAGAGCGAGCACGATCGGCTCGGAGATGCCCGT
>CAZKIY010000275.1:0-1087 GCA_964552875.1 uncultured Planctomycetaceae bacterium
CGCGCGGACCGGCGCTCGATCACGCGTACTTGGGCAGCGAGTACTCGGACGCGGAAGTCGTCGCGTTCCTCGAGAAGTACGAGATCCCCTACCGTCACTTCGCGAAGGACGAGGACTTCTTCGACTACGCCGCACAAGCGCTCGTCGACGGGAACGTGTGCGGTTGGTTCCGCGGTCGCTTCGAATTCGGCCCCCGATCGCTCGGCGCGCGCTCGATCATCGCGGATCCCCGCCGTGCGGAGATGAAGGAGAAGCTCAACTCGACGATCAAGTTCCGCGAGGCGTTCCGCCCGTTCGCGCCCAGCGTACTCGAGGAACGCGCCAACGAGTTCTTCGACATCCCGGATGCCGAGAAGCACTTTCCGGCGCGCTTCATGCTCTACGTGGCACCTGTGCGCGTCGACAAGCGCTCGGTGTTGCCCGCGATCACGCACGAGGACGGTTCGGGCCGCTTGCAGACCGTCTATCGCGAGACGAACCCGGCGTACCACGGCTTGATCCGCCGCTTCGGCGAATTGACCGGCGTCCCGGTGATCATGAACACGTCGTTCAACCTCAAGGGTGAACCGATCGTCGAATCGCCGGCGCACGCGTTCAACACGTTCAGCTTGTCCGGCATGGACCTGCTCTTCCTGAACAACTACGTCGTCTCGAAAGAGGCCAAGAAGAAGATCGCGGAGACGCGCTTCCACTTGCGCCACGAAGGCGACTCCGTCACGGCGATGGTGAGTTGAATGCGCGCCGTCAACGTCGCCCTGTGTTTCGTCGTGAGTTTCCTCCTCGCGCTCTTCGTGGCCGAGGTCGGATTGCGCCTGCTCGGCATGGGCCCCCCGCCGACGATCCACCGCTTCGACGCGGACACGGGTTGGGCCAAGCGGCCCGACGCCTCGATCCACAAGAAGACGAGCGAGTTCGACGTCACGATCGCGACGAACCAGTTCGGGTTGCGCGACGACCCGATGTCGAGCGCCGCCAAACCGGTGGGCACGAAGCGCGTGCTCGTCCTCGGTGACTCCTTCGCGCTCGGTTACACGGTCGATCGCGACGACTTGTTCGTCGATCTCCTCGAACGCCTCTGGAAGGCCGA
>CAZKIY010000275.1:1187-5525 GCA_964552875.1 uncultured Planctomycetaceae bacterium
GCGCAGATCCTGCGCGACGACTGGATCGCGCGTCTGCGTCGCTCGATCCTCGGCGGCACGGATCCGCGCACGATTACGTCGCTCGCGCCGGACACCGCTTGGTCGCCTGATCAACCCGTCGAGACGTTCCTCGCGCTGGCGAGCGAGCTGTCCATCCGCACGGTCGACGTGCGTGAATCGTTCCGCGCGCGGATCGCGGCGGCGGGCGACGACGAAGAGAAACTCCTCTACCACGAGATCGACTGGCACTTGAACCCGCTGGGCAATCGTGCCTTGGCGGAAGAGGTGCACAAGGCACTCGACGCGAACGGCGTGTTCGCGGGTGAACTCGCCGCGAAAACCACGGCTTCGCTCGAGCCGGCGCGCGAGGAGTCGAAGTTCCCGCGCTGGGTGTTGTGGTACGTCGGGCTCGTCGCCGTTCTCGGAACCGTCTACGCGCGCACCTACAAGGACGTCGCGACGTGGCAGGCCTACGCGATCGCGGGCGGCATGCTCGGACTCGTGTTCACGATCGCGGTCGGTGGCAGCGAGCTCCTCACGCTGATCCCGCCGACGATCGCACGCGCGCTGCTCGTCCTGTTCGTCCTCGGTCTCTTGGGCTTCATCCTCTTCAAGCTCGGCCGGCGTCTGGGCACGATCACCGAGCTCCTGGCCGCGTTCACGCGCCGGGGGCATTGGTACCTGATGCCGCTCGTGGTGATCCTCCTCACGATCGGGAGCCTCCTGGTCGTGGCGGCGAGCTCGCCCCTCGTGGCGCCGTTCATCTACACGTTGTTCTAGGAACCCAAACGGCGTCGCGCGGCAGACTCCGAGGACTTCGGCTACGCTCGAATGATCATGCGACGATTCCTGCGAGAAAACTGGGCCTGGTTCGTCGTGCCGGCCGCGGTCGGCGCGGCGATCGTCGTCGCCCTCGTCCTCTTCGGATCCGGATCGGCCGCGCCGGGACACTACGAGATCTAGCCCCCCACCGAGATCGCCATGAAGAACTTCCTCCGCGAGAACTGGATCTACATCGTCGCGCCGTTGGCGCTCGTCTTGGTCCTCCTCCTCGCACTGATCCTGTTCGGCGACGATCCGTCCTCGCCGTTCCTCTACAACATCTTCTGAGGATGAGCGGGCAGCGCGAAGAGGGGCGCGTGATGAGCGCCCTGCTCGTCGTCGTACCCTTCCTCACTGCCGCCGCGGCGATCGGCGCGTCGCTCGCATGGCGAGCTTGGAAGGAGCCACTGCCGCACGGCGGTTGCTACCTCTTCTGACCGATCACGCCGCCAGATCGATCCCGATCCGTCGCAGCAGCTCGAATCCACCGCAAGCCTCGGCGACGATCGTGTGGAGCTCGGCGTCTTCGTCGATCATGACGCGCGGAATGCGATAGACGTCGCGACCGCGCACGTGGACGCCGGGATGGGTCGTGGTGGCGCTCGTGAACCCGGCCGCGCGCGCAGCTTGCGCCGAGTGCGCGTCGAAGTCCCAGTTCCGCCCGAACGGGTACGCGAAGCTCACGGACGCCGTTCCGAGGCCCCGCTCGAGAGATCGCGCGCATCCGCCGATCTCGTTCGACTGAGCGGCCGCGTCGAGCTTCGCGAGGATCGGATGACTCACCGTGTGCCCCCCGAGTTCGATGCCCGCCGCCTGCAGTGCACGCACGTCGTCCCAGGTCATGTAGAGCGCATCGGTCAACTCGCGATCCGATCCGCCCAGTTCCGCGAAGAGGACGTCGAGCGCCCGATCTCGTTCCACAGGATCGACGTCGTACTTGAGCACGCGTTTCACGTGGTACGTCGTGGCATCGCCGTGCGGCACGAGCTGGTTCAGGACGATGCTGCCGAGCTTGTCCGCGCGCGCGATCTCGGTGTGCCGCAGCACGAACGGCTCGGGGCCCATCCGCTCGAGACACCAGAACAGTTTGTGGGTCCAATTCGCGCGGCGCTCGTCGAGCGGCCGACTCTCGAGGTAGATCGTCGCCGACACGCCGAGTCGTCCGAGGATCGGCGCGAGGTGCGTGCGGTTGTCGCGGTAGCCGTCGTCCATCGTCAGCACGACGACGGACCGCTGGGCCGCGCCGGACTCGATGCGCTTCAGGCCCTCGGCCATCGACGCGACGTCGTACCGCTTCGCGAGCCAACCGAGGATGCGTTCGAGGTCCTCCCCACGGACCTTCATGTCCTTGGGTAGCGTCGCGCAGGTCGGCGCGCTGACGCAATGTCCGGCGAGCACGAGCATGCGCCGCGGCATGAGTGCGTTCACGACGGCGTGCGCCCCCGTGTGGAACAGGAACCGCGCATAGGCTTCCGCCGCGGCACGCTTGATCTTGTGTTTCAGCGACACGTTGCCCTCGAATCCTATCCCATGGTCTCGTCGTCGCGATCGCCGTCGGTCAAGTACCAACGCTTTGGAGAGAGTGCTGCGAGCGCCAGAGGATGCGCGCGATCGTGCACGTGGACGATCGCCGTCAAGTGGTTCGCGGGTCGCGGCGCCTGGAAACCGGATCCGGAGAGGCGCGTGCTCCACCACGATCCGTCGATCGCCGTGGCCTGCACGACCGACGCACCTGCCGACTCGAGCGCCGCGAGTCCCGTGAGGATCGCTGCATCCACGCTATCGTCGTCGCGCGCGAGCACGTCGACGAGGTATCCGATGGCACTGCCCGGGCGAGGAACCTGGACGACGACGTAGCCCTCGAACTCGTCCTGTGCGTAGAGGCCGAACGAGCGGTGCAGTCCCGACGGCGACCGGAGGAAGCGCCAATCGAGGTACGCCGCATCGCGCCGCACCATGAGCGCGAAACGCGGTTCGACGGCGCGCGAGAGGGACTCCACCGCGCGCGGAAATGCACTCAACGGCCGAGCGAGAAGTGGTTTTCCCGCCGCGAGCTTCGTCCGTGCACTCCGACCCGCCCGCGCGGCGAGCGGCGTGAGCCACCCGCGGATGCGACCCTCTTTCGCGCGTTCCGTGCGCGCCGCTGCGTCCGCGCGCAGCACGAAGGTCCACGCCCGGAGCGTGCCGACGCGCTCCCAACCCAGTTCCAAGAAAATGTGCGCCGAGCGCCGATTCGGGAGCCCGAACACGACCGGCCAACCGAGACGCCGAGATTCCGCCATCGCCGCGCGATCGAGCGCGCTGAAGAGACCGCGCTTGCGCCAACTCGGGTGTGTCATCACATCCCCCGTCTCGCCGACGAGTGCCGCGCGCGATTCATCGCCCGCCGGCACCGCACGGCGCGGAGTACATGCGTACCCCGACACGAGCCCGGCCGTCGCGTGCCGCTGCGCGAACGATATCGCACGACCGTGCGGGTTCTCGTCGTAGCGCCAAGCGAGCCCGCGCGCGTCGATTTCCTTCTTGAAGGTCGCGTTGAAGAGCTGCGCCTGCGCCTCGCGATCCGCGGGACCGCAAGGCACGACGACGAACTCGTTCGTCGACGGAGAGTCCGTCACTTCGTCTTGATCGGATCGGCGGGACGCGTCGGCAACTTCTTCGGATCCTTGCGGATCGCTTCGAGAACGACCTCGACCGCGCGCTCCAACTGCGGATCACGCCCGGCGAGAACCGCGGCCGGCTCGTTCTCGATCTCGATGTCGGGCTCGACGCCCCAACCCTCGACGGCCCATTGGCCGCTCGAGTCCCCGTGACCGAACTCGGGCACGTTCACCGTGCCGCCGTCGATCAGCGGCCCGTGGTTCGTGATGCCGACGACGCCGCCCCACGAACGCTTGCCGATCACGGGACCGAGCCCGGCCTTCTGGAACATCCACGGGAAGATGTCGCCGTCCGACGCCGAGTTCTGATTGATCAAGCAGGCCATCGGTCCGTGGAAGACGACTTGCGGATAGGTGCCGGTGTACTCGCTGTTGCGCGAGAACTCGGTCGCGAGCACGACGCGGCGCAAGCGCTCGATCAGCATCTGGCTCACGTTGCCGCCGCCGTTGTTGCGGTCGTCGATGATCAGGCCCGATTTGCGCACCTGGCCGTAGTACCACTTGATGAACTCGCGGATGCCGTCCTCGCCCATGTCGGGGACGTGGATGTACGCGAGCTTCCCGCCGGACAGCTTGTCGACGCGCTCGCGATTCCCGAGCACCCAATCCAGGTAGAAGAGATCCGTCTCGGACGTGCGCGGCCGGAACACGACCTTGCGCGCGCCGTCCTGCACGGGTCGCGCGTTGACCGTGAACTCGACCGGGC
Organism: uncultured Planctomycetaceae bacterium; assembly: GCA_964552875.1. Lineage (GTDB taxonomy): Bacteria > Planctomycetota > UBA1135 > UBA1135 > JAEUHZ01. The sequence continues at coordinate 5,376 of CAZKIY010000275.1, forward strand.
GATCAGCCTTGCCGCGCAGGAGTTGATAGGGATCCATGTCCCCGCGCAGCTCGACGCCGTCGATCGCGAGGACGTAGTCGCCGACGTCGATCTCGACGCCGACCTCGGTCAGCGGCGAGCGATAGCGATCTTCCTCGTTCTGTCCGCGCA
>CAZKIY010000276.1:0-5520 GCA_964552875.1 uncultured Planctomycetaceae bacterium
CGGCGAAGGCGACGAGCCGCGCCTCGATTCCTGGCGCCGGAGTCGGAAACACGATCTCGAAGTTTGGCTGAACGACGACGTTCTTGCCCTCGTGGCGTTCGTCCGTTTTCGGCCAGGCGTTCGTGGATCCGAACAAGTAGGCCGCCCGCGACGTCAGCGCGAAGGCTGTGCGTCGATCCGGACCGTGATCGCTCGCAACGGCCGCTCCGAACGGCAGAAGTCGTGTGTGCAAGAACATGATCAGAGTCTCCCGCCACAGGCCCTCCCGCTCCTCGATCGAAACTTCGGCGTCCCTGGCACCCATCTGCTTCGCGGGGAGTGGATTCAGGACCTCGGACCGATAGCGCAGGAATTCCTCGAGGTCGAAGAACTGCCCGACCGGGAGGTCGGCGAACGCCGCGACCGCGTGCTCGGTCGCGAGAAGGGGATCCAGGAAACCTCCGGTCAGGTGGAACGACCCGAGGAAGATGAGGTCGTCGCGCCCGGGCGCGAAGTCGCGGAAGTCGGGCCAGTCGACGTCGTCCGCATCCTCGTCCGCAACCTCGTCCTCGAACGCCTCGAAGCGAGGTGCAACGGCGCGGAGCGCGGCTTTGGACGCGTCGCCCCGGCCGCCGTGTCGATGGTCCTTCGCGCCGGCGGGAGGTGGCGTGCGCTCCGGCGTTGCACGCAGAGCATCCAGGATGTGTTTGTGGCGCATGTCCGCCGCGCTGCCGAGCCAGCGTCGCCCTTCTTCCGTCGCGACGTACGCCGACTTGCCGTCAGCTCCGGTGATCCGCACCCACTCGAAGAGCCGAGCGTGCTCGAGCGCGAACGTGATGCGCCACCATTCGCCGTCGAGCAGTTCGACGTGGAACCGGTCCACGCTGTGGCCTTGCGGCCGGAAAGCGGCCGTGATTTCTCGTCGGCGTTTCTCGAATGGAATTCCGTCTTGCACGCGGATCCGTACGGGCTCGCGCGCAACTTCGAGCAGGAGCGCCTCGATGTCCTCGACGCCGTACGCCGTCGAACGCTCCCCACCCGGCTCGACGGGCAACGGTGCTCGCGCCTGCTTCCGGTGCAGCCGCGCGTGAATCGTCGGCCAGAGCGTCAGGACGACGACTCCGTCCGCCGGTCGCTCTGCGAGGAAGGCGACCGCGTAGCGCACGAGACCCAGCGCTGCGCGCGCGACCGCCGCGCCGGCGTGTTCGCCGAGTGCGTCCCACATCTCGAGGACGGGAATCGGTTCGGTGCGTTCCACCAGGAGTTTGGCGAGCTGGTGCGCGGCGCCTGCCACCGCGGGGTCGTGGAACCGTGACGGGCCCAGGGGGCGATCCCGCCGGTACGCGTGGTAGGCATCTTCCGCGTAGTGCGCTTCCCAGCTGCGCAGATCCTTCGCCTCCACGAAACCACGAACATGGTGCTCGAGCGTGAGGCCGTGCAGGAGGCGCTCGTCGGCGCCCCAAGACGGGCCGTAGCTGCGCGCCAAACCGCCGCGTTCCAGAGAGTTGAAGAGTTCGCCGATGTAGATGGCGAGTTGCGACGTCGAAGGATTCGACAAGAGCGGCGCGCGACGCAACAGGCGCGCCATCGCGAGGAACTCACGCGCCTCCTCGCACGGCGCGGCGCGCAGTCCATCCGTGTAGGGTTTCAGGATCTTCGCGCGGATGAGCGCCGGCCCGTCCAGGCCGAACAGCGCGAGTTGCACAGGCGCCCCGGGACTGGACTCTTGCAGGATACGGCGCGAGGAAGGCGCGACGCCTTGCCATACAGGCAAGCGGTCGAGGAGCGCCTGCCAGTCGAACTCGAGAAGTTTCATCGGTTCGTCTCCCTAGTCGCGAACCGACTCCGGCGCGTTCCGCACCGCAGGCTCCTCGGTGATCGGAGCGGCCTTCACCGCGTCCACGTGAAGTGTTGACACGCGCACGGCCGCCCCGCGCTCACGTCAGGATCTCCCCCAACACCTTCTGCGCGAGCTTCCCGTCGAGCTGACCCCTGTGCTTCGCCATGGCGGCCTTCATCAGCGTGCCCATGTCCTTCTTCGCGGTGAGGCCGAGCTCGCTCGCGATCGCTTGGATCGCGCTCTTCGCTTCGGCCTCCGACATCGCCTTCGGCAAGTAGGCTTGGATCACGCCTTGTTCGGCGCGTTCCTTGGCGGCGAGGTCCGGGCGATTGGCCTTCTCGAACTCGTCGATCGACTGCTGGCGCTGCTTTGCGGCTTTCAGCAGGACGTCTTGCTCGATCTGGGGCGTCAGCGTTCCACCCTCCTGGACCTCGATGCGTTTGAAATCCGCCAGCAGCATGCGCAGCGTGTCGCGCACCAACTCGTTCCGCGCGAGCATCGCCGTCTTCACGTCGGCTTCGAGCGTTTCTTTGAGTCCCATCGCGTTCAGTCCTCCTCACGGGTGTCGTCGACTTCTTCGTCGTCGTCGGCTTCGACCGATTCCTCGGTCGCGGGCAACGCGGTGACGGGCCGTGAGCGGGCTTCGCTCGCGTACTTCTCGAGGTCGGCTTCGCTGACCACTTCGAGCGACACGAGCTTGTCGCCGTCCTTCAAGTTCACGAGGCGCACGCCCTGCGTGTTGCGGCCGATCGTCGAGATCTCGGAGACGGACGTGCGCACGAGCATCCCGCCCTGCGTGATGAACAGCACGTCGTCGCCCTCGCGCGCCAGCGCGACGGACACGACCGGACCGTTGCGATCCGTCGTCTTGATGTCGATCACGCCCTGGCCGCCGCGCCCCTTGATCGGGTACTCGGTGACCAGCGAACGCTTGCCGTAGCCCTCCGAGCAGCCGGTGATGAGCGTCGAGGTGTCGTCGTTCGCAACGACGACGCCGACGACCTTGTCCTCGCCGATCAAACGAATTCCACGCACGCCGTAGCTGGTCCGCCCCATCTCGCGCGCCGCCTTCTCGTCGAAGCGAATCGCTTGACCATCCTTCGAGCACAGGATCAGCGTGTCGCCCGGCTTCGTCAGCGTGACTCCGACCACCGAGTCGCCCTCGTCGAGCAGGATGGCGCGGATGCCGCCCTTCTTCGGGCGCGAGTACTTGTCGAGCTTCGTCTTCTTGACCGTTCCGCCGCGCGTCGCGAAGAACACGCAGGATTCCGCGTCGAATTCGCGCACGCGCAACACGTTCGTGATCTCCTCGCCCTCTTCGAGCGGCAGGAGGTTGGCCATCGCGCGGCCCTTGCTGGTCCGGGTCGCCTCGGGCAACTGCCAGACCTTGAGCCAGTAGACCTTGCCCTTGTTCGAGAAGTTCAAGAGGTGGTCGTGCGTGCCGGCGGCGAAGAGCGACTTCAGCGCATCACCTTCCTTCGCTTCGCTGCCCTTGATGCCGCGCCCGCCGCGACCTTGCGCGCGGTAGACGTCGAGCGGGACGCGCTTGATGTAGCCGTCCTGGCTGACGGTCACGACCATCATCTCCTCGGTGATCAGCTCCTCCATGTCGAAGCTGCCATCGATCTCCTCGGCCGAGATCTCCGTACGGCGTGCGTCGCCGTACTTCTTCTCCATGTCGTCGAGGTCCTCCTTGATGATCGCCGTGACGCGCTCCTCGCGCGCCAGGATGTCGTTCAAGTCGGCGATGATCGCGACGAGCTCGTTGTACTCGGCCTCGAGCTTTTCGCGCTCCAGCCCGGTCAGGGCGCCGAGGCGCATGTCGACGATCGCCTGCGATTGTCGCTCGGAGAGTCCGAACGCCACACGCAACGCCTCACGCGCACCTTCGCGATCCTTGCTCGCGCGGATGATCGCGATGACCTCGTCGATCTTGTCGACGGCGATCCGCAGACCCTCGACGATGTGCTTCCGGTCCTCGGCCTTGCCGAGCAGGAACTTCGTGCGCCGACGAATGACGATCCGACGGTGCTTCAGATACGCGTCGAGCAGTCCGCGCAAGCTCAACGTGCGCGGCTGGCGATCGTCGATCGCCAAATTGATGATCGAGACCGTCTGCTGGAGCGGCGTGTACTGGAAGAGCTGGTTCGCGATGACCTGCGGGTCCTCGCCCTTCTTCAGCTCGATGACGAGCCGCAATCCATCGCGGTCCGATTCGTCGCGAACGTCGGAAATCCCCGTGATTCGCTGGTCTTTGACGACCTCGACGATCTTGTCGATGATCGCCAGCTTGCGGACCTGATACGGGATCTCCGTGATCACGATCTGCTGCTTGGTGCGCGTGTCCTCGACGACGTAGCGCGCGCGCAGGCGCGTGATGCCGCGTCCCGTCGCGTAGGCCTGCAGGATCCCGTGACGGCCCATCACGATGCCGCCCGTCGGGAAGTCGGGCCCCTTCACGATCTCGCACAGCTCGGCGATCGTCACCGCGGGATCGTCGAGAACGCGGCGCAGTCCCGCGCACACCTCGCCCAGATTGTGCGGCGGAAGGCTGGTCGCCATGCCGACCGCGATGCCGTCCGAACCGTTGCAGAGCAAGTTCGGGAACCGCGACGGCAGCACGGTCGGCTGCGTCCGTGTGTCGTCGTAGTTCGGCTCGACGTCGACCGTGTCTTGGTCGAGATCCGCCAGCATCTCGACGGCCGTTCCAGCCATGCGCGCTTCCGTGTAACGCATCGCGGCCGGCGGATCGCCGTCGATCGAACCGAAGTTCCCCTGGCCGTCGATGAGCGGATAGCGGAGAGAGAAGTCCTGCGCGAGGCGCACCAGCGTCGGATAGATGACCGCTTCGCCGTGCGGGTGGTAGTTACCCGACGTGTCGCCGGCGATCTTCGCGCACTTCCTGTACTTCGCGCGCGGGCTCAAGTTCAGGTCGTTCATCGCCACGAGGATCCGTCGCTGGCTGGGCTTCAATCCATCGCGCACGTCGGGTAACGCGCGCGAGTGGATGACGGAGAGCGCGTACGTGAGGTAGCTCTCCTTCATCTCGCGCTCGATGTGGCGCGGCGTGATGCGACCCGCGTTCGGCGGGGTGCCAGCATTCGAAGGCGGCTGCTTGTCGTCCGGTCCGGTCATGAGGGGTGCGACTCGCGCTCACGGAGCGCGAGTCAGTACGGCTTGGGAGAGTGACGGCGTTGGACAGTGCGAAGCGCGACGGCGAGTGCCGCGCGGAAGCTGGATTTCGAGCGGCCGTGGTGAGCTCTTCGAAAGCCCTTCATGGGCCGTTCGGCGAGCCCTGAGCGGACCGCGGATTCTCCGCATTTTAGGGCCTCGAATCCAGCGTCGCGGACCCGCAGGATGGCTGCTTTCCGCGACTCCGACGAGCCCCATGACCCGCCCTGAACCCTCCCCCGTCGCGCGCGCTCTCGGCCGGCTTCCGTCAGGCGTCTACGTCGTCACGACGCTGAGGGCAGGAGCCCCCGTCGGCTTCGTCGGTTCGTTCGTCCAACAGGTCGCTTTCGAGCCGCCGACCATCGTCTTGGCCGTCGCGAAAGAGCGCGAATTGCTCGCGGATCTGCGTTCGACGGGACGTTTCGCCCTTTCGATCCTCGGTGCCGGCGACCAAGCCCTCATGAGCCCCTTCCTGAAGCGCCTCGCGCCGGGAACTTCACCGTTCGACGGATTGGCGACGTCGCGCACGA
>CAZKIY010000277.1:0-5501 GCA_964552875.1 uncultured Planctomycetaceae bacterium
AGCGGACGCTAGGTGTCCGCTCGCGCGAAAAGGACAGCCAACTGGGTCAGTTTCCAGGCCACTCGGAGCGCGGGCGGCCCAGCCTGGAAACGCTCAGGGGTTGCACGCCGGGCAGTTCCCCGGCTCGGCTTCTGTCAGCCCGTCCTGCCTGGGCCTCTCCTCGCGATGGCCGCAGGCCGCGCAGCCGAAGATCTCCGTTGCGACCATTTCGGTGGGCGTACCGCACCAGCGGCAGTGGAGGCCCCTGGTCACGTCGACCCGACCCCAGCCGGGTGCTACGCAGCCGGGGCACCCGCTCGCCAGCCGCTGAGCCAATCGGCTCGCGAGCGGCACGAGGCTGTCCATCCGAGTCGGGTTGAGATGGGCCCGCATATCCGTCTCGAGGCGCGCGTTGCCGTCGGGCGAGGCCGCCGCCGCCGCGATCGCCTCCTCCAGGCGACTCCGCTCGACAATGCCCTTGACCAGCCCCGCCTGCGGCTCGCCGACGTTTGCGCGCACGATCAGCCCATGCGCGGGAAAGCCGATCTGGGCCAGGAAGCTGTCGAGCGGCTGCCCGGGTGCGGTGACGAGGTGGGCGAAGTTGGTGCGCTCGACCACCATGGTCTCGTGGAGGACAAGACCCCGCGTATCGTCGACGAAGACCAGAAGCTCGATGCCGCCGGCCAGGAACGGCACGACCGGATGCGGCCCGAAGCTGCCCTCACTGGCGAGCCCCAGGGGCAGCCCGGTCGCCGCCATGCCGAGCCGGGCCTTGGCGACGGCCACCTCGAGCATCGTCCCGCGACGCGGAATCTCGCCCGCGAACGTCCCCAGCTGGTCGGTATCGAGGCCAGCCGACGGAACGACGGTGAGCCCCAGCTCGTCCATGAACGCCGGTGCCACCGCCCGCTCCTTGGCGTGCATGGTGGCCAGCACCGCCCGCCGGCCAGCGTAAGGCCCGCCGGCCTCAGCCACCGGGCGGCCGGTCCACCCGCCCTGCGAACCGCCAGCGCAGGGCTGCACCCGCCTGGAACGGCACGATCCGCGTGCCGGCGACCGCGATGCTCTCGGCGACGCGCCACTCCTTACGCTCCAGCGCCACAGTGCCGGAGTTGAGCGGCAGCCCGTAGAAGCGTGGGCCGTGCTCGGCCGCGAACGCCTCGAGACGGGGGAGGGCGCATTCCTCCTCGAACACCATGGCATAGGTCTCGAGCGCCACGGGAGCACTGTAGATGCCAGCACAGCCGCAGGCCGATTCCTTGTCGCCCACGGGATGCGGCGCGGAGTCTGTGCCGAGGAAGAACTTGGGGTTGCCCGAGGTCGCAGCGCCGCGAAGTGCCAGCCGATGGCGCTCCCGCTTGGCCACCGGCAGGCAGTATTGATGGGGCCGTATCCCGCCTTCGAACATGGCGTTGCGGTTGATCACCAGATGGTGCGGCGTGATCGTGGCGCCGAGGTTGGGGCCAGCGGCCTCGACGAACTGAACGGCCTGCTCGGTGGTGATGTGCTCGAGGACCACCTTGAGTGCCGGGAACGCCGCGATCAGCCCGGTGAGCTCGCGCTCGATGAACACAGCCTCGCGATCGAAGATGTCGATCTGTTTGTCGGTGACCTCGCCATGTAGGAGGAGCGGCATCCCGATCCGCTCCATCACCGCCAGGACGGGATGGATCCGGCCGATATCGGTCACGCCCTGGGCGGCGTTGGTGGTCGCGTGCGCCGGATACAGCTTGCAGGCGGTGAACACGCCGGCACGGAAGCCGCGCTCGATCTCCGCGGGCTCGGTGTCGTCGGTGAGGTAGGCGGTCATCAGTGGCGTGAACGCGCAACCCGGTGGCAGTGCTGCGGCGATGCGCTGGCGATAGTTCTCCGCCATGAGCATTGTGGTCACCGGCGGCACCAAGTTGGGCATGATGATCGCCCGGGCGAACTGGCGCGCCGTGTCGCCCGCCACCGCCGCCAGCATGGCACCGTCACGCAGATGGACGTGCCAATCGTCCGGCTGCCGCATCAGCAGCAGACCCGTGCCGTCAGAGGATTGGTGATCCAAGCGCATGGCTACAGCCGCAGGGTCGCTGCGCGGGCGCGGTAGAGAGGTGCGGGGGCCTGTTGTCCCGTTTTTGGCGGTTTTCTACCGCCGGCGAGGTGTGTTGGCAATCCCGAAATGGCCTCCGCACTTGGGCTGAGCACGGATTGACCGTCCGCACCTCGTCGTCCTCGGCGGTCCCAACGGAGCCGGCAAGACAACAGCATCGCGGCACATCCTGCGGGATTCCCTGGCAGTCGAGGAGTTCGTCAACGCCGACATCATCGCGCAGGGTCTTTCGGGCTTTGCACTCGAGCGGGCGGCGTTTGCCGCTGGACGCATGATCCTCGCGCTGATCCTCGGCTTCCCCGCTCCAGCGGCGAACTACCCGAGCAGCGCGCTCGGCCTCCTGTTCTCCGCGGACGGCAAGACGGTCGCGGCGTTCGACAATGTGTGCACGGTCTCCTGGGACGCGTCGACTGGCGCCGAGTTGCACGACCAGCCCGTCGCGCGGCCTCGCAAGCTCCGTCGCAGCGGCGGCGAGCTCGCGGTGCTCGTCGGCGCCCTCGGCACGCCCGACGGCCGCCTGACGAACGTCGCGACCGGCGATACGCAGAGCGCTCTCGTCTTTCCCGCGAGCGTGCTGCCGAGAATGCGCGGAGCATCAGCTCAGGCCCCGTCGAGCGCGTGCGGCGCTTGGGTTGGCGAGTGTTGGCCGTGGGAGGGGACTCAGGGCTCTGTTGCGGAGACTGTTCGCCGTGCGAGCCGCCTTGAGTTCAATCCGCCGAGTTCCGCGAGCGCGGCACGCTGAGCTCGCGCCACTGGGCTGCCGGCGCCAGGAATCCGTGATACGTCAACAGGTGCGCTCGCGGCCGCGGTACGAGTGCCGCGAGCCGGGCCAGGAAATCGAGCGGCTCAAGCACGATCGCTGAGGTGTCGTCGCGCCAGCGTCGGCGCAGCGCACAGATCACCCTGCCATCGGGCGCGAGTGAGAGACGCTCGAGCTGGATCGGTGGACGAGTGACATACCGACACAGCCGCTCGAGCCCATCACGATCGTCGGCTGCGATGCGGACTTTGGCGTGCAGCGAGAAACCGTCGGCGTCACAGCACAACTCGCCCGGCCGAGAGCGCCGGCGCTGGTCGCAGCTCCCGCGACCCAAGCGCTCGACAGCCGCGCCGCTGTTCGGTCCGAGCGCCACACGACCCTGCACGGAGGCGGCGCAGAGCTACGCGAACAGCGGTTCGTCGGGCTCGGGCGGAGGGGGACTCGTCGTGCTCGTCCCGCGAGATGCGGCCACATCGGCGCAGACACTTCACGTTGCGGCGTCGAATGCGCACGACCAGCTCGGCGACATCCTGGTCGGTGAGCGGCGCGGCTTCGTGGAAGGTCGGCGGCGCGAGGGATTCGTGGCGTGGGCTCGAGTACGCGCCGTCGATCACGAGCACGTGAAAACGCAGGTTGAGGTTCAGCGCTCCGCCGAAACGCTGCACCAGGACCAGGCCTGTCGGGCAAGTCGACACGCGCGGACATCTCCCGCTGCAAACCCTTCGCCCACGGCCTCGGGGTGCGGCCGACGCGGGTGGAGCAAGCAGGACTGGCTCGGTGTCCTCGCACGCGGTCGAGGACGAGTATCCGACCTGCGAATGTCTACCCTGCCTTCTCCGATGGCACGCAGTGCACTCCTCAACACCGACACGGAGGACCTCAAGGAACTCCTCTCCAACGGCAAGTCCTATAGCGTCCCAGCGTCCCAGCGTGACTACTCCTGGAAGCAGGAGCACTGGGAGGATCTCTGGGAGGACCTCAAGACGGTCGAACAGACGCGCGAAGATCACTACATGGGCGCCGTCGTGCTCGAGAGTCAAGATCGCAAGCACTTCCGTATCATCGACGGTCAGCAGCGGCTCGCGACACTCAGCACCCTCATCCTCGCCTGCGTGGACTACCTCGAGGAGATAGCGAAGGCAGGAGTTGACTCCGAGAAAAACCGCGAGCGAGCACGGCTCCTCGAGAGCAGTTATCTCGGAGCGAAGGACCCCTCGTCGCTACGCGTCGTTTCCAAGTTGAAGTTGAAGGCGAACGACGACGCGTTCTTTCCGCTGAACTTGGCGCAGCGCAAGGCCCCGGTCGGCGGCGTGAGACTCCTGCGCGACTCGGAACGACAGCTATGGGAGTGCTTCGCGTTCTTTCAGAGCAAGGTACGCGACCGCTTCCGAGCGGAACGCGACGGCGAGGAGATCGCGAACTTCGTCGGCCAAGTCGTCGCCGAGCGATTGGTCTTCATTACCGTCCGTGTTCCCGATCAACTCAGCGCCTACACCGTATTCGAGACCCTGAACGCTCGCGGCCTCGAGTTGACGGAAACTGACCTGCTCAAGAACTACTTACTCTCGCTGGTGGATCGGCTGAGCAAGTCGCAGATCGATCCCGTGCTCCTTCAATGGGCCCGAATCACGGACCAAGTCGGAATCCGCGCATTCCCAGAGTTCCTGCGGCACCACCTCAACTCCCAGCGCGAGTTCGTTCGCCAGAAGAAGCTGTTCAAGACGATCAAGGGTGATGTCACTACCTTAGATGATGTGTTCCGGCTCCTGGACCGCCTGGAGAAGGACGCGGTTTGGTTCGCAGCGCTCAACGACCACAACAGTGACTTCTGGCTCGATTTCCAGGGAGCACGGGAGCACGTTCGCGTCTTGAACCTGTTTGGAGTGTCGCAATACACACCACTCTTGCTGGCAGCCAAGGACGGATTCACGCCCGCGGACGTCGTGAATGTCTTGCGGCAATGCGCAATCGTGTCGATCCGATTCAATGGCGTCGGCCGTCGCAGCACGCACGCCCTGGAGGAGGTCTACAACCGTGCTGCGCTCGAAATTCGGAGCGGCCGGGCCGACCGGGTCTCAGCTGTTCGCCGGGCCCTGGTTCCGATCTACATTCCCGACGACGAGTTCGAGCGGGACTTCGCGAGCTTGAAGCTGAAGAGCACCGGCCCAACGGGCAAGCGCCTCCGATACCTCCTGGCCCAAGTCGAGTCGCAGCTCGGTGGCATCGAGGTCAGCGACGAGACGATGGAAGCCACCATCGAGCACGTCCTTCCACAGAATCCTGCCCCCGCAGCTTGGAGCGAGTTCAGCTCGGAAGCTCGCGAGCGCAGCGTGGATCGAATCGGCAACTACGCATTGCTCGAGAGCAGCCTCAACCGCCGAGAGGCGGGTGACGCGGAGTTCGCCGCGAAGAAGGCCGTCTTCGCACTCTCTCGGTTCAAGCTCGCCCAGGACCTCTGCCACGTCGAAGAGTGGACCGAGGCGGTTATTGGGCAACGACAGGCCAAGTTCGCGCGTGTGGCCAAGGCGATCTGGTCACTGCCCGACTGATAGCTCGGCTGCGCGGTCACGCCCCCCCCAGGTGAATTCGAGGCCGTTGATCGAGTTGAAGGTGGGGATAGGATTTCCAAGCGCATGACCGATCCGTCCTCGGCCTTCTCGGGGGGTC
>CAZKIY010000278.1:0-5480 GCA_964552875.1 uncultured Planctomycetaceae bacterium
TTCCCACGCGAGTCCGACGCGCTCGAAGCTCCACACGATCCACTTCGTGGGGTCGAAGTGGTACCAACGCACGCCGTTCCGATAGTCGAGTTGGAAGCGGTGGTGGAAGTTGTGGTAGCCCTCGCCCATCGTGACGATCGCCGTCACGAAGCTGTCGCGAGCCGAGATCGCGCGCGAATAGGGTCGTGATCCCATCCAGTGGGCCACCGAGTTCACTGCACCGGTCGCGTGCCATTGCAGGACGAGGCGCAGGAAGCAGGCGACCAGAATCGCTCCGATGGGATCGCCCCAGAGGAGTCCGAGCAGACCCGGGATGACGAGGCTGACGAGGATCGCGAGCGCGATGTAGTAGCGGTGCTGGAATGCGACCAGTCGGTCCGCCAAGAGATCATCGACGCCGCGCGGAATCGCTTTCTTCGGGTCCTGGAAGAACACCCAGCCCATGTGCGCCCACCAGAAGCCGCGCGTGATGTTGTAGGGGTCCTCTTCCTGATCCGTCCGCGCATGGTGACGACGGTGATCGGCCGACCAGCGGATGGCGGAGTTCTGCACGGCCGCCGCGCCGAAGAGCAGGTAGAACGCGCGCACGAGCACGTTGGCGCTGTAGGTCGGGTGCGCAAAATGGCGGTGATAGCCGCCCGTGATCGCGAAGCCGCAGAGGACGTACCAGAGGACGCCCGTCCCGATCGTCCACGGCGAGGCCTGGACGAAAACGAGCCACAGGAGGGCCGCGACCGCCAGGAGGTGTGCGGAAGCTATGAAGAGGGTGTTCGTCCAATCGCGCTGCATGCTGAGAACTCCTAGCGTACGGTGGCTGCCCGCGGAAGGCATCGCCCGATCAACAAACGCGACGGTGGAACGGTGTAAGGAAATCGAGCAGGAGTGTCCGGTCGCGAGCGAGTACCCCGCCCTTCGTCGTCGAACGCACGTGGACGACGGTCGAGGGCAAACCGTCGGGCCCTTCACAGCGGATCGTGATCGTGGCCGTGCCCGCGAGGAACCCGCCGCGCTTGCGGCAAGTCAGGACGCGCGCGGCAGCGTCGCTCGCCACGACTTCCCATCCGTCGAGGTCATCGACCATCTCGCGTGCGCTCTCGAAGACTTGGTCGGGCCGGATCGGAACCTTGAGCGGCCGTAGCCGCTCATCGGTCGCGTCCTCGCGCGTTTCGCAGACGGCGGCCATCGGCAGTTAGTCAGGACCCTCAGGCCGTGAAGACTTGACGGCCAGCGCGCCGCGGAGCGCCGCAACGGGATGCTGAGCGCGTTCGAAGAGGTCGAGCCTACACGCCCTCGAACGCGGCTGTCGCCACTTCCGCGGCGCGTCGCCCGTGAATTCTCCTCGGGCGCTGAGAGCGTGTGAAGAAATCGAGCCTACACGCTCCCAGAAACCATCTGCGCCGCTCCGCGGCGCTGAGCCCGTGAATTCTTCACAGGGTCTGAGAGGCGGTAGCCGGGCGTTCCTCACGGCCTCTCACCGGCCCGCGGCGATTTTCTTCGCGAGACGGCTCTTCAGCCGCGCCGCCGCGTTCGGGTGGATGACGCGTTGCTTCGCGGCCTTGTCGATCTTGCGCATCGTGTCGGGCATCGCCGCCTTGGCGGCATCGGCGCTGGGTGCGGAGCGGACGCCGCGAATCGCGGACTTCATCGCGGTCCGCTGAGCGCGGTTCTTCACGCGCGCCTTGATGTTCTGACGGTTGCGCTTCGCTGCTTGCTTGGTGTGGGCCATCGTTCCTACCTGAGTCGTTCCATCCTCGTCGCGACGTCGCGATAGCCGACGTCGACCCCGAAGATGCGTGCGTAAAGGGCGCGGGCTTCGGCGGGCTTCTGCTCCGCCTCCGCAATCGCGCCGAGATGATACAGGATCTCCTTGCCGCGCTCGTCGAGCGGTCCGGACACTTCGAGCGCGCGCTCGTATTCCGCGCGAGCCAGGTCGAGGAAGCCCTTCGACTGGAAGCACTGCGCCAGGAGGACCTGGGCCTCGCGCTTCGACCGCGAATCCGTGGCCGCTTTCTGCAGTTCGGCCATCGCGGCGTCGATCTGGCCGGCCTTGTGCAGGCGGCGGCCCAGTTGGAGGCGCGACGCCATGTCGGCCGGGCGGATGTCGACGCGCCGGCGCCAGTCCTCCACCTCGGCCTCGAAGAGCTCGCGTTCCAGCTCGTCCGCGCGCGCCTGATCGCCGCGTTTCCCGGCCTCCGCGATGCGCTTCTTGAGCTGTTTCGCGCGCAGGTCACCGACGCGCGCGACGAGGTCGAACGAATCGCGCCGCTGCCCGAGTGCGCGCTCGGCCCACGACAGGGCGGAGTCGAGGTCCTTCAGCTTCTCGTGGACCTCCGACATCCGCGACATGAGCTCGGCATCGGGCGCGTCGGCGTAACGCGCTTCGAGGCGCTCGAGATCCGCGCGCAAGTCATCGTCGGTCGCGTGCATCCGCGCCGACCGCTCGAGCTCGCGCGCCTGGTCCTTGTCCTTGATCTGGTCGCGGCTGTGCGTGATCGGCACCGCACGCCCGGAAAGCGCCAATTCGGCCGCTAAATCCTTGCGCGCGCGCAACGCCTCTTGGTCGCGTGGATCGGCCTGCAGCGCGCGTTCGTAGTAGGCGAGTGCCTTCGCCGGATCGCCAAGTCGTCGCGTCATGGACCCCGCGCGACGTAAGCCCTCCGCGCTCTTCGGCGCGATATCCGCCAAGAATTCGTAGACCGCGCGCGCCGAGTTCGCGTGCCCCGCCGACTCCAGCGACGTGCCGAGGAGCAGGTTCGCCTCCTCGTCCATCGGGTTCGTCCCGAGATAGACCTCGAGCTGCTTCGCGGCCGCGTCGTGCTTGCCGGCCTTCGACAACGTCTTCGCCATCGCGAGCGGAGCCGCGCCGCCGATCACGCGGAAGAACTTGCTCCCGCCGCCCTTCGCCTCGAACCGCTTGCGCAACGACTCGCGCAGTCCCGCGCGCGCTTCACCGAGGTCGGGGGACAGTTCGAGGAGCTGCTGGTAGAGCTCGACCGCGAAATCCCAATTCTTGCGACGCAGCGCCTCGTCGGCCTTCTGGAGCTGCTTCGAGAAATCCACGGGTGGTCGGCGCGCTCCTCAGTGACGGAGCGGGGGGCGAAAAGGATAGGAGGGGCGGTCGAAACGGTCAACGCGAGCTATTCTCCCGGTTGACCACGATCCCATCGGAATCATGAGCGACCCCACGGCCGACACGCCCCTCGACCTCGATTTCGTGGTCGTGCGCTACCCCGATCCGGTGCTGCGCCGGGTTGCGGAGCCCGTCGCGGACTTCGATCCCGCGCTGGCGCGGATCGTCGAGGCGATGTTCACGCGCATGGTCGCCAGCAAGGGCGTCGGTCTCGCGGCTCCGCAAGTCGGGATCTCGAAGCGGATCCTGGTCCTGAATCCGACGGGCGAGCGCGGGGCGGACGATCTGGTGCTCGTCAATCCGACGATCGTGGCGCGCACCGGCGACGAAACCTACTACGACGAGGGCTGCCTCTCGTTCCCGAGCATCTACGCCGAGGTCAAGCGGCCCGATCGCTGCACGATCAGCTTCCAGGACATCGAAGGCCGGCAACACCAGGGCGAGTTCGAGGACTTCACGAGCCGCATCATCCAGCACGAGTACGACCATCTCGAAGGCGTGCTCCTCGTCGATCGCATGTCCCCCGCGGATCGGCAGCGACACAAGTCGGCGCTCCAGGACCTCGTCGACGCGTGGAAGCGCAGCGCTCCGCCGGCGCGCGGACGTTGATCGCGAGCTTCGAGCGCGACGGCGCATTTCCGAGCGCGTCGAACGGCGCGGTCGTCAGCGTCGGTGTGTTCGACGGGGTGCACCTCGGACACTTGGAGATCCTGCGACGGAACATCGCGGCCGCCCGAGTGCTCGGCGCACGACCGACGGTGGTCACGTTCCGCGAGCACCCGAAATCGCTGCTTCTCGGCCGTGCGCCGCGCACTTTGACGAGTTTGGAGCACCGGCTGGAGCTGTTCCGCCGCGCGGGCATCGAACACACGGTCGCATTGACGTTCGACGACGCGCTGCGCTCGATCCCCGCTGCCGACTTCGCGCGCGACTTCTTGGGCGGTGCGCTGCGCGCCAAGCGGCTCGTCCTCGGCTTCGACAGCAAGTTCGGTCGCGGACGCGAGGGCACGCCGGAGTTCCTCCTGCGCCTCGGCCACGAGGTCGAGGTCGTGGAGCAGGTCGTCGTCCACGGACGTCCGGTCTCGAGCACCGCGATTCGCGAAGCGACCGAACTCGGGGACCTCGAGGCCGCCGCCGCAATGCTCGGCCGGCCGGTCGCGGTGTACGGCGAGGTCGTCAGCGGCGATCGTCTCGGACGACGCATCGGTTTCCCGACCGCCAACCTCGATCTGCATCACGAACTCCACCCGCCGACCGGCGTGTACGCCGTGCGGGTGCGGGTCGTGCGCTACGGTCCGGGTGTCGAGGCCGGCGCGCAGCTCCTCGGCGTGGCGAACATCGGTTACCGGCCGACCGTCGCGACCGTCCGGCCCGACGTGCCGCGGATCGAGGTGCACCTCCTCGATTTCGAGGGTGATCTGCACGGCGAGCACCTCGAGGTCGCCTTCGCCGCGCACATCCGGCCCGAGCGCAAGTTCGACGGACTACCCGCGCTCCAGGCGCAGATCGCGCTCGACGTCGCGGCCGCCCGAAAGGTGCTGGAGATCGGCGCGCCCGCGGGCCGATGAAGGGCGGACCCGCGACCGTCCTTGACGCTCTCGCGGGCTGCGGACAGAATCCCCGCCCCTCGTGGAGCCTCACCGGCCGAACGAGGCCGGACCTCGGCCAGGTAGCTCAGTCGGTAGAGCACTTGATTGAAAATCAAGGGGTCCCCGGTTCAAGTCCGGGTCTGGCCACCATCCCCTTCTCGAGCGCGTGAACTTGGCCCCTCGTTGGGAGCCCGAGTCCGCGGCACAGCCCGGACGCGTGAACGTCGCTCCACCGACGAGCGCGTCGCCCTTCGAACGAGCCAACGCGGTTTCCCCGGGTGCGCGCGAACGAATCCGCTCGGCGCGCGCGAGCCGACCCCAGACGTGTGAGCCGTGCGGCGGTTTCCGCGCGCTCGTGACCGAGGCCTCGACCGCATGCAAGACACGAGCCCCAGTGTGATCCGTCGCTCCGACCCGGCGCGAATCGAGATCGAGTGGAACGACGGCGTGAAGTCGTCGTTTTCGGCGGCCGAATTGCGGCGCCTCTGCCCGTGCGCGCGCTGCGTCAACGAGCTGTCGGGCGTGCGCACCCACGACCCGGCGAGCGTGCCCGACGACATGACGCAGGCCGACTTGAAGCTCGTGGGGAACTACGCGCTCTCGATGACATTCTCGGACGGGCACCACACGGGGATCTTCTCGTTCGGACTCCTGCGGCGGCTCGGGCAGCAGCCCGGAGCGTGAGATGGCCCTCGAGCCGCTCTTCGTGCGTCCGGGCTTCGTGATTCCGCCGGACGAACTCGACGTGCGCTTCGCTCGAT
>CAZKIY010000279.1:0-1750 GCA_964552875.1 uncultured Planctomycetaceae bacterium
TCATCATCATCATCATCATCATCATCGTCGTCGTCGTCGTCGTCGTCGTCCGCCGCCCCGGTCTCGACCTCGAGCACCGCGCCGGCCGCCGAGACTTCGATCTCGTGACGCGCGCCGCTCACCGTGCCTGCGAGGCTGTAGAGGACGACGCCGTCCTCCGTCTCGCGCTCGGCGCCGGTGATCACGAATCCAGGGAGGCGAGCCAAGGCCGCCGCGCGGACGGCCGCGGGGATCGCATCGAGTGCGATCTCTTCGTCGCCGTCCTCGTCGGCCGAGGTCACGCGGGATTCCGCTGAGCCCTCGGCCGAACCGTAAGCACGGTGGGGCGAGCTGTTGGTGCCGCTGCAGCCGGCGACGAGCGTCGCGAGCAGGGCCGTGAGTGCCAGGATGGTCTTCTTCATCGACGTGTTCGTTCCTTGGAACAGGGTTCGGTCGCGGGTTCGAGTCCGCGTTCGAGGTCCACGGTGTCGACCGGGAGCTTAAGGCAACATGAAGGCCTGCGTCCGCCGGCGCTCGGCGGTCAGTTGACGATTCGGACGAGTTCCAGGCGCTCGCCACTCTGCACGTCGACTTCGAGGACGAGGCCGATGCCCGGTGCGTAGTACTTCCACTCCGTCGGGCCGGGCGACAGCGGCGTCCATTCCTCGGTTCGGATGCAGTTCGTGAAGACCCCGGCGGGCACGGTCACGATCTCGTTCGTCGACAGGACGCGCGCCAGGTCCTCGGCATCGCCGGGGGCGAACTCTTGGCGGTACACGGTGCCGGGCGTCGGGGGTGCGAGCATCTGGATGCCCGGCTCCGCGCCATCCTCGCCGGCGCGCCACGAGCCGTCGAGGTCGGTCAGCAGTCCGTCCTCGTAGTTCTGCGCGATTTCGCCGACGTACCAGACCGTGCCGTCCTCGTCCTCCGAGTACCAGTCGATCGTGTCCTCGACGAGCTCACCGTCCAGGGTGACCGTGTCGCGAACCTGACGGCAGGGGATGTCGTCGATGTCGATCGTCGCGGCGAGTGTCGTGACCTGCACGCGCTCGAGCCCGTCGCTCGTCTGCTTCGTGTAGACGAGCGTGCGGCCGGGGACGAGCGGGAAGTAGCGGTTCGTGATCACCGCGGAGAAGTCGTCCTCGTCGAGGTCGGGATCGTAGGCCGCGCCGCCGAGCAGACTGCACGCCGCGAGGCGCGCTTGGTACTGGAGCTCGGCGAGTTGGAGCGCGTCGTGGCGCGCGGCCCAAGCCTCGCTGCGGCATTCTTGTGCGTCAGCGGGGTGATTGATGCACTCGGCCAACTTCACCCAGTACTCCTGGTGTGCATCGAGGCGTGCGGCCTTGCGCAGGACCACGGCGGTTTCCTGACACGGGTTCGGCGGCGGATAGGGGACGACGATCACGAGCGCGGTAGCCGGCGTAGCGATGAGCGTCACGGTCAGGGCGAGCGCGCTGCCGCGGAGCGAAGAGAAGGTGGTCATGAGAGCGATTCCTCGTGTTCCAGGAAATGGGCCAGGTCCGATGTGCTGCACCATCGCGATCCAAGCCTGAATTCCCGGTGAACGACGCAGAAAAATCCCAGTGTTCGTGATCGAGCGATATCCACGAAGCGGGCGCGATTCTTCACGTTCCTGAAAGGACCGAGGTCGAGGGAAAGTCGCTCCCGACCCGACTTTGGCTGCGAGCTGCCCGCTCACTCCACTAGCATGCGGCTCGATGCGACACCCTGTCCTCGCGATCCTCGCGCTCGCCGCATGCGTCGCCGCGTG
>CAZKIY010000279.1:1850-5480 GCA_964552875.1 uncultured Planctomycetaceae bacterium
TGCGTCGCCGCGTGTGGTGCTCCGCGACCCGAGGAACTTTCGGCGAGTGATCCCTCGACGCTGGCGCTCGTCGCGGGAGACGCGCTCGTCGTGCGCGGCATGTCCACGGATGGACCGATCCGCATCACGAAGGGCCGTCACGTCATCCCGCCCCTCGGCGAGGATGGTCAGCAGGGCGTGATCGTGCTCGAGGACCAGAGCGGCATCGTGCTCGACCTGACCGATGTCGAACTGCGCGGCACGCCGGTCGGAGGCGAGCGCGACGACGACTCCGGCTTCGGGATCGTGCTGAAGAACTGCCGCGACGTCACCATCCGCGGCGGAAAGCTCGGTGGCTACAAGGTCTGTATCGCGGCGTTCGATTGCGAACGACTCGTGATCGAGGACGTCCTGTTCGATGGTTGGTACGGACAGCGGCTGCGCTCGACCACGCTCGCCGAGGACGAAGCCGATTGGTTGTGGCCCCACCAGAACGACGCGCGCGAGTGGATGACGAACTACGGCGCCGCGATCGCGCTGGAGAACTGCCGCGACACGACGATCCGCCGTTCACGCGGGCGACACGGTCAGAACGGGATCCTGCTGACGCGCTGCGCGGGGACGCGCGTCTACGACTGCGACTTCTCGTTCCTGTCCGGTTGGGGGCTCGCGCTGTACCGCACGAACGATTCGCTCGTCGCGCGCAATCGCTTCGATCACTGCGTGCGCGGCTACAGCCACGGCGTGTATTGGCGCGGCCAGGATTCGGCGGGAATCTTGATGTTCGAGCGCTGCTCGCGAAACGTCTTCGCCGAGAACAGCGCCACTCATGGTGGTGACGGCGTGTTCCTCTTCGCAGGCCGCGACTCCGTGGAAGGTCTGGCGCACGCGCGCGGCGAGACCGACGTCTCGGGCTCGGACCAGAACGTCTGGTGGCGCAACGATTTCTCGTACGCGGTCGCGAACGCGATCGAGGCCACGTTCTCGAGCGACAACTGGGCGATCGAGAATCAGCTCGACGGCAGTCACATGCACGGCGTTTGGGGCGGCTATTCGCGGCGCATGGTCGTCCTGGAGAACTCGATTCGAGACACGCGTGGCGGCGCCGTGTCGATCGAGCACGGTCAGGAGTGCGCCATCGTCGAGAACGAGATCGAGGGCAACGACCTCGGCGTCGAGCTGTGGTGGGACGAGGATCCGACGCTCGTCGGTGGACCGTTCGGGGCGCGCAACGACACGCGCTCGCGCGACCACCTGGTGATCCAGAATCGGTTCGCCGACAACGCGCAGGACCTCGTGTTGAAGCGCACGACCGGTGTCGCGTTCGCGCGGAACGAAGTCGGTCAGGGATCGCGCTCGCTCGAGGTCGAAGGCAGTCGGATCGAGGTCGAAGCGACGGCGAAACCGATCGAAGTCGCGGCGTTCTTCCTCGCGCAAGGGGAGCTACCGAGCGGCGTCATCCAGGAGTCGAGTGCGCGCGCATTCGTCGGCGCAGAACCGGAGTGGCTCGTTCGCGCGCGAGCATGGACGCCGCCGGAATTGCCCGGCGCGGCCAAACCGAAGGCCAAGGATCGCGGCGGTCGAGCGGGGCTCGACACGATCGTGATGGGCGAATGGGGCCCGTGGGATTTCGAGAGCGGCGAACCACGGCCCGCGCAGCGCATCCCGGGCGGGATCCTCGCCCACATCACTTGGGATGCCGCTTGGTTCCCCTGGGAACCCGCGCGCGAGGGTCAGCCGGACTCAGGTCAAGATCCGCGACAAGACCCCGTGCGCTGGCTCGCGTTGAGCGAAACCGCGACGACGCGGCGCGCGGTGAGCACGTGGGGGAACCCGTGGGCGCTCGACGCCGACGTTCGACGAGAAGTCGGTCCGGCGCACTTCGGGCTCGTAGCGCGCGCGAAGTTCTCGGTCCAAGAAGCGGGGCCGCATCGGCTCTCCGTCGTGTCCGACGACGGCGTGCGCGTGCGCATCGACGACCACGTCGTGCTCGAGAACTGGACCTGGCACGCGGCAACGCGCGACGAGGTCGACGTGGTCCTCACGGTGGGCGAGCACACGATTCAGCTCGAGTACTTCCAGATCGACGGCGCCGCGGCGCTGTCGATCGAGCTCGAAGCACCACGCGCCGCGAGCGGACGCTGACCTGCAGCGTCGAACAGGACGGACGGACCGGGCCTCCAGAGCACGCGGGTTCCGTTGCGCTTCAGCAACCCGCCGCGGCGGCAGTCGCTCGCGCCACGGTCCGCCGGCGACGACTGGCTCAAGCGCGCGCGATCGTCCACACGCCGACGAAGATGAACCCGAAGCCGGCGATCCACTTGACCACGTGGGGTGGGACCGCCTTGCCGAGCACCGCTCCCGCGAGGACTCCGATGCCGGCCGCGAGGACCAGCGCCGTCGCCGAGCCCGCGAACACCGTCCAACGACTGCGTTCCGCGTCGGTCGCGTAGAGCATCGTGGCGAGCTGCGTCTTGTCGCCGATCTCGGCCACGAGGACGGTGAGGAAAACAGTGCCGAAAAGTCTCCAGTCCATCGCCGACACCTCTGTCATTGGCCCAAGAACGGATAGCGCCAATCGCGCGGGGGTACGAACGTTTCCTTGATCGTGCGCGGCGAGACCCAGCGGTAGAGGTTCAAGATCGAACCGGCCTTGTCATTGGTACCGGACAAACGGGAGCCACCGAACGGTTGCTGACCGACGATCGCGCCGGTCGGTTTGTCGTTCACGTAGAAGTTCCCGGCCGCGAAACGCAGGGCTTCGGTCGCCTGCGCGACCGCCGCGCGGTCGTCGGCGAAGATGGCCCCCGTCAACGCGTACGTCGAGGAGTTCGCCGCGAGCTCGAGCGCCTGCGCGTAGCGTTTGCCTTCGTACACGTGGATCGTGAGCACGGGCCCGAAGAGCTCCGTGAGCATCGTGTCGTAGCGCGGATCCGTCGCCTCGATCACGGTCGGTTGCACGAACCAACCCTTCTTCGAGTCGCACGCTCCGCCGAACACGACGCGCGCGTCCTTCGACTTCTTCGCGCCCTCGATCGCGGCCTTCTGCTTCTTGAAACTCGGCTCGTCGATCACTGCGCCGACGAAGTTCGAGAAGTCGCGCACATCGCCCATCTTCACTTCGTCGAGGATCGCGCCGATTTCCGCTTGGAGCTTCTTCCACAGGCTCTTCGGCACGTACGCGCGGCTCGCGGCGCTGCACTTCTGGCCCTGGTACTCGAAGGCACCTCGCACCAGCGCTACGGCGAGCGCACGCACGTCGCACGACTCGTGCGCGAAGACGAAGTCCTTGCCGCCGGTCTCGCCGACGAGGCGCGGGTATTGACCGTAAGTCCCGAGGTTCTTCGCGACCGTGTTCTGGATCGTGTTGAACGTGCTCGTCGATCCCGTGAAGTGCACGCCGCCCAGACGCGGCGACGCCAGCGCGATGCCGCCGACCGCCGAACCCGGTCCGGGAATCCAATTGATGACGCCGTCGGGCAAACCCGCTTCGCGCAGCAGTTGGAAGAGCTCCCAGTTCGAGAGGATCGACGTCGACGCCGGCTTCCACAGCGCGGTGTTGCCGAGCAGGGCCGGCGCCGTCGGCAAGTTGCCGCCGATCGACGTGAAGTTGAACGGCGTGATCGCGAGGACGAATCCGTCGAGCGGGCG
>CAZKIY010000280.1:0-3859 GCA_964552875.1 uncultured Planctomycetaceae bacterium
GGGTGCGACTGCGCGTCCATCTGGAATGCGATGTCGCCGACCGCGATCCGATCGACGGCGGCCTTCGGGCGCAGAGTCTTCGGGTCCCCTTCCCCGAAAGCGTGGCAACTCGTGCACTCGTCCCACCGACCGTGGTTCGGTGCGCGAAAATGCGGCACGTCGTGACAGCTCATGCATCCGGCGTAACCCGTGCGATCGGCGCTCAGGACGAAAGTCGGTGGAAGCGAGGTCCCGTCCGGCGCCGACGTATTGCGCGCCGCGTGCTCGTGACAGGCGAGGCAACCCTCCGCGTCGATCTTCGCGCGCGAACCCGCGACCGCGAGCTGGCGATCCTCGACGCCGGACCCGAGGTGATCCTCGTGCGCGAACGTCAACGCTGCGGCGGACGGCCACTTCGTGACGGCGCGATCGACGCGCACGGGTGCGTCGCGTTGGACGTGGCAATCCGCGCACTCTTCCGCCGTGTATTCCTCGAGGTGAAGGTCGGTCGCCGAAGCATCCTCGACATCGGCGTGACATCCGAGGCAGGCCGTCTTGTCCGCGAGTTTCTCGCGCGAGAGATGCACTTCGTGCGGGTAAGGCCCGCGGTCCGCGCGCGACATCGACGGATCCGCGTTCAACCACTCCGTGAAGCCGACGCTCAGTTTGGCGAGATCGACCGTGCGGCCCGCGAGGGGTTCGAAGGTGCGCGACTCTCCGCCCTTCGTGTGGCACTCCATGCAGGCTGGAACGCCGGTCTTCGTGCTGAAATCGTCCATCAGCTCGTCGGAATGGGGTGCGTGGCACGCGCGACAGGCCATGTTGCCGTGATCGAGGTGCTCGAACGCGCTCTGCGAACCGCGACCCTCGCGCAGCCCGCGCTCGTAGCCCTGCGTGATCTCGAGCGCGATCACGCCTTCGTAGTGACAGATCTCGCACGTCGCGAGGACCGAACGTGCCGGCCGCGTGATCTTGCCCGCGGCATCCTTCTCGCCGAAGTCGTGACACCCGCGACAATCACGCGCGACCTCGACCTTTACCCAATCCGCGTTGCTCCGCGGCGGGGCGGGCAATGGTCGGCCGATGTTGTCGTACCAGGACTCCGAAACGTGCGAACGGTGCGGGAAAGGCCGCTTCTCCGGCGTTTGCGGGCGCGCGGCCGCTGAAGACGCGACGAGGAGCAGTGTGCAGATCGCGAATGGCGCAGCGAAGGCCCGCGACGCTCGAGTGCGCTTCCAGAGCACTCGAGCGTCGCGAGTGCGCTTCCAGAGCACAGCCCGCGGACGGCCGAGCTCATCTTCGCGGCCCGAGACGTCCACCGCGCCGACTCTCCTAGCCGCGCGAAGGGTCCGTAGCAGGCCGTCGAGAAGGGGCGCTTTCATCTCTCGGGTTCAACGCAAGAGAAGGACCGCGATCACCACCGCGGCAGCGATGAGCGACGCGACGAGGATCCACGTGAGCTTGTTCCCGGGCGTGCCACGACCCGCGGGCGACAGGCCGGCGCGGATGCTGAGCAGCGCGTCGTCGACGGCTTGGCACCACTGCGCGACCGTGATCGCATTCTCGAGGATCAGGAACTCGCCCGGATGACGTCCTGAATCGAATGCGGTTCGCGCTGCGCGCAACTTTTCCTGCGGCACGTTGGGGTCCTTCGACAATCGCATCAGCGCCTCGGGATAGGGCTCGACCGGGCTCGGCCGCTCGCCGGTCTCGGCTGCTCGCACGAAGAGCACGTCGATCGTGCCGAAGCGGATGCGTCGATCGCACTTGACCTCGAGCTTATTCGGCTTCGACGCGGCCTTCGCTTCCCCGACCCAAGTGCCGTTCTTGCTGTCCACGTCCTCGATCCAGAAGTGCCCGCCGTCGAAAGTCAGGTCCGCGTGCTGGCTGGACACGCCCTCGTCCTCGATCGCGACCGAGACGGATCCGACCTGGCGTCGGCCGATGCGAGTGTTGGGTTGCGTGATCGGCGCGCTCCGGCCGAGTTTGTGGACGACGAAGACGAGTCGCGGCGCGAGAGCGACGAGGCGTGCTGCGATCGCCGACGGATTCATGGCCGAGCCATCGTGCCCCATGGTGCGGTCGAGATCGGGCGCGGTCTGATCCTTCGGAGCCGACTCGAGAACGTCGGCGGGCTTCGGGATCGTCGCGGGAATCGGGATCGCTTGGGACGCCGGCTTCGAGACGGGCGGCGGACGCGGGGCGGAAGTCGCCGGCGCGGGAGCAGCAGGCCTGTTCGGCAAGAGCGTCGGCGCATCCGACGCGTCGGCGCCCGGCGCTGCACGCACTGCCGAGTGCTCACGCGGCGCGGAGCCCTCGCGAGAGGTTCGGTCCTCGCGCGCAGCTGGCGGTGATCCAGGGCGAATCGTCGCGTTTTCCTGCGGCGGCGGCGCAAGCGGCCGAATCGTCACGTTGTCTTGGGGAGGCGGCGCGAGAGGGCGAATCGTCGCGTTTTCCCGCGCCGGTTCGACTCGCGATCTCGCCGCGTCGGGGTCCGCGGGCGACGCGGCACCCGGCCGGATTGTCGCGTTATCGCCGCCCGCGGACGCTCCGACGACGCGTACCCAGCAGTTGCCGAGCTGGATCTCGAGATCGTGGGCCAAGAGGACCGTCTCGCCACGTCCGAGTTTCACACCGCCCGTGATGCGCGTGCCGTTGCGGCTACCGAGGTCTTCGATCGCGAGCTGACCGTCGACGAGAACGAGGCGCGCATGCCGCGCCGAAGCGGAGTCGTCGTCGATCGCGCACGTGTTCTCGGGATCGCGGCCGATCGTCAGCCCGGCGACTGCCGCGAATTCGCGCACGGGCTTCCCGACCTCCTGGATGAGCAAGCGCATGAACTCTGGGTCCTCGATGACGGAGCGGGCGTGGTGCGGACGCTACAGGTTCGCGGCGCGCGCCGACGAACATGGTAAATGGCTTCGGCTCCGCACGTGCGCGCCGATGTCGTCGCTGGCCAAGTTCATTGTCCCTTCAGGTCGACGCCCGGAGTGGTATCTGCGGGACCTGCACCGCGCGTCGTCGAGGGACGCTTCGGGCTGGCGACCCGCAACGGCTGTCCCTTCTTGTCGAGGTAGATGCGTTGCATCTCGGCCAAGTTCAGGGGACGCCCGCCGAGCCGGCCGAACACCGCGACCTGGTGCCCGGATTCGTCGACGGCGCGGTCGCGGTCGAGGCCGCGCGACAGAGCCAGTGCTTCCGAATCCGTTGCGCGCGTCGCGAGCAGCCGCGGCATGGGTCGCGGCGAGAATCCGTACGCGCTGCGCCCTCCGTCTTCGGGCGTCACGAGCGCCACGACCCGGAGGCCGTTCTCGCCGTCCGCGAGGTAGGCATAGAGGCTGTCGTTCGTCATGCCGCACACGACCGCGTTCAAGTCGTCGATCGATCCATCGGCATCGAAGACTTGGTCGAGCACCGGCTTCTCGGGACGCTCGACGTCGAGGATGACGAGACCCTGCTTTCCAGCTGCGACGTAAGCCCAGGTCCGCGCCACGTAGATCGAGCGCGCATCGGCGATCTCGACTCGTGCGCCCTCGACCGCTCGCATCGCGTTCGGTGCGGTCACATCGAGCGTGATTACGCCGCGCGCGTCGACCACGAATGCGTAGCGGAATTGCACGACGATCGAGCGCGGGCGGTCGACGTGGGGAGCGCCCACAGTCGCCAAGATGCGCGGCACGAGCGGGTCCGTGATGTCGATTGCGACCACACCGGCATCGCAGCAGACATAGGCGGTCGTGCCGGCGATGGCGAGATTGACCGCACCCTTCAAGACCCCGTCCGGATTGAAGGTCAGCGCGCGCTTCAAGAAATTGTTGGACGGGTCGCCGTCGTTCAACGGTTCGACGTCGACGAGGATCAGGCCCTCCTTGCGGTCCGT
>CAZKIY010000280.1:3959-5440 GCA_964552875.1 uncultured Planctomycetaceae bacterium
CGGCCGCCGCCGTGGTGCTCCGCGGTGCCCAGTTCACGATCGCGGTCGACGTGCTTCTGGAACTCCTCGGGATACGCCAATTGGTGCAGTCGCGAGCCGATGACGGCTTGAGGTTCTGCGTACTCGGTTACGACCACGCCCTCGATCCCGTCCTCCTCGCCGATCCAAGCGTTGCGACCGACGAAGTTCACGGCACCCGTACCGAGGAGATAGGTCTGCGCCAACCAAGCATTGTTGTCGTTCTCGGCCGAGGGATGGCAGTCGACACACGACTTGGTCTCTTTCGTACGCACGGTGTGCGCGAAGTGCGTGTTGAAGCACTGCGACGACATGCCGTTCGCCGCGACCGGGAGCTGTTGCGCGTACGTCGCCTGTCGCACTCCGTCCTTCGACGAAATCATGACGGCCGACGACG
Organism: uncultured Planctomycetaceae bacterium; assembly: GCA_964552875.1. GTDB lineage: Bacteria > Planctomycetota > UBA1135 > UBA1135 > JAEUHZ01. The sequence goes on from CAZKIY010000280.1 coordinate 4,375, forward strand.
ACCGGACGGGCGCGAGTCGATTGCCTTTCACGTCGCCTTGCACGCCCAGCATGAACACGTCGTCGCGCGCGACTTGCGGGTTGTACGTCGCGTGATTGCGGCGCTCGCCGCCCTCGAAGTGGCGCACTTCGCTGCGCACGGTCGCGTCTTGCGGCAGGTGACAGCCGAAGCACGAAGTGACCCACGCCGTGTGACACGTGTGGCATTCCATCTTCTGCGTGCCGTGCGCGAACTCGCCCTCGCAGTACGAGGATGGGATCTTCTTCGCCGCTCGCGCTCTCTCGTTGTAACCCGGGTGAGTGGGATCGACGGAGTCCGCGACCTGCTTCACGAGCCACTCGACGTCGGGGTAGAGCATCGAGCGTTGAACGATCTCCTTGCGACCCAGCACCGTTCGTTCTTCGAAGCGTTTCTTGCCGGAAGCCGTGCGCCCCGTCGCGGCATTGCCCTTCGATGCCGGTCCGCTGGTCGCGATGGATCCAGACGCGGTGACCTCGGCTCTCTTCTCCACCGTGCCGTGGCAATCTTGACACGTGATTTCGACGGCCCCTTGGATCTCGGAATAGACGGTGCCGTCACCGTGCGCATCCTGCGAGAAGTGACAATCGACGCAGTGCATCCCGCGCTCGGCGTGGATGTCCATCAAGTGCACGGGCTTGCCCGGCTTCGGCGCGAATGCGGTCTTCGGATCGGCGGGCACCTGGCCGAGTTCGGGCAGGACGCCTTCGAACTTCTTCGGATCGTCGTAGTCGACGATGTTGCCGTCGGAGTCGAGCAAGTTGCCCTTGCGATCCGTCTTGAACACGGCCCGGAAGACCCAACCGTGACCGTGATAGTCCGCGAACTGCGTGTGCTTCAGGTCCTTGTTCAAGTCGGTGACGTTCGCGAGGAAATCGCGATTCCCCCACTTGCCGCGCTCGGCCGCGCCCTCGGGGTTGCGGTCGACACGCTCGAACCACTCGTCATCCGATAGTTTTTCCGTCTTCTCGGGAAACATCGGCGCGCCGTCCGTCTCGTACGACCACATCTGGTAGCCGTAGAACGTGTTCACGAACGAGTTCGGCTG
>CAZKIY010000281.1:0-5430 GCA_964552875.1 uncultured Planctomycetaceae bacterium
GCGCCAGCGCGACTTCCGCCGCGATGCAACTGAACGCAGCCATCGGGCCGGCGACGACGACGCGGGAGAAGAGTTCGCGCGCGGTCCGCGCGTCGCCGTCGAAGGCGGCCTTGCGTGCTGCGGCGTGTGCGCGTGTCGCGAACGCGGTCGTGCCCGGTTCGGCGTCGCGTAACAAGTCGTCGCGCGAGAGCTCACCCTGGAAGTGGAGCAGGGCCGCGAGGTAGTCCTCGTTCTCGTGGATCGTCATCCCGCGTGACACGGGCTCGAGCAAGCGCATGGCTTCGTCGCGCCTGCCCAGCTCGACGAGCGTGATCCACGTCCAGAACACGTGGCTCACGTGTCGATCGTCGTTCGATCGTGCGATAGCGAGCCCCTCGAGGTACACGACCGCTGCGCGCTCCGTACGGCCCGCGAGGAGTAGCGCGAGCCCCAGGTGGTAGTCCACGTTGGAGCGCAACGTCCCGACCGGGATCCCGGCTGCGTTCGGCTTGCCGTCCGGCTCGACCTCGTCGGGTCGCAGAAGAGCGAGCACCTGCGCACGCTCGAGGTCGTCCACGGCGCGCTCGAACCGCCGCAACGTGATCCAACGGTGCCCGCGGAAACGCAAGAGCCAGGCGGAGTCCGGATGGTGCTCGAGCCCGCGCGTGAGCACCTCGATCGCCTCCTCGTAGCGACCGAGGTAGCCGAGGCGGCGTCCGACCCACACCGCCGCGTCCTCGTTCGACGGATCCGCGGAGAGACGCGCCTCGGCGACTTCGAGCGCCTGCTCGTCCCGCGCGAGTGCCGGATCCGGGGCAATCGACGAGCACGACGTGATGGCCCAGAACGTGCAGGCGGCGAGACCGAAGCTCTTCATGCCCGTCAAGATGCGAGGTCGCATTCCGCGAGTCACGCGCGCTCTGGCGCGGCCCGGATCGCATGCGTAGGCTTCGCCCCTTCACCCTGCACCGCATCTCGAGCCGCATCGCACTCCGCCCCCCCATGCTGAACGGCACGACCTGGAGCCTCGCCCGCTTCGGCGCAAAATTGCGCCAAGCCGGCGACCTCGCCCGCCCGCCCCAGAAAAAGCTCTCGCGCGTCCTCTCCATCGCGAGCGGGAAGGGCGGAACGGGCAAGAGCATCGTCGCCACGAACCTCGCCGTTCAGCGCGCGAAGATGGGTGAACGCGTGTGTCTGATCGACTTCGACGCGGGGATGGCCAATGCGCATCTCCTGCTCGGCGTCGCCCCGCGTTTCGACCTCGGGCACGTGCTCGACGGCGAGATCTCGGCCGGATATGCGCTCGTCGAAGCTCCGGGCGGAATGCAACTTCTATCGGGGGGCGTTGGACGAGCCGCGCTCGCGAACCCCACTCGCAAGGAGCTCGACCGGCTCTTCGAGTCGCTCGAACCCCTCGAAGAGGCGTTCGACCTCGTCATCGTCGATCACGGCGCCGGGCTCTCGTACGCGACGATGGCGCACCTGGCCGCGGCGACAGCGTTGCTCGTCGTCACGACGCACGAGGTGACCTCGCTCTCGGACGCCTACGCGCTCTACAAGCACGTCACGACGGTGAACGGGCGGGTCCAGGTCGGCGTCGTCATGAACCGCTCGCCCGACGAGGCGACGGCACACGCCGCCTGGGAGCGTTTCCGGAGCGCGAGCCAGCGTTTCCTCACCCGCGCGCCGGAGTTCGTCGGTTGGGTCCCCATGGACGATGCCGTCGTCCGCAGCGTCCAGGCGCGCGCGCCGGTCACCCTGCGCGAACCCGAGAGCCGAGCCGCACGAGCGCTGGCGGGGATCGCGCGCTGGCCCGCGATCGATGCCGCCCGTGGGACGGGATCCTTCTATGCGTCGGCTCGACGGGCTCTGCGCTAGCTTTCTCGAGGCCGGAGGGGTAGACCGGAAGCCATAGGGTTTGCCCTCTGGAGGTGACCGATGGACGGATTGGCTCTTCTGTGCGCCTTGCACGCCGATGGCCCGCAATCCCTGCGGCGACTGCGCCGTTCTGGCTGCCCGTCGTTGGATTCGGTGCTCGATTTCGATCTCGAGCGCTTGGCCGAGTTGCTCGCGAGTACTCCCGCATCGGCCGAGCGCTTTCAACGCGAGGCGCGTTACTTGATCACGCGACTCGGACCGGGAGCGAGCTCACGGACCGACGCGGCGTTGCTCGAAGCGGAAGAGGGAGTGAGCGCGCAAGGAGTGAGCGCGGAGGTCGCGCGGACTCCTGAACTCCCGCGCGCGTACGACCGCGCCCTGGCGCGGTGGCGCGAGCTCGACGCCCTGGAGGACGCCGAGTCCGCCGCGGAGCCCATCGTCGAGGAGTCCTCGGCGCCCGCGCGACATCCCTCGCCGCGCACGCCGCTCACGGTGCTCCAGGACTTGGCCGATGAGTCGCGCGGGGCGCTGCTCGCGGTCGGCATCATCGATCTCGAAGCGCTCGCCGTTTGCGATGCGCTGGAACTCTCGAACGCGACGGGACTCGACTACTCGAACGCCGTGCGCTGGCGATGGCTCGCACGACGTGCGTTGCCCGATGGAACCGAACGCTTCTCGCGCTCCGGGGGGCCCGTCGTGGAGCGGCCCGACCTCGTGCCGCTCGACGAGTACGTGATGCAACCGCCGACGAGAACGAGCCCCGCGCGCATCGAAGAAGCCGCGGGCGGTCCGTTCGCCTGATTCACCGCGCGCCTCGCTTCATGAACGAGCGAGAGGCTCGATCGTGAACGGCTAGCGCGGTGCGCGCGCGCGGATCTTCTCGAGGGCCGCGAGGAACGCCGGCGGATCCTTGAAGCCGACGATGCGATCGATCTCCTGCCCGTCGGCGCCGAGCACGAGCATCGTCGGATAGGCGTTCACGTTGTACTTCGCCGCGATGGGGAGACCGGCCGGGCTCTCGGCGTCGATCGACATCGAGACCATCTGCGCGAGCACGGGCTTCACGTCGGCGTGCGGGAACGTGACCTTCTCGAGCTTCTTGCACGGACCGCACCAGGTCGTGAAGACGTCGACGAAGACGAGCTTCTTGTCCGCACGAGCTTGCGCGAGACCTTCCGCGAAACTGCCTTCGAACCAGACCTTCGCATCCGTCGGCGCCGTCGTCGAAGGCGCGGTGCTGGATGGCGACTTCTCGACGCCCGCACTACAGGCCGAGAGGAAGCACGCGCTGAGGAAAGTGGCTACGACTCGAAGTTGCATGATGTGGACAGGATCGGTCGTAGCGCGTCCGCGCTCAAGTCCCGAGGCCCAGCAGCCGGCCTGCGGCCTGCGAGACCTCAGCCGTTCCGCTGACGAGCTCCGAGTCGGTCCACGGCCATCCCGACCGGTTCCCGCTCGGATGCCCCGCTGCTGCGCGGGCTCGGCGGGGAGCATTTTCGACTCGAAACCGGCGCGAGAGTCGACCTCGCGGTTACTTTGTTCTCCTGCCGTCCTCGTACCCGGACGACGCCCGAACCGCGCCGATGCCTCTGACCCAGTCGATTCGCTCGAGCTTGATCCCGACCGCCGCCGGACGCCCCGCGGACGACCCGATCTTCCTCCTGAATGCCGAGGCGACTCGGCGCGCGCAATTCGGTGAGCGCGTGATCAACGCGACGCTCGGCGCGCTCATGGAGGACGACGGCACGTTGGCCGTCATGCCCAGTGTCGTCGAGGCGCTCCAGCGCATCCCGGCGAAGAAGGCGGCGGCGTACGCCCCGATTCTCGGGGCCAAACCGTTCCTCGAAGCCGTCGTGCGCGACACGTTCGGCACGTCGCCGGTCGCGGCGATGGCCATTGCGTCGGCGACGCCGGGCGGAACCGGCGCGCTCTATCACGCGCTCACTTCGTTCCTCGAACCGGGTCAAGCGCTACTCACGACGCACTGGTTCTGGAGCCCGTACCAGACGCTCGCGAGCCACGCGCGTCGCGCGGTCGAGACCTTCGAGACGTTCGATGCGCGCGGACGCTTCGACGTCGGTGGATTCCAAACTGCGCTCGATCGATTGGTGCAACGGCAAGGTCGCGCCCTCGTCGTGCTGAACTTCCCGTGTCACAACCCGACCGGTTATTCGCTCGACGCGGACGAATGGCGCGACGTCGCCGAAGTCGTGCGCCGCGCGGGCGAGCGCGCGCCGGTGACGTTGCTCGTCGACCTCGCCTACGCGCGTTTTGGCGCGAGCGGAACCGACGGATGGATCGCGCAGGCCGAGCGCCTGCTCGAGACGTCGACGCTGCTCCTCGCGTGGACCGCATCGAAGTCGTTCGCGCAATACGGTGCTCGCGTCGGCGCACTCGTGGCCGCGCACGCCGACCCCGCCGAGCGCGCGCGCATCCAGAACGCGCTCGCCTTCTCGTGCCGCGGCACGTGGTCGAACTGCAATCACGGCGGCCAACTCGCGATCGCGGAGTTGCTCACGGACCCGACGCAGGTCGCGCGCGTCGACGTCGACCGCGCGCGCCTCGTGAAGCTCCTCGACGAGCGCGTGCAGGTCTGGAATCGCGAAGCCGCGCGCGCTGGATTGCGCCACCCGCGCTACGAAGGCGGCTTCTTCGTCTCGGTTTTCGCGCCCGATTCCGAGGCCGCCGCCGAGCGTTTGCGAGCCGCCGGAGTCTTCGTCGTGCCGCTGCCCGGCGCGCTGCGCGTGGCGCTGTGTTCGACGCCCTCCACCGAGGTGCCGCGGCTCGTCGCCGCGCTCCGGGAAGCGATTCGCTAGAGTCCAGGCCGGTTTCGAACGACGACGAGGTCAGTCGAGGAAGCGTGATGGTCCACGAGACGATCCAGGTGCCCGGCGGATGGGAACTCCCGCACCGCTACGGCCCGCGCGTTCACGTCCTCGACAACGTCTACTTGCTCAGCGCGTTGGCGCGCATAGGCAGCCCGAACGTCGCGCACCGCGACCTCATGGCGCTCTTGCGCAGCGTCTACCAGACGTTGTTGATGACGGCGTGCGGACGCGAGCTCGTACGGCTGCCGAGTGAGGTGCCGACGCGGATGTCGGCCACGCATCCCGCGCGCGGTGTCTATCGCGGACCGATCTTCGATCCGAAGGAGCAAGTCGTCGTCGTCGACATCATTCGCGCCGGAATCGTTCCCTCGCAGGTGTGTTTCGAGTTGCTCACCGCGGTGCTGTCGGAAACGAGCGTGCGCCTCGACCACCTCACGATGGCGCGCCGTTCCGATGCGGAAGGGCACGTGACCGGCGTCGATCTCTCCGGCAGCAAGATCGGCGGTCGCGTCGACGGCGCGACGTTGATCCTGCCCGATCCGATGGGCGCGACGGGGGTCACGACGGTGCGCGCGCTGAGGCACTACCTGCAGGACTACGGTCGACCGAAGAAGATCGTCGCGCTGCCGATGATCGCGACGCCCGAGTACTTGCGCGCCGTGCTCGAGGAGTTCCCGGACCTCGTCGTCTACACCGCACGCCTCGACCGCGGGATGTCGGACGCGGACGTGCTCGAGACGTTGCC
>CAZKIY010000282.1:0-1396 GCA_964552875.1 uncultured Planctomycetaceae bacterium
TGGGAGCATAGTGAATCCTGCGCTGCTTTTGCTGTTCGTGCCCGCCAATCGCGTAGACTTCCCCACTTGGTTGCGCACTTAAACCCGATCAATGGACTCACTTCGAAACCGAACGGTGTTCACTGGTGGTGTGAGGTGCATAGCGATTCAACTTCTCTGGACCAACCTGGCGATGTTCTCGCGCGGCTCCAAGCTTCGTCGGCCCAACGATTCGCTAACGACACCGCCACGGCCGAGGAGCGAGCGCAGTTCGACGCCCGATGGCTTGCGCACCTCCACCGGTCGGTGATCTCGCAACCGTCGCGACACACAAGTGTTCAGCTGCCACGACCGAGCCTCGAACAATTCTTCGACTAACTCGTCAAGACTGGCCGACAGTTCCACCCGATCAGCTACCCCACGTCACCCGCACCCCGTTCGTCAGATTGAACGTGTCGGCCGTGCAGAAGCTGGCCGCGTTGCGGTACCAGACTTGGTACACGCGTTGATCCCCCGCCACGACGACGCCGCGCACGCTGATCAGCGGATCGCCACCGACCGGATACTGCGACGCACCGCTCACGTTCGTCTTCGTGCCGAGACGGATCACCGCCCCGCCCGCACAGCGCAGGCCGTCGCCGAAAACCGCGCCGAGTCCACCGGCCGTCGCGGTCGTGCCTTGGAAGTAGAGCGCCGAAGCGTTCGGCATCCCGGATCCCTGGAGCACGAACGTGTCGGAAGAGACGCTCGCCGTGCCGCTCGCGACGAGAAGTCCGCCCGTCGGATCGATCGAGTTCGCGCAACCGCGTCCCGCGCCTCCGGTGTTGCCGCACGGGCAAGCCGTGCCCGAACCATCGCCACTGCAAGCCGCAGGATACGACGAACCCAGGACGAGTTGAAATCCGTTCAGCGAACCGAAGCCCGAGTTCGTGCTCAGCAGGATCGCGAGCGATCCGCCGCTGACCGTGATGTGGTGCAACGCGTACGTCACGCCGAGTTGATGCGCGCCGGTCCACGCGCCGCCGACGTTCTGCGCCGGATCGACCGAGCCGGGAATCGCTACGCCGGTGCGGAACGAGTTGTTGTCCGGCGCCCAGGCGTACGTGATGACGGAATAGTCGCCGTCGACGAGCCCGTTGAAGAACCACGTCACCATGGAAGTCGGCCCGCCGAGATCTTGCACGTCGTCGAGAAGATTCTGCGCCTCGCCCGTCGTCGCGGGATTGTCGTAGTCGAAGCTGAGGAAGCCGCCGATGGAGCTGATGGTCGCCGTGGTCGCTGCGCCTGACAAGCCCACGAGCGGGGTGGAGTTCGCCGGCACGCCGACCGAGTTCCAGACTCCGGCGCTGCCAACCGCCGCGTAGCTCGCGGACGGGACGGGGAACGTCACGTTCTGACCGAGGTCGAGGTTCAAGCT
>CAZKIY010000282.1:1496-4253 GCA_964552875.1 uncultured Planctomycetaceae bacterium
GCGAACTCGTGTCGGGCGCGCGACCCGTGGATTCGGGACGCCAACGGCGATCCCGCCATGCTAACGCCTGCGCGAAATCAGAGGCGAAACGTGGCCGAAAGCGCGAAGATCCATTCCTCGGCATCCCCACCGGGTGCGTCCTCGTCGATCGCGCGATAGTACGTGAGGGACGGCCCGAGCCACAGGCCGGCGTACGGCCAGTCGATTCCCCCTCCGACGTAGAACCCGGTCGCGTACGGGTCGAAGGGTTCTTCCAACTCGTCCGAGGACCCGCGCACGAAGCCGCCCCCGCGCACGTGCGGTCGCCATCCGTTCGCGTACCACGTCCCGCGCAAACCGGCGTTGCCGCGCCACAGCTCGACGTCGGACGTTTCGGGTACGTCGACGCGCGCCGACGTGTACGAGACGCCCAACTCGATCGAGGGCGTGAAGGTCGTGACGGTCAAGTCGAAGCCGCCTTGGATTCCGACCGCGAATCCGTCACCGACCGGATCCTCGGGATCGGTGTCGCGCGCCAACCAGCCGACCGACGTGCACAGCCATTCGCGCGACGGTGTCGGTTCGAACTGCTGGAACTCGGGCCGCATGTGCTCGTAGCGCGAGTCCGGAGCCCGAGGTGCGGAAGGCGCGCGGCAACTCGCGATGAAGAGGCCCGCGGCGAGCGCGATTCCAGAGGCTCCACGGCCTCCCGACGCGAAGGAATTTCCGACCATGGGCGCATCCTCACGAGCCCGGAGGGAGCTGTCCACCCGTGTGCACGATCCCGTGCTAGCCTTTCTGCATGGCAGTCCGATTCGGCCGTGTCGGCGCTACCGCACGCGTCGACGGCGCACCGTTCCGTCTCGTGCTCGCGGCGCTCGGCGTCGCGACGTCGAGTACAGAACTCCGCGCGCAGACCTGCGACGTGTTCGGCCCGCTCGACGCCGGAGCGCGCGTGAGTCAAGCGGCGTTCTACGACCAAGTGTGGTCCACGCCGATTCGAACGGGCGCCGAGTGGACGATCGTGTGGAGCGCGGGGCAGGACGTCATCCTGCGTCGCTTCTCCGACGACCTCGTCGGCGTCACGAACGACACGCTCGTGAACACGACGTTGAACCTCGAGGTCCAGGACGAACCCGGCATCGGCGTTGCGAGCGGCGGAAATGTCCTCGTCGCGTGGTCCGAGCGCCACGGCTACGACGGCCAGCAAATGGGGATCTTCGGCCGGGTTTTCAACGGCGCTGGAGTCGCGCTCGGCCCCGAGTTCCAACTCAATCAACTGTGGAGCGCGTCCCAGTGGCGACCGCTCGTCGCCCCCACGCCGTCGGGCGGATTCGTCGTCACGTGGTCAGGGGATTGGGACGGTGACGCGTATTTGCGCGTGTTGTCGTCCACAGGTGCCGCGCTCTCGGGCGACGTCGTGATCAACCAGTACGAGTTCGACGCGCAAGTCGATCCGGCCGTCGCCGTCGCGCCGAACGGGACGATCTTCGCGGCGTTCGTGGACTTCTCGAGCCACGGTGGGGTGGGAACGAACCTCAACCTGTGGGGTCGACGTTTCTCCGCGACGGGCGCACCGCTCGGGAACGAGTTCCCGCTGCCCTCGACGTTCGTGAACGGCGACCAGCGCGTGCCGCGCATCGGCGTCGACGGCTTCGGGCGCTTCGTCATCGTGTGGCAAGACGGTCAGGCCGACGGTTCGAGCACAGCCATCGCGTTTCGTCGCTTCGATGCGTCGGGTGCCGCGCTCGGGGGCGACGTCCTCGTGAACCAGATCACGAACGGTGCGCAGATGAGTCCCGTTCTCACCGTGGATCCCGACGGGACGTTCCTCGTCGCGTGGGAGGACTGGTCGCTCGGACCTCCGCGCATTCGCGGCCGCCGTTTCGGCGCCGATGCCGTTGCGATCGGGCCGGAGTTCGCCATGACGCCCGCAGGACAGTGGACTGAGCGTCCGGCGCTCGCTCCGCTCGCGAGCGGAGGAGTCAACGTCCTCGGTTACGACGTGTGGAACGGCGGTGAGTACGACGTGCACGCCCGACGGTTCGTCGAGTCCGCGGGGCCGCAGATCTACTGCAGGGCGAAGACGAACTCGCAGGGCTGCGTGCCCTTCGCAACCTACAGCGGAACTCCGAGCTTGTCGTCCGGCACGCCGTTCACGATCGGCGCCGCGAACGTGATCAACCAGAAGTACGGGTTGCTGGTGTACGGCACGGCTTCGGCGTTCACGCCGTTCCAAGGCGGCACGTTGTGCGTTTCGGGCCCGCGCCGCATCGGATCCCAACTCTCGGGCGGCACGCTCGGAGCACCGAACTGCACCGGCACGTTGGCCTTCGATTTCAACGCGTTCGCGCGGTCGGGTGTGGATCCGGTGCTCGTCGCCGGGAGCACGATCTCGGCGCAGTTCTACTACCGCGACGTCATGGATCCGGCCGGATTCGGTTCGGGATTGACGGACGCGGTGCGCTTCACGCTCTGCCCCTGAGCGCTCGCGCCGGACTACGGTTGCGCGAGTCGTCCCGCGGACCAGAGTCGGTTCGGTGACGCGCGTCGCTCGACCGTGTGGAACTCGCCGGTCGCGAGGTCGTGCAACTTGATCGTGGCCAGCGCGACTCGAGGCCCTAGGAGCTCGAATTCCCACTGAGGTTCCGCGCCGAGCGTCGGCAACGAGAACGCGAGCAGGACACCGTCGTCGAGCAGCGCGAGTGGTTCGACCAGCCCGCGCACCTTGCGCTCCGAGCGCGACGTCGTTTCGAGTTCGACCATCGACGCGGCCCA
>CAZKIY010000282.1:4353-5412 GCA_964552875.1 uncultured Planctomycetaceae bacterium
GCGGTCGTGCCGTCCGGCGAGAGCGCGAGCGCGTGGATTCCGCGCTCGAAACGGGCCATGAAATCGTCGCGGCCGGCGATGTTCGCTCGCCGCAGCGCGACGCCGGGCCGGTCGTCGCGAACGGCATAGACGAACGCACCGTCCGGTGCAGGCCCGGCGAGCGCCGTGAGCTCGCCGCGAATCGGATGCTCGCGTCGCTCGGTCCCCGGGAGCAAGCGGATGTCGATGGGCTTTTCCCCGCGGCCCGACAGCACAGCGCCGCGCGCACGTGCGCCGAGTTCGGGCTTCTCCAGGCCTTCGACCGGCGCGTACGGTCGACCTCGACCCACGAGCGGGAGTTGGAGCCCGCTCGTGCTCGAGCAAGCCGCGAACAGGGCGAATGCTGCGAACGCGGACATCGAGCTCGCGCTCCTCATCGCCGCGCCTCGAGCACGTAGGCCGTGCCGCCGCGACGCATCCACACGACCTCCATGTCGCTGCGCGTGTACTTGCGCCGCGCGGTGGCCGGATCCGAAACGGCCGGATCGTTCACGACGCAGTTCCCCTCCTCGTCGAAGCCCGCGAGCACGATCAAGTGTCCCGCAGTCGTCGCGTACGGCGCGCCCGCGAGCTGGCCCTCTTTCACCGCGATGCTCACGACGAGCGGCGTTCCGTCGGCGATCACGCGCTCGACGGCATTCCAATCCGCGAACCGCGCGATGTGGCCCGGAACTCCGAACGAATACGCGGTCTGCACGTTGCGCGGCCAGACGCCGTAAAGATCGTGCGCAGCGTCGTACGCGCGCTCCGCGACCTCGAGCGTCGTGACGGGAACTCCCCGATAAGCGAGCAGCATCGCGAGCGACGTCGGACTGCAGATGCGTCCGGCGATACCGGCGCGCTCGGTTTTCTGGCTGCGCGTCGGGACATCGAGGACGATCCCGAGCGGCCGACGTTCGAGCGGATCGAGCGGTGTGACCGCGCGCTCGCGATCGCTGAAGCAAGCCGACAACCGCTTCACGAGGACGGGGTCGGCGTCCGCGCGGCGGAACGCACGCAAGCGCAGCTCGGCCGCGGCGA
>CAZKIY010000283.1:0-5399 GCA_964552875.1 uncultured Planctomycetaceae bacterium
TCGCGAGGTCCGGTGCGCACGCACAGTTCAGGCGCGCCGATGATTCCGCGCACATCCGCTCCACGTGTAGCCTCGCGGCCGAACGCGGGCCGAAAGGGTGTGCGGAACACCCGGAGCCCGGCTCACGGAGACCTCGAGCCGCCCACGTGAGCTTCGAGCCACTCCCCCGGACTTCGCCGCCGCTTCGAGCGCTCGAGCGCGTCGGCGGCCCGATGCCGGCCCCTCCTCCGTCCCTCCCGGTTCTCGACTCGAGCGTCGGTTCGCAGTGCAGCCCACTACGCCGGACGAACTTCGGAGATCGCAGACGCTGCAGGCGAAGTGAGATCGACCGAGGGCGGACGCCACCCGCGGGGCCGACCTTCGGTGGCGAGGACTTCGCGCCGCTGATGACGGGCCACACGACCTCTCAAAGCACCCGATTTCTTCACACGATCTCAGAGCTTGGCCAAAGAAACGATGTGCTCGCGACGGCTGACGACGACGCCGCCGGGAGCCTCGGTCGTGACGGCGAACAGCGCCGGGCGACTCACGCGGATCTTGGCATCGATTCGGACGAGGACGTCTTCACCCGCGATGTCGAACACGCCACCGTCTACGGGATGATCGGTTCCGCGGGGTTCGTCGAAGATCCAGAGCTGGTACTGCTTCTGCGTCGGGGCGTTCGTCGGCAGGCCGCGGAAGCGCATGTATCCCTGCTGCAGGACCGTGCTCCAGTGCACCTCGCCGCTGACAGTGCGACCGTCCGTGTCCTCGGTCGGCTTCCACTCGAGGACCAAGTGGTCCGGGGCTGAATCCACGGCGCGCACGAGCGATTGCGTCACGACAGTTCGACCAGGCAACGAAGGACCGCGCATCCAGGCGATCACGGCGACGATCGCAGCGGCGATCCACCCGCTCCACGCGATCCAGGTCCGAGTCGAACCACCACGGCGAACGGACCTGGAATCCTCGTGCTCCGCGCGAACGCGGGGCGCCGCCATCGATCCCGGTGCCGCGGCGGCGATCCGCACTTTTAGGCCTTCCGGCATGGCCGTGCAGCGACGATCCGCGTAGACGATCTCGAGCGCCGCAGTCGCGCGGTCGTAACACTCCACGTCGATGTCCTGGTGCAGCAGCGCGAGACGATTCAGCTCACGCATCCCGTCGTCGTCCAGACCGTGAACCGCGCGATCGCGCATGAGGTCGAACAGTCGATCCTCCTCGGGGCCGTCGGGCCGATCGCGCAGCGTGCGGCGCATCACGATTGCACCCCTTCTTCGCGCACTTCGTCGCGTTGTGCCGGCTCGAGCGGATCGATGCCCAGCATCTCGCGCACGCGGATCAACCCGCGGCGTAGGTGCGTCTTGACGGTTCCGAGGGGCAATGAGGTCGCCTTCGAGATCTGATCGTGCGAAAGCCCGTCGTAGATCGAGAGACGCAAGACCTTCTGTTCGTCCGGCCTGAGCTTCGCGAGCGCCTTCTCCGCGCGCGTCACCTCGTCCCCGATGTCGACGAGCTCCTGCGATCGATCGTCCGACGGGCGAACTTTTTCCTCGTCGAGCACTTCGGCTTGGATCGCGCGTTGACGTCGACGGCCGCGGTCGATCAAGCGTCGCCGCGCGATCATCGCGATGAAGGTGATCTCGCTCGAGAGCGTCGGGTCGTAGCGGCCGGCCTTGTTCCAGATCTCGATGAAGACGTCCTGAACCGCGTCCTCGGCCTCTTCGCGATTCGGGCAGAATCGCCGACTCAACGACCAGACGAGTCCGCCGAAGCGATCCAGGCATTCCTGGACAGCCCCCGCTTCGCCGGCGGCTACTCGATGCAGGATGGGTTCGGCCACGGACGATCGTCGGAGCGTCCCGTTCACGATGCCTAGCCTTCGAGCACGATGGTGTGCTTCGGGACCTGCCAGCGGAACAAGGGACGTCGCGCGCATGATAGACGTGGGGCTCGGGGTTACCCAAGCGAAGTCGCGCGCCTCGAAGCGAGTTCAGCGAAATTCGCACCTTCCCCACGGTGTGTTCGATCGAGCGGCCAGGCGCGATTCACGGACGCTGCCGTCGTTTGCAGTTCGTCGCGAGGGGCCTGACCCCGATTGCGCGTCCCGGCTGCTTTGCCGCTCCTACGCGGGCTGCAACGAAACCGCGTCGTCGCCGCGCCTTGCCGAGAAGGAGCCCTCAGCGCTCCTTCGGGTGCGAAGGACTGGCTCACAAAAGGCCGTCCGATCCAGGACCGCGCCGGTCACGGGCTCCGCGTCGGCTCGCCGCGTTCGTAGCGAGCCTGATCCGCGCGCCACTTCCGTGCGCCCGCCGCATCCGAGCGACCTTCGAGTGCTTCTGCGATCTCGCGCACGATGGCGGCGGCTTCGGCCGTTCGTCCCGTCTCGGCCAGCGCAGCTGCGAGCACGTCACGAGCCCGCGGATCTCGGCCCTTGGCCTCCCGATCGAGGGCTACGGCCATCGTCAGGGCTTCCGCACCGTTTCGCGCCCGAGGGTCGTGCGCCGTCGCGAGGGTCCAGGCCAAACGTAGCTTCGTCTCGCGATCCGTTGGTGTCCGCGCCAACGCGCGCAGCACGGCGACGGCTTCGACGGATCGTCCGAGTTCGACGAGAGCTCGGGCGCGCGAACCCAGGGCTTCTCGATCGTCGGGAAGGATCGCGAGACTGGAGTCGATCTCTTGGAGCCCGCGCGCCGCGTCACCCGCCTTCAGGAGTGCGGTCCCGAAGCGCAGGTGTGCGCGCGCGGGCTCCGGGTATCCGAGCTCGAGGGAACGACGGAACGCTCGGACAGCGTCTCGGTATCGCTCGAGGCCCATGTACGAGAGGCCGAGGTTGCCCCAGTACTCCGACGAAGCCGGCCGCAGCGCGACCACTTGCTCGCCGAGTTCGACCGAAAGTGCCGCGTTTCCGAGCTGTTTCTGAACGACGGACGCATTGGCGAGCGACGCGGGGAGCGAGTGGTCGCGCGCATACGGCGTCCACGCGTTGGCTGCGACGGCGGCGAGCAATGCGGCACCCGCCGGGACGGCGAGTGAGCGCCATTCGCGCGCGCGGACCCGGACGACGACTCCCGCGAGCCCTGCTCCCGCGAACACGAGCAGGCTCGAGACGACCGGATAGCGGTAGCGCGCGAACACGTAGAACAGCACCACGCCGGCAGCGAGCACGCCGAGGACCAGGTAGAGCGGTCGGAGCTCGCGCCTCCTCGACCACGTCAGCACGAACCCGAGTGTCGCGAGGGGAACGAGGATGCCCATGTGCAGGATCGCGAAAGGCACGCGGAGCACGGGCACGTAGCGCTCGTAGAAGTAGATGTCGTCGGTGTCGGGCAGCTCGTAGGCGTTCACGAGGAGCGCCGCCTTGCGCCCCATCAACGCGAGCCACGCTGCGGGTTCGTCGCGAATCCAGCCGAACGATTTCGCGATCCAGAAGCGCGAAACCTCGCTCGGCGTGAGCTCGTGACCGACTTCTGCGGCGGCGAGCTCGAATGCGTCCTGACGCTCGTACTCCGGATTGTGTCGACCGGCGCGCAGAGGAACGTACGTCCCATCGGAACGAGGGTTGTTGCCGATGTAGAAGTTGGGTCCCGCTTGCGAGGTCGTGAGCACGAATTCGCCGCCCACGACGCCGTTCCGCACCGTGACCGGTCCGAGCAGTAAGAGGAGGCCGAGCACGAATGCCGCAGCGTGTCCTGCGCGACGCTTGAAAGTCCGACCGCGTGCGTCGAGGACGCACCAAGCGAGCAGCGCCGGCGCGAGGAGCACGCTTTCTTCGCGCGTCAACATCAACGCGCCGAGCGCCGCGCCCGTGCCGATCCACCGAGCGATCGTCGCGCGCTCGACGACGAGTGCGAGCCCGAGCAGGAGCAGCGCCATCCACAAGAATCCGATGCCCGCCTTCTGGATGCATCCATCGAAGAAGATCGCCGGGGGATAGAGAGCTGCGAGCGCTCCGGTCGCCACGCCCGTGCCGCGGCCGAGGAAACGTCGTCCGGCGACGGCGAGCACTCCGCAGGCCACGGAGCCGAGGACGATCTGGACGATGCGCACGCTCCAGAGGTCGCGCACGCTCGTCAAATCGTCGCCGAACAGCACGCGCACGACTCCGAGGAAGTACGGATAGAGCGGTGCTTGATAGAACGTCCGCGTTCCCAACCAGTCGCCCGCGACGAGGTCGCTCGACCAGCGCCAGTACGAGAGGCCGTCGACCACGAGCCCGTCGAACATCGGGCAAGCGCGGGCTTGGAGGATGTACGCGAGACGCACGCCGAAGGCCGCGACCACGACGAGCACGGCCAAGACCGCGTCGAAGCGCAGAGTCGATCGCGTGTTGTCCAACATCCACGGTGGATCCTACGAAACGAATGCGGACCCACCAGAGTCACCTCCGGCGAGCCCGCACGTCGTCACTGGGATCGGAGAAGGCGTGGCATCGACGACGCTACGACTTCTCCGCCGGAATCAGCTCACTTCGCCTCCATCTCGGCGAGCAGCTTCGTCACGGCCGTATCCATCTCGTCGTCGCGGACGTCGCGATAGCGGATGACGCCCTTGTGGTCGAGGACATAGATCGTCGGCCAACCTTGGACGTTCCAAGCGGTCGCCCACTTGCCACTCGTGTCCTCGTCGATGGCCTGGCGCCAGGTGATCTCGTTCTCGGCCAGGATCTTCTTCACCTCGTCGACGGGACCATCACTGTTGATCCCGAGCAGAGCAAACGGCTTGCCTTCCAGTCGCTTCACGAGCGACTTTTCGTGCGGCAGCATCGCACGACAAGGGCCTCACCAATTGCCCCAGAAATCGAGGACCACGACCTTGCCTTTGTAGTCGGAGACTTTGAACTTCTGACCGTTCTCGTCGATCGACTCGAAGTCCGGGACCGTCATGCCGATTTGGAGGTGATCCATCTCGAACAGGAAACCCTTCGCGCGTTCGGCGTAGGCCGGTCCCCGCTTGGGCTTCACGTCAGCGAACTCGCTCTGAACGCGCTCGAGAGCCTTGCGGGCCTCGGCCTTCTCTCCGGCGACGCTGCTCTCGACCAGAGTCGTGCCCAGCGAGAAGAGCGCGGGAGCTTGCACCGTCCTGTGCGGCGACTTCTGCACGATCGTGCGCAGTGCCTCGGCCACCTGGGCGCGTCCGATCTGCTGTCCCGCATAGCCCAACGAGCTCGCGAACGCGGCCAAGTTCGGCGACGTGACGTGATCCGCGACGATCGCATCGAGTGCGAGTTGGGCGTCCTCGATCTTGTTGTCCTCCGTCGCGAGTTCGAACACTTCGATCCAAGCCTTCTCGGCCGTCTCGGTGCCCTTGGCCTCGACGGCGACTTCCTTGAAGCCCGCGAGGAACTCCGGGCCGGGGCGGGACTTCCAGATCTTCTGCTGGGCCTCCTGGTCCTTCGCCGCGCGCATCTCTTTCTGCCA
>CAZKIY010000284.1:0-5341 GCA_964552875.1 uncultured Planctomycetaceae bacterium
GGCACCGTGAACGTGTCGAACACCATGAGCTCGATCCACGCGCGATAGAAATCGTGGTCGTGCGCGTAGCTCATCAAAGTCGTGAACTGCGCGCCCGGCGGCCGCGCGCCGACTTCGGAGATCGCGACCGACCCGTCCTTGCGACGGAACCACTCCATGTGCGAGAGGCCCGTGTTCATTCCGAGTGCGTCGAGCGACTTGGGTCCAGCGGCCCGGATGCCGGCGAACTCCGGTCCGTCGATGCGCCGCGGCAGGTAGACGACCCATTGGATCCACGGATTCAGGAGGACGTCGAGCGGCGTCGGCGAATAGCGGCCGATCGAGTGGAAGACGTGGCGGCCGTCGATCGTGACCGTGTCGAACGAGTACTCCTCGCCCTGGATGAACTCCTCGAGGAGCAGCGGCTGCTCCGCGCGAATGGGAGAGGTCTTGAGCCAGCTCGTGAGCTGTTCCTTCGAATCCACGCGGAACGTGTTCTTGGCGCCCGCGCCCGCAGGCGGCTTGACGACGATCGGGAATCCCGACGAATCGCCGAACGCGAAGGCTTCGCGGTCGCTGGAGCACAAACGGTGTCGCGCGCAGGGCAGGTCGGCGGCGCGCAAAACGTTCTTCATGCGCGCTTTCTCGCGGAAATTGAGCGCTGCTTCGACGGAAAGACCGGGCAGTCCGAGCTTGGCGCGGACCTCCGCCACCGGCACCTGCAACTGCTCGAGGATCGCGACGACGCGGTCCACCTTGCCGTTCCAGGGCCTCGCGAGATGGCGCACGGCGGTGAGGAGTTGGTCGACCTGCATCGCATCGTCGACGCGGTAGTGACCGGCGAGCTTCGAGCGCAATTCCGCGGGCAGGCGATCGACCGGCTCCTGACCGATCAACGCCACGCGCGCACCGGGCAGCGCGAGCGCCGGTCGCAGGAAGCGCATGGTCGCTTCCAGCGCGAAGGGCGCGACGAAGATGACGTTCTGCATCCGGGCACTCTACACTCCGTCGAACGGAGCCGTCACCCGCATGCCCCCTCTTCGTGTCCTCATCGCGTCGTCCGAAGTCGCGCCCTTCGCCAAGACCGGCGGTCTCGCCGACGTGACCGGAGCGCTCGCGCGCTACCTATTCAAGGCGGGACACGAGCCGCGCATCGTCTTGCCTCTCTACAAGCGCGTGCGCACCTCGGGAATCGCGCTCGAACCCGTGGAGGGACTGCAAGAGATCCCGATGCAATGCGGCGCTCGCAAGCTCACGTGGTCGGCGTGGTCCGCTCCGCTACCGAAGAGCGACGCACGCGCCTGGTTCATCCGCTGTCCCGAGTTGTACGAACGCGAAGGAATCTACGCAGCGGACGGTGACGAACATCTGCGCTTCGCCTTCCTGACTCGCGTCGCGATCGAGAGTTGCCAATACACGCAGTGGGCGCCGGACGTCGTGCACGCGCACGATTGGCACACGGCGCTCGCGCCCCTCTATCTGCGCACCGTCTACGGTTGGGACAAGCTGTTCGCCAAGACGCGCACACTCCTGACGCTGCACAACAACGGTTATCAGGGCAATTTCCCGCTCGACGTCCTTCACGATCTCAATCTGTGGAACGAGCGCCACCTCTTGTGGCAAGAGGACGTGAAGCGCGGCGTCGTGAGCTTCCTGAAGACCGGAATCACGTACGCCACAGCGCTGTCGACGGTGAGTCGAACGTACGCGAAGGAGATCCAAGGCGACGAACTCGGCATGGGTCTGCAAGGCATGCTGAGGGATCGCGACGACCACCTGTTCGGCATCCTGAACGGCGTCGATTACGACGTGTGGAATCCGGCGACGGACACGCGCATCCCCCACCGCTTCACGCCCGACGATCTCTCCGGCAAGGCGCGCATGAAGGCCGCGCTACTCAAAAGGATGGAACTGCCGCCGACGGAGCGCGCACCGGTGCTCGGCATCGTTTCGCGACTGACCGCACAGAAGGGCTTCGACCTCCTCCACGATTCGCTCGCGGTGTTCCTGCAACGCGAGGACATACGACTCGTCGTGCAAGGCAGCGGCGAGGAACGTTACGAGAAGTACTTCGAGTGGCTCGCCAACGCGTTCCCAGAGAAGGTCGCGTACCGCAAGGCCTACGACGAGGACCTCGCGCACTGGATCGAAGCCGGATCGGACATGTTCCTGATGCCGTCACGCTTCGAGCCGTGCGGCTTGAACCAGATGTACTCGCTGAAGTACGGGACCGCGCCGATCGTGCGCCGGACCGGCGGGCTCGCAGACACGGTGACGAATTGGAATCCGCGCACGGGCGAGGGCACGGGCTTCGTGTTCGACGCGTTCGACGCGCACGCGCTGACGAAGGCGATCGAGAGCGCGCTCCGCACGTATCGCGATTCCGTCCAATGGCGCACGCTGCAACAGAACGGGATGGCGATGGACTACTCGTGGGAGCGACAGATCCTGAAGTACGTCGAAATGTATCGGCGGTTGCCGGCGCTGTGAGCGCACTGCGAATCACGGCGCCAAGCCGAGAACGACGACTCGGGACCGGCGGGCGCACAACCTCTCGCGGCCGAGGCTCGACTGGACGGTCACGAGGCATCTCGATGGAAGACGGAGACCTACTCAAGCGCATCACGACCGACCCGGAGCAGTGCGGGGGGCGTCCTTGCATTCGAGGCATGCGTATCCGCGTCGTCGACGTGCTCGACCTCCTGGCGAGTGGCATGTCGAGCGAACAAGTTGTCGCGGAACTACCAGACCTCGAGCGTGACGACGTCCTGGCCGCGCTGCGCTAGGCAAGCCAGCGCGTGGGACACCCGACGCTCGCGGCGTGAAGCTCTGGATCGACGCCCAGATCTCTCCGGCGTTCGCCAGCTGGTTGTCCGTTCGATTCGGGGTCGACGCGATGGCTCTACAGGAAACGGCTCGAGGGACGCCCGCGATCGCCAAATCTTCGACGCTGCGCGCGGGGCAGGCGTAGTCGTGGTGACGAAGGACTCTGACTTCGTGGACTTGGTGCTGCGCCTCGGTCCGCCTCCAGCGATCAGCTGGATCACACTCGGCAATTCGTCGAATCAGCGTCTCCAGCGATCGCTCGACCGCGGATGGCGCACGATCGAGCGGCTCCTCCGTGCTGGCGAGCCCATCGTCGAATAGCGGGACTGAGCGCGCGTCGGTCGAAGGAGGCCGGGTACAGCCCGCCTCCGACTGATGCGCGTGACCATCGATCTCACGGCGAGAAGCTCGTCCAGAAGAAACCCGCACTCATCTGGAGACCGTCGGGTCTCACGGTCTGGGACGTCTCGCTCACGTTGGCCAGGAGGGCTCCATGCCAAGGTGAGCGATAAGCCTATGGCTCACGAAATCGAACGAACAGGGACTCGCTCACAGCAGTTCCGAGCCTCGGGCGCGGTGGCATGCCGATCGAAGATGGAGCAGCACCGTCGACCCAGAGCAATGAGCGGGGCCGAGACGGTCAGCCGTGCAGCGCATCGATAGACCGAGCATGTGACCTGAACTGTGGGCGTTGTTCAGTATCCTTCAGCGGGTTCTCCCTGCCCCCCTACCGAGCCCCCCTATGCACGTCGTCTTCGTCGAGCCCGCTTTCCCCCGGAACCAGCGTGATTTCGTGCGCGCCCTCCATCAAGTCGGCGCGCGCGTCACGGGTATCGGCGAGAGTCACGTCGATGCTCTCGACTCGGAGCTGAAGGGTTGGCTCAGCGCCTACGAGCAAGTGCGCTCCGTCACGCACCTCGAGTCGATGCACGACACCGTCAAGCGCATCCAGTCACGCGGTTGGGTCGATCGCATGGAGTCGACCGTCGAAGCGCACATCGAGACGGCCGCGAAGGTGCGCGAAGCGTGCAACATCCCGGGTACGAGCACGCGCACGGCGTTCCTCTGCCGCGACAAGCCCGCGATGAAGGACGCTCTGCGCGCGGCCGGAGTCTCGTGCGCGCAATCGATCGGCACGTCGAGCGCGGACGAAGTGCGCGCGTTCGCGAACCAGGTCGGCTTCCCCGTCATCTTGAAGCCCCGCGCGGCCGCGGGCGCGTCGGGCACGTATCGCGCCGCGGACAGCGAAGAGCTCGAGCGCACGATTCGCGACGCTCAAGTCGATCGCGGCGCGGCCGTCGCGGTCGAGGAATTCATCGAAGGCCACGAGGGCTTCTACGACACGCTCGCCGTCGAGGGTCAAGTCGTCGCCGACTTCGCGTGTCACTACTTCCCCAACGTGCTCGAGGCGATGCGCACGCGCTGGATCTCACCGCAGATCCTGGTGACGAATCGTATCGCGGACTCGTCCTACGACGAGGTGAAGCAGATGGGCCAGCAAGTCATCCAGGCGCTCGGCATCGGCACGTCGGCGACGCACATGGAGTGGTTTTTCGGCCCGAAAGGCCTGAAATTCAGCGAGATCGGCTGCCGTCCGCCGGGCGTGCGCGTGTGGGATCTCTACTCGGCCGCGAACGGCATGGACCTCTACTCCGAGTGGGCCAACGCGATCGTGCATGGCCGTGTCGCGAAGCGCCCATCGCGTGAGTTCTCAGCTGGAATGATCGCGCTCCGGCCCGATCGCGACGGTCGCATCGCGAGCTACGAAGGCGTGGATGCGATGAAGTCGCGCTACGGACGTTGGATCCTCGACTCGCACTTCCCCTCGCCCGGCTCGGCCACGGGCTCGGTCGAGGGCGGCTACATGTCGAACGCGTGGGTGCGCATGCGCCACACCGACTTCGACGAGCTGCGCGGGATGCTGAACTGGGTCGGCGAGAACGTGAAGGTTCGCGCCAGCGCTTGACCGGCTAACGAGCCCGATTCGGAGCATCCACGGGGATCACTCGACGCGTGCTTCGAGACCTGCAGCCAGATCGATCGTTCGCAGCGTTCCGACGAGTTCGCGGCGCCAAACGAGCAGTTCGTAGGAGCCCGGAGTCGCGCTGAGCGAACCGCCGTCCTGCGCGCGTACATCGGGCGAGGCGATCCGCATGCCCGCTCGGTGTCCGGTGAGGCGCAAGCGCGCGACGTCGCCATTCGTGATCTCGAGTTTCGCGCAGTCACCGAGTTCGACTTCCACGACCTCGGATCCACGGCCGCCGCTGATCTCGACCACGCCCGCGTCGATCCAGCCGCGCGTCGGCGCGCCGACCTGGACGCGGTGCAAGCCGCGCGAGAGGCCGCGTGCACGGAAGGCGTGACGACTCGCACCTTCGAGCTCGGGATCGTCCGTCGGCGCCGCGTCGAGCGCCTCGCCCGAGTCCACGCGCGCCACGCGCACGACGGCGGCGGCCGAACCCTCACCGCGGACGACGACGCGCAACGAACGCTCGTGCGGTGCGAACGTGGCCGCGAGGACTTGCTCGAAATCGTG
>CAZKIY010000285.1:0-5336 GCA_964552875.1 uncultured Planctomycetaceae bacterium
GGAAGCGACGCGCATCGAAGGCCAAGTGCTCGAGCTCGAAGTGACGCCGCGCGCGCGCGGCTACCGCGGGATGACGCGCCGCGTCCCGATCGGTCCGTGCGCACTGATCTCGCCGTTCAACTTCCCACTGAACCTCGTGGCGCACAAAGTGGCGCCCGCGATCGCAGCCGGATGCCCGTTCGTGCTGAAGCCCGCGAGCGCGACGCCGCTCGGGGCGCTCGCGATCGGCGAGACGATCGCCGAAGCGGCCGCAGCGCTCGATTTCCCCGCCGACTTCTTCTCGATCCTCCCGCTCGCGAGCCGAGACGCCGCGCCGCTCGTCGAGGACGAACGCTTCAAGCTCCTCTCCTTCACCGGCAGCGGCGCGGTCGGCTGGGACATGAAACAGCGCGCGGGTCGCAAGAAGGTCGTGCTCGAACTCGGCGGCAACGCCGCTTGCATCGTCGATTCGGATTGGGACCTCGACGACGCCGTCGCGCGCATCGTGTTCGGCGCTTTCTATCAATCCGGCCAGTCGTGCGTGAAAGCGCAGCGCATTCTCGTGCACGCCGACATCGCCGACGCCTTCCGCGCGAAGTTCGTCGCTGCGACGCGCGCGCTCATCTCGGGGGATCCGCACGACGAACGCACGTCGATCGGGCCGTTGATCTCGGAGTCGGAGGCCGTGCGCCTCGAAGGCTGGATCGCCGAGGCCGTGTCACGCGGAGCGCGAGTCCTGTGCGGCGGAACGCGACGCGGCGCCGTGCTCGACGCGACGGTGATCGAGAACGTGCCCGAGGATGCGTCGCTCGCGTGCGACGAAGCGTTCGGGCCCGTCGCCGTGCTGTCGACGTTCACGGACTTCGAGGAAGCGTTGGCCCAAGCGAATCGCAGCCGTTTCGGCCTGCAGGCCGGTGTGTTCACGAACACCTTGTCGCACGCGTTGAGAGCGTGGGACGTCCTGGAAGTCGGCGGCGTCCTCGTCGGAGACGTACCGAGTTGGCGCGTCGACTCGATGCCCTACGGCGGCGTGAAGGAGTCGGGCTTCGGCCGCGAGGGCGTGCGCTATGCGATCGAATCGATGACGGAGTTGCGCTTGCTCGTGATCCGAACGCAGGAGCACAGTTCCTGACGATCTCGCCACGCCGCGTGTCGAGCGATGGTGGCGACGACTTCGCTTCTCGGCGGGACGCGCGGGCTCCCGTCGAGATCTCCATCGGCGCCAACCGATCCCGCTGCGACGCGGCTCTGCCGATCTCGGAAGTCTCGACCCCCGTATTCCCCGGATCAGGGTCGCACGATCGCGACGCCTTGCGCATCGAACGCGATCGCGATGTCTTGGATGCGTTCCGTGCTCCAGTGAAGGCGCAGGACTCGCGCCGACTCCGACACGGCGAGATCGGGGCTCGTCGGCGACTCGAGCGGATAGAGGATCGACGACTGGAACTGGTTCCTTGCCAGTGTGTAGACGTGGAGCTTCTCGCCGCTCTGGTCGAGCACCTCGAAGAGAACGCTGCGAGTCCAAAACGAGCCCAGTTCGACGCGCAGCACCTTTCTCGCCGCCACGGCGAGTCGCAGTGCCGACGGATCCGCGCCTTCCATCGCGAACACGACCGCGGGCAGGATCGCGTCCCCTTCCAGTGAGAACTGCAGCGGCCCGCGAGGCACGTGCTCGAGACGAAACGCCCCCTCTTCGTCCGTGACCGCGCTCTTGCCGAAGCTGTACTTGCTGCCCGTCAACCAGCCCGTGATTTCCTTCGCCTTGCCGTCCGTCGTCGTGACGAGGATCTGCCGGACGCGAACTCCTGCCAGTGCATGCCCGTCGAGCGAAGTGACTCGGCCGGCCACGAACTCGAGCCACGCATCGTCATCGACTCGCAACTCCACATCTCGACGGCCCGCTGGCACGTCGAGCCCGCGCACGCTGACGAGCGACGCCGAATCGAAGGCGATGATGTCGTAGAGCCGATCGTCGAGGCCGTCGATGCGGAATCGGCCCTCGGGATCCACGCGGACTTGCGGATTCCCATCGTTCTCGATCCAACCCGCACTCGACCACTCGCCGATGAGCGGCGTGGGATCGAGCAGGCTCACCCTCCAGTCGGTGAGGTTCCCGCCGTTCCCCGACCGGACGATCCCCTCGATGCTCAAGGCGGGACCACGGAGGACGATGGACACGGGCTCCGGTCCGCGAGCGGCGAGCAGGGAGCGCAGTTCCGGGGCCCGGATGATTCGCGGCACGTATCCCGTTCGCACGACGACGAGTTGCACGCCGGGCGAGAGCTGGTCCGGCACCGCGATCGTGAACGCTCCCAGCCCATCCGAGGTCGCGGCGGTCAGTGCGATTCGTACCGACGCATCGGGCAACGGCACACCCGCCTCGTCGCGCACGATTGCGCGGAGATCGCCGCCCGTTCCACTGAGTGCCAGAACGATCTCGAACGAACCCGTGGACGAATCCGGGACTGCATCGCTCTGTGACCTGAAGCCCGGGCTGGTCGTTTCCAAACGCGCGCCGGGAATCGCGATGAGACCGTCAAATGCGAAGCGGCCGTGAGCATCGCTGACGCAGAACGTGTTCGGGAACATCATGGCTCGGTCGACTCCGCTCCCGAGCCGCGCAATGCACTCGCTAGTCACGAGGTATTCGATACGTGCGCCTACAACAGGATTACGAGCTTCGTCCACCACGCATCCGCCAACGACGACGACCTTGCCGAGGACGAGGGTCACAGGCTCGATCGGCACGCTGTCCACGCGTGCCGCGATCAGCGTGGTCATCGAACCCGTACGGCCGACGAGCGTCGCGGGCGGCCGGAGCGCACAGACGAACGTGCCTGTTCGGTCGGTGGTCGTCAATACGACGTCGCGCAGGCTCCACGGGAAGGTGTAACCTCCTGCGATGCCGACCTCGCAGTTCGGAACGGGGCGCCCCGTGATGTCGAGAACTCGGCCCGACACACTTGTCCCTGTGATGTCAGCGAGCGCCGCGTCATCGTGTAGTGACCCACGTTGACGAGTGGTTTCGACGAGGGAATCCGTCAGCACGACTTCATCGGCTCCTGCTGTGGCGCGGTCGCCCGGATGGAAGTCGGGCGGCCGCGCGATGAAGGCCGATCTCATATTCAGCCACACAAGTGCGCAGCCCACGAGGGCCAAGGCGATGAATAGTCCTAGGATTACACTGCGCCGGTTGCCCGCTTGTCCCATTTGGTCTCCATGCGCCTCGTGCCTAAGTCACCGTTGCTCCACACTGCCTAATCACACAGGCAGTGCGCGGGGTTGTTCGTGCAGGCGCCTGTGCATTCACTACTTCCGCCAGGACACCCACCGCGACAGCCGATGATCACGATGGTTGAACAGTTCCCTCCGCTAGAACAGGAGCACTTCCCAGGCGTGCCGCTGCAAATATTAGGCACGGTACAAGCACTTCCGAAGCAAGTGAGCGCACTACCGAGGCGACAGCAAGCGAAACCTAGAAGATTGTCGATGACTCGGCGCCCCCCATCAAGGTCATCACAGTCAAGATAGGCGACGACCAGATGGCCATCGGCATCAATCGCGTATTCGATGCTGTCAACGCGTCGTGCCTCGTCAAACCCTTCGAAACGAAAGAGGTACCCCCCGAGGTCCTCAACCCTGCGTGTGAGTTTACCAAAGGCAAGAGGGCTCGCAACAGTCTGAATGGAACCGTTCTTGGCTTCAAAGGCAACGAAAGCGACTTGAACGAGGCCATCTTTATCAATACCCCAGGTCAGGTCTTTGAGGGTCGCAAGATCCTCGCCTACGTACACCTTCGATCCGATCATTTCGTCAGAGGTCCTCACGATACGACTCAACGTGGACACCGAAGGGAGTTAAATCGCGGTTGAGTCATGAACGGCGGTGAGAGCAGGGTTCTCAGGCTCAGGTGTCTGGGTTGTTGAACTTTCCGTGGTTGAACCTGACGACGGCGTCACCAGCGCGAAGGTAATCGTTGCAGCCAACGCGATAAACGCCGCCACCGAACACACGTGCATGATGCGGAGCATGGAAATATGAACTCCTAGTACAAAGACTCAATTAGGCGAGCCACCCTGAAGAGAGACAATCTCAACATCAGGCGGGCCGGGCCCGGAATGTGCAGCCTTCCCAGGTCTGTGTGAAGTCAAAAACAAAAACACGAACACAATGACGTCACCCACCTGAAGCCGATGTCGCACCGACAGCTCTGGCGAAGGAAGGGAAGGGGCGGCCATTATCACGAGGAAAGAGGATGGCACGCATCGCGGTCGGGAAGATCGCCAAGACCTGATGCCTCAACGGTCATCCTGACGCTGTGAGATCCACCAACCCCATCCGAGCGAGCGAGAGAGCAGATTGCCGACCGCGGGGACGGCCTCTGCCCGAGCCTTGAGTGGTACGCCCAGCAGGGTTCGAACCTGCAACCGTCGGTTCCGAAGACCGAAGCTCTTCCAATTGAGCTATGGGCGCGTGAGCCCAAGAGTCTAGCGTCTCAGCCGCCGAAGCGCAGCCACGGGCGCGGTGTCGCCGACCACGGCCACGACGTGCCGAAGAAGAAGAGGAGCAGCGCGATCCCGACGAAGATTGCCGTGCGGCGGTGGCGCACCGAGTCCTTCGTCGCGCGCTTGTTCATGATCTTCGCGGCGTGCACGAGCGCGATGCCGGCGATCATCAGGATCGGGTGCTCGACCAGGAACTTGCGCACCGAAGCGTCCTTCATCGCCGCGCCCATGTTCGAGAACGCGTTCGTCGTGACCGGCGACCACACGAAGTGCAGCAGGATCCCGATCGTCAACTGCACGTCCACGAGGATCATCAGGACGAGCATGCTCCGTCGGTCGCCCGCGACCCACGGTTTGTTGCCGAGCCAGCTGCTGACCGCGCGCACCACGACCCACGCGGATACGACGAGGACGGCGAGGCGCAGGACGTTGTGGATCGTAAGGGCTGTCTCGTACATGCGCGGAGGGTAGCGAGCGCTGCGCGCGCGTGCACGCTCCTCAGGCGAGTTCGACCAGCACTTGCAGCTTGAGGAAGTCCACGTCCTTGATCTTCACCGCGATCGGATGACCCTCGGTGAACGAGAACACGCGTTTCGCGGCCTTGATTTGGATCGTCGCGCCCTTGATCTCGACTTTGTCGCCGATGGTGCGCGAGGGCAGGAAACCCGTCGTGTTGAAGTCGCGGTACCGAGTCACGCGGTACCGAGTCAGGCTCCCCTCCGCCGTCCTCGCGTCCTGGAGCGCGAAGGTGAGCCGTGGTTCGGGCAGCGGTACCGGGCGGTACCGCGGGCGGTACCGCGGTACCGAGTCAGGCTCCCCTCCGCCGTCCTCGCGTCCCGGAGCGCGAAGGTG
>CAZKIY010000286.1:0-5309 GCA_964552875.1 uncultured Planctomycetaceae bacterium
CCCATGCTCGCGATCACTTCGGCATTGCCGCGGTTCGTTCGTTCGTTCGTCTCCGCCACTCTCCTCGTCGCCGCGACCGCGCTTTTGGCCGGGGATTCCAGCGCGAAGCCCACGACGAGTGCGGCACTGCCGCTGCCGAGCACGGTCTACGTCGACGACAACTTCGTCGGGCTGCCGAACGGCACGAACCCGCCCGGCCCGGGCACGTCGATCGGGTTCGACGCCTTCGCCACGATCCAGGGCGGAGTGAACGCCGTCGATCCGGGCGGCACGGTGATCGTCGCACCGGGCACGTACACCGAGGACGTCGCGGTCATGAAAGCGGTCACGATCCAGGGTGCGGGCGCGGGCTCGTCGATCGTGCGCGGCGTGCGTGCGAGCGTGAACTCGCAGGCCGGAACGTTCCAGTTCCTCGCCGACGGAATCCGCCTCGACGGATTCACGATCACGCGCGAGGGCAACACGGTCGCCGACTGGAACGACGGCCTGAACAACGCGGGCGTCGGCATTCAGCTCCGCACCAGCGGCATCGTCAGCAACTGCCTCATCGTCGGGAACCGCACCGGTATCGACATCAACGCCTGCAGCGGGATCTCGGTCTACAACAACGTGATCGACGACAACCGCACGGGGATGATCCTGCGGAACCAGACGACGAACTGCTCGATCTTCGAGAACTCGATCCAGGGCAATTGGACGACCGGCGTCCTGTTCCTCGATCTCCCGCCGGCGCAAGGCGCAGCCGGATCGGCTTTCAGCGGCAACGCGATCGCCGGCAACTGGATCGCCGACATCCAGGACCGGATGACGACGCTCGCGCCGAAGGACTTCTCGGCGAACTGGCTGGGGACGACGACGCCCATCGTCTCGAACACGAACCCGGTCGATCCTCCGTACTCGACACAGATCCCGGTCGCCTACGGCGGCACGTCGACGAATCCCGGCGGCGCGCCGCAGATCGCGGGTGTCGGCGCCGCGAACGTCGACTTCACGCCGTATCTCGACTCGGGCGTGGACACGAACAGCGGGTTCGGCACGTTCGGTTTCCAAGGTGATTTCTCGAGCCTGACCGTGACCGCGGAGCTGGCGCAGGTCGGCGCGGTCACGCGCG
Organism: uncultured Planctomycetaceae bacterium; assembly: GCA_964552875.1. Classification (GTDB taxonomy): domain Bacteria; phylum Planctomycetota; class UBA1135; order UBA1135; genus JAEUHZ01. The sequence goes on from CAZKIY010000286.1 coordinate 1,112, forward strand.
TGCAAGAAGGTCAGGACCTCGTCGTCGCGGGCGGCACGGTCCACGTCCGCCCCGGCACGTACACGGAGAACGTGACGATCACGAAGCGCCTCGCGCTCGACGGCGCGGGCAGCGGCGGTAACGCGGTCTCGGGCAACCCGGCCGTGGACACGATCCTCGTCGCGGCGAACGCGGGCCTGCCGGTGTTGCGCCTCCAGACCGGCGGCGCGAGCGCGGGTCTGCGCCTCGTCGTGAAGGAGCTGCGCGCGCAAGGCGGTTCGAGCGGCGTCGAAGCGTCCTCGCCCGCGAGCTTCCTGCGCTTCGAAAACGTGACCGCGCGCAACAACGGCAGCGGCATCGCGTTCACCAGCTCGGGCGCGTCCAACGACGTGCACATCGACCAGTGCGAGCTGTCGGCGAACGGCAACGCGGGCCTGCGCATCGCGTCCTCGCTGACTTCGTTCTCGCAGCTCGCGGTCACGAGCACGAACTTCGTGCAGAACGGGGCCAACGGCTTCGGGTTCGGCGGCGTCGACACGCTGACCTCGACCGGCCTCGCCTTCACGAACTGCGCGTTCACTCAGAACGGCGGCTACGTCAACAACGGCGAGGGCGACATCTCGTTCTTCGGGTTCAACGGCAATGCGTCCCTGACGAACGTCACGGTCGACGCGGACGGTCAGTTCCCGATCCAGTTCCGCGGTCGCGGCGTGTTCGCCAACACGGCGACGTGGACGCCGCTGGGCACCGTCGCGCTGACGAACGTCAGCGTGACCGGCATGCCGAGCAAGGCGGCGCTGACGATCCAGCAGTACTCGGATCTCTCCGGAGTCACGTTCTCGAACGTCGACCTCGACGGCATCTCGTACCCCGGCATCAGCCAGTACTTCGAGACCTCGTTGCGCGTCGTGCACACCGGAGCGACTCCGCTCGACGTCGGCAACACGAGCTTCAAGTGCGTGCCGATCCCCGGACCGACCGCGCGCCTCGGCATCTGGAACGAAGGCACCGGCGGCGTCTACGTCCCCTGCTCGGGCACGTTCGTCGGCGCGGTGACGCACCCCGAGAAGGAACTGTGCGTCGTCGACACCGCGGACAACGCGCCGTTCGGCGACATCGTCTTCGATCCGTCCGCCGCGATCTGGTTCGGCGACGCGGACGGCGACGGCGCGGGCGATCCGCTGACGACGGTCCAGTCCTGCACGCAGCCTTCGGGCTTCCTCGCCGCTGCGGGTGACAGCTGTCCCCTCGATCCGAACAAGACGTCGCCCGGCATCTGCGGCTGCGGCGTGCCCGACACGGACACCGACGGCGACGCGACGGCCGACTGCATCGACGGCTGTCCGCTCGACGCGAGCAAGATCGCACCCGGCATCTGCGGCTGCGGCGTCTCGGACGTGAACACGGACGGCGATTCGCTCGTCGACTGTCAGGACGGTTGCCCGCAGAACCCGCTGCTGCTCACGCCCGCGACCTGGTACGCGGACGTCGACGGTGACGGCTACGGCAACCTCGCGTCGACGACGTCGGCATGCTCGCAACCGATCGGCTACGTCGCGAACAGCACGGACTGCAACGACGCGAACGCCGCGGTGAATCCGGGCGCGACCGAAGTCTGCGGCAACGGCCTCGACGACGACTGCGACGGCGGCATCGACAACCCGGTGATCGCGCCGGTCCACAACATCACGCAGAACACGTACCACTGCACGATCCAGCTCGCGGTGAACCTCGCGCTGCCCGGTGACGTCCTCGACGTCGCGGCCGGCACGTACACCGAGAACGTGCTCGTCAACAAGGCGGTCACGATCCGCGGCAACGGCGGCGCACCGGCGACGCGTCCGCTCGTCAACGGCGCGGGCACGGCGCAAGTCTTCTCGATCACCGCGTCGAACGTGACGCTCGAGAACCTGCGCGTCGAGCTGAACCAGACGACGACGCTGCACGGCATCTACGCGCCGAACTCCGGCACGTACAGCGGCCTCGTCGTCCGCGACTGCTTCGTCGCGGGCACGCGCACGAGCGGCGCATCGGTCTTCGGCAGCTACGGCATCCGCCTCGGTTCGTTCGGCGGCGCGGTCTACGACGCCGTCACGCTGACGAACAACACGATGACGCATGTCGGCACGTCGCCGCTCGGCCGTGGCTTGCGCTCGAACAACGCGCACGGCACGTGGACGGGCAACGCGTCGACCGGCGTGTACAGCGCGCAGATCGGCGACGTCTACGCCGGCGCGCTGCACCTCGACCAGAACGCGCTGAACGGTCTGTGCGAGATCAACAACCTGGCCTTCGCCGGCGCGCACACGTTCGACCAGAACGTGTGTCTGCCGGGCAACGCGAACGGTCCGGGGACGGACTTCGCGCAGCTCGAATTGAAGAACCTGACGACGGCGGGCTCGACGCTCTCGATCGGTCAGAACCAGTTCACGAACTACGTGAACTTCGGCCTGTTCGCCGGCCGCGCGAGCGGGGTGACGGTGCACGACAACACGTTCGCGCCGGCTGCGACGGCGACGAACTTCCGCTCGGTGCGCCTCGACACGAAGCAACGCACGAACGGAGTGCAGGTTCCCTACACGAACGTGGGCCTCGCCCTCGTGAACAACGCGTTCCAAGGCAACCTGGCGCTCGGTCAGACGGGCATCGCGTTCCAGGTCGCGAACTCCGACAGCGCGTCGTCCTTCGGCGCGATCACGGTCAGCGGGAACGACTTCGGCGCGGGTCACGCGGACTTCATCGCGCTGAACGCGCAGGTCGGCGTCTCGACGCTCGATCCGATCTGGGCCGGTCTGACGGCCTCGACGATGGCGAAGGTCGCGGTCGACGTGCCGGCGACGGGCAACCGCTTCGACGCGGGCCTCGGTCTCGCGCCGAGCGTCTCGATGTCTCTCCTGGAGCTGTACGTCGTCGAGGACGCCGTGCAGCACGCGATCGACGACGGCGCGCTGGGCTTCGTGCGCGTGAACGCGTCGCACGTCTACGTCACGCCGCTCTCCTTCCTGCTGCCCGACGCGCCGACGCCGCGCGTGCAGCGCGCAGTGGACTCCGCGATCGCGAACGACACGGTGCACGTCGCGGCCGGCACGTACCTCGGCGCGCTGACGATCGGCACGACGCTCGTGCTCGAAGGCGCGAACGTCGGCGTCGATCCGTGCACGGGTTCGCGCTCCCCTGAGTCGGTCCTGATGCCGGACAGCGGCGCAGCGACGATCGCGGGCACGACGCTCTTCGTCGTGGTGACGGCCGACGACGTCGTGATCGACGGCTTCGACCTGAACGGCGACAACCCGGCGCTGACCTCGCCCTTCACGGCGAACGGGGCGAACCCCGACGCGGACATCGCGATCTCGTCGGAGATGCTGCCGATGGCCGGTGACCGGCTCGTCGTGCGCAACGACGTCGTGCGGAACTTCTTCCAGTTCGGTGTCGTCGTCGGCTCGGCCGGCGGCGTCTCGCGCGGCGGGACGATCGAGTCGAACCAGATCCAGAACATCCCCTACTGGGCCGGCGTGCTCGCTTACGACGACTACTACGCGGCGATCGAGCGCAACTGCATGGAGGACGTCTGGCGCGGAGTCCAGACGAACAACTACTACGTGCCGAAGCCGGTGACGGCGTCGGCCACGATCGTCGACAACACGATCACGACGCGCACGCAGGCGATCGCCGGCGACGCGACGTACACGGACGTCACGGGCATCCTGGTCAACCTCCACTACCAGAACGCGTCGACGTGGACCGTCACGGACAACACGCTGACGAACCTCACGCCGAGTTCGGCGGACAGCAACGGCATCGAGGTCTGGAGCATCCAGAGCGCTGCCGCAGTCACGCTCGAACGCAACGACGCGACCGACTTCCAGAACGGCTACTTGCTGTGGAACTGCCCGACGTCGAGCACGATCACGGTGACGGGCGGGACGCTCTCGGGCGGTACGCACGGCGTCGTCGCGACGAACCACGACAGCTACGGTGACGCCAGCTCGAGCTCGTACGCGATCCGTCGCGTGACGGTCACGGGCGCTTCGGGCAACGCGATCCTCGCCGAGGATTCGCCGCTCAACACGAACGGTTCGACGGTGACGATCGACGCGACGAACAACGTGCTCGCGAACTGCGGCACGGGCGTGCGCGCGATCGGCACGAGCGGCGCGACCGCGCTCGACGTCCACGACAACAGCATCACGGGCAGCGCTTCGTTCGCGATCGCGAACGA
>CAZKIY010000287.1:0-5295 GCA_964552875.1 uncultured Planctomycetaceae bacterium
CGACGCCGCCGACCGCGCGGGGCCGGAGCACGTGCACGTCGATCGCCGCGACTCCGAGACCCGACCGGTCGAGATCCACGGGGCCCGACCCGCGCATCGCGTAGCGCGCTTGCGCCTGACGCAGCACCCCCGGCAGCGGCGCCTCGTCGCCGCGCAGCTCGAAGTCCGACGCGAGGGTCCAGACGTCGAACGGAACCGTCGTCGCCAAGAAGAGGTAGCGGTCGAGCATCGGCCGGTCGAGCGTCCACGGATCCGGCGCCGGGAAGCCGACGCGAATCGCGTAGGTTTCGCCCGGTTCGAGGACGCGCGCCTCGCGTCCGGCGGCCGGTTCGATGACGCGGCGCGAGCGGGAATCTTCGGGCAAATTGATCGCCGACAACCGCACCGACCGTCGCCCGGGATTGCGGACGCGGAACACGCCCATGGGCAGGTCGCCACCGGATCCGCCCACCACGCGCCGATCGCGAACGTCGGCCGGCAGCCAACGATTCCAACCGGCGGGAACGGCCGCACCGAGTTCGTTCGCGTTCGGCGTGTCGAGGCGGACCTCGAGCTGGATGTCGCCCGATTCGAGCGCGAGCCGCGACGTCGAGCGCCACAACGATTCGCGACGCCAGTACGGATCGCAGACGCCAGCCCATCGCCCTTGGTCGGACCACGTCGGCGGCAAGATCGGCAGGTAGCCCGGCAAGCACAGCCCGTCGGGCGTCCAGAGCTGATAGCCGCCCGCGCCCGAACGCACGACGAGATCGGCCGACTCGAAGCTCGACGCCTGCGTGACCCAGGGTGAACCCGCGAACCAGGGTCCGAGACCGGCGACCTCGCTCCACAGCCGCAGCGGCGGTTCACCCGACGGCCGACCGACTTCGATCGCGCGCAACGTCACCCGCGTCAGGTCGGCCTCTGGAGTGCGCTCGAATCGAGCTCGCGACTGGACCGACGTCACGCGGTCCGCGATCGCTCGGCCGTACGTGTTGCGCGCGTCCGAGGTGCGGATGTCGAACGTGGATCCCTCGCGGATCCCGTGGAGCGAACCGGCCTCGATCTGGACCGTCGCCGCATCGAGCGCAACGGCGCGCCAACCCGAGGTCGTGTCGAACGACGAGCCGAAGATCGCGCGGTCGGCCTCCCCGGTCCACACGACGTCCTGGTACGGCAAGAGGGTCGCGACGCCGAGCGCGGTCTGCTGCGCGATGTCGCCCCACGTCGTGCCCGGCTGCGCGCGCTCGAGGCTGTTCACCATCGTCCAAGTCATCGCGCCGGTCGGCTCGAAAGTGCCGAACACGTTCTCGACGTCGATCTCTCCCGCGAATTGGCTCTCGCTCGCGGCGCCGATCTGGATCGACGAGCCCATCACGATGCGGTTCGAGTCGCCGTAATAGGGCACAGCACCCGGCCAGAACCCTTGTCCGTAAGCGCGATCGAATGCGTGAATCCCTTGCTGAGCCGTGCGCGCGCGGAAGTTCGACGGACCGCGCAACGCGCCGCCGGCGTGGCACGAATCGGCGATGACGGTGACGAACGCGCCGCGCGATGTGCACGCGGCGACGAGCGAGGAAAGCTCGTCGTCGATGAAGTCGTGCTCGCCCGCGCGGCCATTCGAGCGGCTGTCGTACGCGAGGAAGGACGTGTCGAATCCGTCGGGTTCGCGCTCGGGGCCCGTGTCCGCGTCGGGCACGCGCGAGCCGTGACCAGCGAAGTAGAAAACGGCCTCGGTGCCGGAGCGCGCGCGCTGGATCAGGCTCGCGTCGAACGCGCGGACGATGGCCTCGTGCGTCGCGGCCTCGTCGTGGAGCACGACGACGTCCTCCTCACGGAAACCGAAGCGACCCACGAGGAGCGCACGCACGCGCTCCGTGTCGCGCACGCAACCGGTCAGCGGCCCGAGTCCCGCGTCCGCGGGATAACGATCGATGCCGACGAGGAGAGCGACCTTGTCGGCCGGCTGCGGCGCCGCAGCCGGCTTCGTCGGCGACTCCGAAGTCGCGGGCGACCCCGAACAACCGGCCAGGGCGAGGAAGAACAGCGGGAGTGCGAGCCGGGAGCGGGACATGGCGGGTCGTACGATAGCGAGAGCCGCGAGGCGCAGAATCGAACGTGGTTCGAGGCCGCGGCCCCGCTTCATGAACGAGCCAAGCTCGTTCATCGACTGGAGGCCGGCCTGCAGGCCACGCGTCGAGGGCCAGTCTGGCGCGCTCACTCACCCTCACCGGCCACCGGCCACCGGCTCAGACCGCCGTCGCTCGCGGCCGCCGGCGCCGCCGTACCATGACTGACCCTGCTTCCCGCAGGTCGAACGAGCGTTCGGGCTGCCGGCGCGCGGATCTTCCGGGAAGTCGCAACGTCATGAACCCCGGCCCGAACGAACAGCCCACCGATCGCGTCGTCGACGAGTTGCTCGACGGGTATCTCGTCGAGCTGGCGCAGAACGGCACGGCCGACCTCGACGTCTGGGCGGCGCAGATCGCGCGCGGCGAGATGCGCGAGAGGTTCCGGCGTCAAGCGCTCGCGGAGGAGTTCGTGTGGCGCGCGTCGCGCGGCGAAGCGGTGTTGCTCGAAGTGTACGCGGCGCGCTTGCCCAACGAGGTCGACCGCAAGGCTTTCGCCGAGATCGTGCGCGCGAACCAACTCGCGGAGAAAGCGCTTCCGCCGCAGCACGCGCCGGGATCGTTGCTCGGCGGGCGCTACAGGATCCGCTCGATCCTCGGTCGCGGCGGCATGAGCGTCGTGTTCGCCGCGTGGGATCAAGAGCTCGAGCGCGAAGTCGCGATCAAGGTCTTCAACGCGCAGGCGCAAGCGGGCACGCCTCTGGAATGGGAGTCGATCGCACACGGTGAAGCGGCGGCGCTCGCGCGGCTCGACCACCCGAACGTCGTCCGCGTGCACGACATCCGCCGCGACAAGGCGCACACGTACATCGTCATGGACAACGTGGCGGGGATCGACCTCGCACGCGTGCTCGACGAACTGAAGCGCGAGGAGGCGGAGGAGGCCGCGGATCCGACGACTCGCGCGCCGCGATTGCGCGATATCGTCGAGAAACACGTGCAGAAAGTGGTCAGCGCATCGCCGCGGCCGACCGTCGATCGCATCGACCCGAAGAGCTGGCCGCGGACCGTCGCACAGATCCTCGCGCCCGTGGCGGCCGGCATCGAGGTCGCGCACCAGCTCGGCCAAGTTCACCGCGACCTGAAACCGAACAACGTGATCCTGCGCCGCGGCGCGGATCCGGTCGTCCTCGACTTCGGTCTGTCGGCACGCATCAGGCCGGGCACCGAGGATTCAGGTGTCCTGCGCGGAACGCCGGAGTACTTCGCGCCGGAACAGGCGCGCGACCTCTGCACCGGGTCCGACGTGCGGACGGACGTCTACCAACTCGGCCTCGTCCTGTTCGAGATGCTCAGCCTGGAGCGCGCGCAAACGCGTGAAAAGACCGAGGATATCCTGCGGTTCCTCGCACGCGTCAGCCTCGGGCCGGAGGAGCGCGTCGAAACGTTGCCGAACTCGGTGCCGCGTGCATTGCGCGCGATCTGCATCCGCGCGCTCGCGTCGCAACCGACGAAGCGCTACGCGACGGCGGGACAGTTGGCGCGCGACCTCGAGCGCTTCATCGCTGGGCTCCCGAACGAATTCGCACGCACGAGCGGTGCGCACGCGAGTTGGCAGCGCACGACTTGGCTCGTGAAGAAGCCGGCGTTCGCGGCGCTCGTGCTCGGAGCGATGGCGCTCGGCACCGGCGCGTGGATGCGCGCGGAAGCCGCGGGCCGCGAGGACGGACTCGTGTTCTCGCCGTTCCACTTCACCCCGAGGTCGAAGGAGACCGTCGCGATCTCGTCGAGCCAATCGAAGCTCGAGATCCCCGCCCAGAGCAACCTCGAGTTCTTGGGCGTCGAAGTGAACTCGACGGTCCCGGTGTGGGTCTACGGCCTCGGCCTTTCTCGCAATGCGGACGGAGAAATCAGCGTCTACGCCTGCAAGCCGCGCATCCTCCCGTCGAAGGAGCTCCCGACGGATTGGGCGGCCTTCGTCGAAGGCGACAAGCCGACTTCGATCGAGATCTACGGCTTCGACGGTAAGGATCCCGAGGAAGGCATCCTGACCTTCGCGATGGAGGAGCGTTCTGACGCGATCGAAAACTGGCTCGCGCAGCTCGATACCGAACGGACCTCGTCGAACAAGTCGGTGTCGTACGAACGCGCGATGACCACGTTCGAGCGCATCGCCAACACGCGGATGCGCGGTGCGGCCGATCCCCTGACCCCGGAACAAGCCCGCGAGATGCACGAGAATCTGGTATTCGAACGCGCTGCCAAGCACGGCGCATCGAAAGACGGCCGACTCAAGTGGTTCCAACAGATCCTGCAAGTCAGCAGGAAAGAGAAGGACTGACGCACATGGACGACGGCGGCGCTTGGAAGGACATGCTCACGATCGATCTCGTGCGTGAGGCGCAGAGCGGGCAATCGGACGCGCGGAACGAGCTGTTCAAGCGTTACTCCGACCGCGTGCTCGGCATCGTCCGAGCACGGATCGGTCCGCGCCTGCGTCGCAACGTCGAGTCGGGCGACATCGCGCAAGAGGCGCTCATCGAAGCGCTCCAATCGCTCGATCGCTTCGAAACGCGCGGTGAATCCAGCCTCATCCGCTGGCTGGCCACGATCGTTCAAAACCGTATATCGGCGCGCGCGAAGTACTTCGGCGCCGAACGTCGTTCGTCCGCGCGCGAGATCGCGCTCGACGGACTCGGCAACGAGCACGAGAGCTCGATCGACCCGCCGGCGCGCGTGAACACGCCGTCGCTCGAGGTCCGCAACGCGGAGGAGCAGGGCCTGGTCGAAGAGTGCCTGCACGAGCTGCCCGAGAACTATCGCGAGCTCATCCTCATGCGCGACTACGCCGGTTCGTCGTGGGAAGAAGTCGCCGAGTCGATCGGCTCCGCGAGCCCCGACGCCGCGCGGATGATGCACACACGCGCGCGGACGCAACTCGGGAAGCTACTCCAGTCGCGTGGAGTGACCTGACCCATCCACGCGCGGCGCATCAACGAACTTCGACGGGCGGCAACGGATCCGGCACGCAGGTCGAAACGGTCGGCCGACGTCCCCGGCCCGCTGCCAGCGCTCCAAGAGGGCCCGGTCGCGCTCCTTCGGGTCGATCCTACTCGTTTAGCGGCAGCGGCAACGTGCGCGTGGGCCCGGTCGCGCTCCTTCGGGTCGATCTCTGCCCGCGGATCGGGCGCGGGCCCCATGCGCGCGATTCTGGCCCCCGGCCCGCGGGACTGGCAAGACAACGAAT
>CAZKIY010000288.1:0-5270 GCA_964552875.1 uncultured Planctomycetaceae bacterium
TCGTCGAGCTTCTCGATCTCGCCCTGCGCTTGCTCGGGCGCCATGTACGCCGGCGTACCCATCACGGATCCGACGAGCGAATCGGACCCAGTCGATCCGGGACCGCTGCGGACGGTCTCGATGATCGTGTGCAGCGTCTCCTTCGCGCGCCGCTCGTCAGCTATGCCGCCGCGGTGCAGCACTTTCGCGAGTCCCCAGTCGACGACCTGCACCTCGCCGAACGCGCCGACCATGATGTTCGCGGGCTTGAGGTCGCGGTGCAGCACGCCCTTCGAATGCGCGTAGGCCATCGTCTGGCACACCGACTCGAAGATGTCGAGCAAGCGTCCGCGGTTCTCCGTCGGTGACTTGCGCAGTTGCAAGATCGCCGCGAGCGTGCGGCCCTTCACGAGCTTCATCGTGAAGTATGGACTGTCGTCGGCCATGAGGCCGAGCTCGTAGACGGGCACGATGCCCGGATGCTGGAGCTGGCCGCCGATCTGCGCTTCTTCGATGAAGCGCTGAACGACCGCCGGACGCTTCGCGAGTTCCGGATCGAGCACCTTGACCGCGATGTCGCGACCGAGATCGGTGTCGTGACCTTTCAAGATCACGCCCATGCCGCCGCGCGCGATCTCGCCCAGGAGCTGATAGTTGCCGCGTCCTTGCGGCACGAGCTTCGTGGTCGCCGAACTCGGATCGACGAGGGGCGACGCGCCGTGTTCGGACCCGGCGTCGGTCAGCAAGACCTTCGGCGCGATACCCGTTCGTTCTCCGATGAGCGCGAGGATCGAGCGGTGTGACTTGTCGTCGGGCGGGGGCTTTGGGGACAACGGGCTCGCCTCGTGAGGTGGAACGGACCGGACTGCGGAGTCGGAGTGTAGATCGACATCCGGCGTGCGCGCGGACGAATACGCCCTGTTCCGCCGCAGAAATCTAGAGGTCTACCGCGTCAGCGCCGCTTCGGCCGCGCGCTTCCAGAGCATCGCGTCCGAGCGTTCCCACGCGGCCGGGTTCGAGACCGTGCGCGTCTCCCACTGGAACACCCCGCGCTCGTACCAGCCGTGGGCTTCGACGTCGCGACCGAGATGGCTGTAGATCAGTGAACGAATGAAGTCGTACGCGAGTGGCGGGAGCAGCATCAGGCTTGGAAACCTGCGGATGCTGTCCATGGATTCGAGCGCGCCGAGCCAATCCTCGAGCCGGATCTTCGCGATGGCGACGAGGAGGTGGCGCCACGGCCACGTGCCGATCACGGCGTCCCTCTCCGCGATCGTGCGGAGGACGAGATCCGGGTCGCGCTGCGCCGGGTCGCGGTGCGTGAGCAGCGCGTACAGGTACAGGGCGTAGATGTTCGGCTGACTCTCGCTCGCGAGGAGTCGCTCGATCTCGTCGCGCGTGGCCATCCCCAGGAAGAAACGCACGACGTCGAGATCCGCGCGCCGCGCAGGCTCGTTCTCCAGCGCGAGCGATCGTTCGAGGCTCGAGAGCGCGCGCGCATGATCACCCAGCAAGAACTGTGTGCTCCCGAGGTTGTACCAGGCCTCGGCGTTCGTCGGCGCGAGGTCGATACAGGCTCGGCAGGCTTGCTCGGCCTCGGCGAGTCGACCGACGAAGAACAGTCCGTCCGACCAACGCATGCGCGCGCCCAAGTCGTTCGGTCGGAGAGCCAGTGCAACCGTGCGCCACGCCAAGGAATCCTCGCTGCGCGCGCTCTCCTGGAAGTACGTGCCGCCGGCCGAACGCAGCACGTAGTCACCCGGATAGAGGTGCTGAGCCTGTTCGTACATGCGAATAACGACGGGTCTCTGCTCCAAGAATTCGTCCCACAGCGCGGCGCTCAAGGCCCAGATCGAACCCGGCGCGAGCTTCGGCAGATTCTCGGTGGACGCGAGTTCGAGCAACACGGACAGATCGCTCTCGTGGATCGCTTGGCGCAAACGCATGCGGCCCTCGTCGGGGTCGAGATCCATCGCGAGGATGAGCAGGTTCTCGACCTTCTCCGATTTCCGTCCGTGCACGTGACGGCGCACGCGACCCCAGTCGTCGAGCGCGAGCGCGACTTCTTCCGCGATCGCTCGCTCGCGGATGCGCTTCATCGCCGGCACGAGGTTCGCGCCTTCGAGGTCGACGCCGTAGTCTTGGAACGCTTGGGAAAACGCCGCGTCGATCTCCTGTTCGAGTCTCGCATTGCCGACCGCGCCGATCTGTCCGAGGCGCAGTTCGACCAGCCGTGAACGCAGCGTTTCGTCCTGTTCGTTCAGCACTTTCTCGCGCGCCGCGGCGTTCACGTCCCATTCGGCCTGCGCGACGAAGCTGCGCGTGCGCTCGAGCATTCCGGCGTCCGCCGCGCCCGATTCGGCTAGCGACAGGGCGCGCCGCGCCGACGCCAACGCTTCGGCCGGCTTGCCCGCGCGCGTGAACTCGATCGCCTCGCCGTGCGCGGTCTCGACGGCCGAACGCGTCTGCTCCACACGTTTCGCGCGTTCCCGCGTCACGTAATAGAAGCCGCCGCCGCCCAGGATCACCGCCGCGGCGACAGCGCTCGCGAGAGCCAGCGTCAAACGTCGCGCGCGACGTTCCTCGGCCGCCTTGATGCGCGACTCCGCCGCGTCGACCTCGGCCTTCTGCGCGCGCGATTCGACTGAAGTGATGTAGCCGTGGATCGCCTTCGCGACCTCATCCGCGTTCGCCGGACGCGTCGCGCGCGCCGGCATCAAACAGCCGAGACACAGCCGTTTCAGGGCCGGATCCGCATCGCTCGCTTCGATGCGCGCGCGCGCCGGATCGAGCATCGCATGCGCCGCTTGCACGATGACCGCGTCGGGCAGTTCGTCGCCGTACGGCGGACGGCCCGTGAGGATCTCGCACAACATCGCGCCGAGCGAGAACACGTCGGCGCGCTCGTCCAGCTTCTCGATCTCGCCGGCAGCCTGCTCGGGCGCCATGTACGCCGGGGTGCCCATCACGGAACCGACGATCGAATCGGAACCCGACGAGCCCGGCCCACTGCGCACGGTCTCGATGATCGTGTGCAGCGTCTGCTTGGCGCGCTTCTCGTCAGCTATGCCGCCGCGTTGGAGCACTTTCGCGAGGCCCCAATCGACGACCTGCACTTCGCCGAAGGCGCCCACCATGATGTTCGCGGGCTTCAGATCGCGGTGCAGCACGCCCTTCGAATGCGCGTACGCCATCGTCTGGCACACCGACTCGAAGATCGCGAGTAGACGGCCGCGGTTGTCGCTCGGCGACGTGCGCTGTTGCAGGATCGCCGCGAGCGTGCGGCCCTTCACGAGCTTCATCGTGAAGTACGGCCGGTCGTCGGCCATGAGGCCGAGCTCGTAGACGGGCACGATGCCCGGATGCTGGAGCTGACCGCCGATCTGCGCTTCTTCGACGAAGCGCTGCACCACGGTCGGCCGTTTCGCGAGCTCGGGATCGAGCACCTTGACCGCGATGTCGCGGCCGAGATCCGTGTCGTGACCCTTGAGGATAACGCCCATTCCGCCGCGCGCGATCTCGCCGAGCAGTTGGTAGTTGCCGCGACCTCGAGGCACGAGCTTCGACGCGGCTGAGCTCGGATCGACTACGGGCGACGTGCCGTGCTCCGAATCCGAGTCGGGCAACAGGACCTTGGGCGCGAGTCCCGTCCGCTCCGCGATGGATGCGAGGACGGACCGGTGGGGGTTGGATTCGTCCGGCGTGCGGTGTTCCAGGGGAAAGTCTCTCGTCTACGGGCTGCGGTCGAACTCGCGCAGTATAGACGGCTACACGAACGCGACTCGCGACGAGAAGTTGTCCCATCGCTGAGAATGACCCGAGTCGCGCGGCCCTCGAACGAAACGGTCTCCGCCGTGCGATCGATTCAGGCGCCGGAACCGAATCCGTTGTCTCTCGCGACCTGAGAGCGCGTCGGGGCCCTCGAGCGCTCCGCCCAAGCCTCGATCCGCGGGCGAGCTTCTGCGAATCCGGCGTCGTCCTGGAACTCGAGACCGACGCGCACGCGCGCGCTGCCCTGCTTGGCGCCGCGCACTGAAGCTCGCAAACGCATCGTGCCCCCGGAACCGGGGAACGCGAGCAACACGCCGACCTCACGCGCGACGACGGCCATGCGCGCGGATTCGAGATCGAGTTCGACGCCGAGACCCGCGACGGACGCGTCGAGGACGCGACCGCGCGCTTCACCTCCGCGCCACGAGACCGTCAGCGTCGCCGCGAGCTCCGCGCGCGGCTCGAAGCGCGGCGCGCGTCGACGGCTGAACCAACGAAACCAATCCGGCGTGACTTGTCGGTGGAGTTCGTCCTCGTCGAGGAACTGAAGTCCGTAGCGCGTACCGCCGCTCCCGAGAGGCTCGGCGCTCGCGACGCGCGCGCGCAACGTGATGTCCGGCATGCGCAGCGAGGTCACGATCACGACACCGACTTGATCGGGACGGATGCGCGGATCCTGGCTGTAGCCGAAGCGCACGGCCGCTCCGGCCCAGGCGCAATCCTCGACGATCCCTTGAAGCCGCGTGCCGTCCGGACGGCGTACTTCCATGCGCACGCACGGTCCGTTCACGAGAACGACGCGGTGGAATCGCCGTCGATTCTTCGCGGATCCGCCCGACGAAGTGTTCATCGCGCCCGCGCGCAGGAGCGGGGCGGGCGTGAGAGCGATCGTGCTCGTCGGCCCGGGGGTAGGCTCCATGATCGTCAAGAGCTTCGGCCGGGAAGCCCTCCCGAGTTGAAACTCAATCGAGTTCGATGCGCTCCGCAGTGCTGAGGCCTGCGAACTCGCCACCGCGCGGCGCTTGGAAGCGGTCGAACCGATGGCGCGCGCGCTGGGCGTCCGAGTCAGCGGCTGCGCGACCCTCGTTCGGCAACGAGGCGTGACGCCCTCGATCGGCGCGCGTATCTTCGAGCGCCACCGTGTCCCCGACGGATCCCCCCGAAGCTCGCGCCCGCCAAGCGATCGATGCGATGCTCGCCCGCGCCGGGTGGGTGGTCCAGGATCGCAAGGCGATGAACCTCTCTGCGGCGCGCGGCGTCGCGGTGCGGGAGTTCGCGCTCGCGACAGGGCACGGTTACGCGGACTACCTCCTGTTCGTCGACCGGCGCGCCGTTGGCGTGCTCGAGGCCAAGCCCGAGGACCACACGCTGAGCGGGGTCGAGGTCCAAGCCGACCGATACGCACGCGGACTGCCCAAGGAGCTCACGGCAGCGGTGCGACCCTTGCCGTTCCTCTATCTCTCGACCGGCGTCGTCACGCGCTTCACGAACCTGCTCGATCCGGACGCGCGTGCGCGCGA
>CAZKIY010000289.1:0-5251 GCA_964552875.1 uncultured Planctomycetaceae bacterium
TGAACCTCGAAGCCGACGGCGCTTCGCTCGGAATCCGAGCGGACATCGAACTCGGCTCGCCGCACATCGTGCTCGCGTGGATGCAATCCGCGAGCGACGGCGAAGGGACCCTGACCGGCCAACTTTCCGACGACGGAGTCCTCCTGCCAGCAGGCACGGACGTCGCGACCGACTTCGATCTGGGCCTCGCGAGCGGGATCGTGACGTTCGATCTCGTGCCGACCGAAATGGTCGAAGTCGGGATCGGGTTCGGGGTGCACGTCGTCGATCTCGATGCGTCGGTGACGTCGCAGGACGCGGGCAATCCGGGGCGGATCGATCTCGAGACCACGCTGCCCGTGCCGGTGGTCGCGCTGCAAGCCGGGGTCGAATTCGGACGCCTCGAGCTGCGCGGCCTCGCGTCCGGAATGGACTACTCGTCGAGCGGTGACTCGGCCACCTTCCTCGACTTCGACGTCGGCGCGCGCTTCCGAATCCTCGGCGAAAGGGTGACCGGCTCGCTCGCTCTCGGTTGGCGCTACAGTCGCCTCGATGCGAGCTACGAGGACGATGACGACAACGCGGATGTCGACTTGCGACTCTCAGGGCCCTACTTCGGGATCGCGATCGGGTTCTAGAACGGAGGAAGTCCGCGGAGGCACTAGATCCGCGCGCTCGCAGTGAGCGCTGAGCTCAAGGCGGCCTCCGGTAACTCGACGTCGCGCACGACCGTTCCGGGAGCGAGCGGAATGACGAAACGCGGCGCTCCGTGTACCGATTTCTTGTCGCGCGCCATGGCGAGAACGATCTCCTCGGGACCGAGCTCGACGTCGTAACGCTGCGCCAGCGTGGCGAGGTCGGCGGGCACGTCGAGCGCCGTGAGCAGTCGACGGAGGCTCTCGATGAGGCTCGCTCCGACAGCGAGCCCCGCGGCTCGGCCGGCTTCCGCGGCGAGCACGACGCCAGTCGCGACGGCGACGCCGTGCGGAATTCGGCCGAAACCGGCCGCGTGCTCGATCGCGTGCGCGAACGTGTGGCCGAGGTTCAGGAGCTTTCGATCGCCCTTCTCGAATGGATCACGCGCGACGATCGCGGCTTTCGTGCGCACACACGCTTCGACGACGTCGGCCAGGACGTCCGCGTCGCGTCGCGCGAGCTCGTCCGAGCGCGTGGCGAGCACAGCGAAGAGCGAGCCGTCGATCACCGCGGTCTTCACGACCTCGCCCAAGCCCGACCGGTACTCGTCATCCGCGAGCGTCGCGAGGAAGCGCGTGTCCGCGAACACCTCCGCGGGCTGATGGAAGATCCCGGCCAAGTTCTTCCCGCCGGCGAGGTTCACCGCCGTCTTCCCGCCGACGGACGAATCGACCATCGCGAGGAGCGTGGTCGGAACTTGAATGTAGTGAATTCCTCGATGAAATAGGCCTGCCGCGAGCCCGCCGAGGTCGCCGACGACGCCGCCCCCGAAAGCGACGAGGCCTGACGAACGGTCTAGCCCGGCCGCGACCATCGCGTCGAGGACCTGCTCCAGAGTCGCGAAACTCTTCGAGTGCTCACCCGCCGCGACCACGTTGACGACCGAGTTCGGCCAACTGCGTGCGATGTCACCGAACAAGCGGTCGACGTTCGCATCGGTCAGCACGAATGCGCGCGGCCACGTCTCCACGCGGCGCGCGACCTCGCCGATCAGCCCGGCACCCACGTGCACGGAATAGGGCGGCTCGACTTCGACCGAGATCGTGCGCGACGTCGTCTTCAAGAGCTGCCCGCGATCGCACGGTTCGTCGCGGATATCGCTGCCGCTCCCACGAGGCCTTGGAACAAGCGATCGTGCGCGCTTCCCTCGGCCGCGAGCTCGGGATGCCACTGCACTCCGATCGCAAAGGGATGACCCTCGCGCTCGATCGCTTCGACGAGACCCTCGTCGTCCTGCGCAGCGATGCGCCAAGGACCCGCGACCGACGCCAACGCCTGGTGATGACGCGAGACGACGTCCAGGCGCATTTCACGCAGGATTCGGGCCAGTTTCGTGCCCGCGAGCACCGCGACGGGATGGACCGTGCCACCACGATGCTCCTGCCGACCCGGCCACTCCTCGGGCACGTGTTGGAGGATGCGGGCACCCTCCGCGAGGCCGAGCAGCTGCATGCCGTAGCAGATGCCGAGAACCGGGATGCCGCGCGCCACGACGGCGCGCGCGAGCAAGAAGTCGAAGTCCTGTTTCTCCGTCGGTGTCAGCGTCGCGCTCGCGTGGACGGGCCCGAGTCCGATCCGCGCCGTGTCGAAATCGTCGCCGCCCGACAACACGATCCCATCGACGCGCTCGACGAGACGATCGATGTCGCCCGGCCCCCCGCACGGCGGGATCGCGACGGGGATCCCGCCCGCCTTCAGCACCGCGTCGGCGTAGCGCGTACCCAGCTCGAGCTTCGGCCTCTCGCCGGTCGCGAGGAGCCCGTTGATGGCGATCAGAGGTCGCATGGAGTTCCCATCGGTGTCCGTTGCATCCATCCGCGCGCCGCCGCGCCCCTTCGCGCGCCAGGCGACGAAGCTCACGGACCGGCTCGGCACGATTGCGGTGCGATGGGGCAAGGTAGCCGACGCGAGCTCAGGGTCGGAGCCGGCTCCGGGCGCCGCACAACGGGCCGAGCAGACCCCCGGTCGCCCATTCACTGCGTGCGGCAGGCTCTGCGGCCCGGTTCCAGCCGCTCGACCCGGAAACCGAGCCCAGTTCTTTCAAATCTCCGGTAACACCTCCAGGAGTTCCCGCGGAGAGTCACTGTTGCTCGCAGCCCCTGACACCGGACACCGACCATGAGACTCGACACGATCCTCCTCACCCTGGCCACGGCCTTCTTGGCCGGCCGGGCAGAGGCCCAAGCCCCGGATACGACCCCGCCGACGTTCTTGAACGCGCCCGTCGCGACCATGAACCCGAACCCGGCCGCGCCCCTCACCGGGCGTCTTCAGCTCACGAGCGACGAGCCCGTCCACGTCGAGGTCTACGTGCGCGAAGCAACGCGAGTCTTCCGTTTCCTGGCCTCGCCGGGCCCCTCCACGACGCACGACGTGCCGTTGGTGGGCTTCCGCCAGAACCGCCCGCACCGACTGACGATCGTCATCCGCGACACGGCCGGGAATCGCACGACATGGCCCGATGGGCTCGTGCTCACGACGCCGCCGCTGCCGACGAACTTCCCGCCGCTGCGCGTCACGACCACGCAACCGGCTCTGATGGAGCCGGGCGTCACGTTGACCGGCCTGCGCTGGTCCAGCCCGACGCTCCCGGGTTCCGGCACGTACTGCGTCTACCTCGACGACGCGGGTGAGGTCGTGTGGCTCTACGAGACAGCGCTCGGTCTCCGCGACGTGATCCGCTTGCGCAACGGCAACTTCCTGATCCACGCGAACAACCGCCTCGCGCAGGAGGTCGACCTCTACGGGAACATCGTGACGCAGTGGTACGCGGCGCGCATCAATGCGGTCGGCGCTCCGCCGGGTGCGATCCTCGTCGACTGCGACAGCTTCCACCACGAGCTGCACGAGTTGCCGCTGGGCGAGGCCGGGCACTTCATCACGCTGTCGACCGAAATGCGCACGCTGCCGAACTATCCGAGCAGCGAGACCGATCAGACGCAGACGACGCCGACCGCGAACGTCATCGGAGACGTGGTCGTCGAGTTCAAGCGCGACGGAACCGTGGTGCGCGAGTACAGCACCTTCCAGAACCTCGACGCGTATCGACTCGGGTACATGTCCCTCGCGGGGATCTACAACGCGCTCTACGGCGGCGTCATCACCTACGACTGGACGCACGGAAACGCCGTGAGCTTCGATCCCACCGACGATACGTGGGTGATCTCGCTGCGGCACCAGGACGCGGTCGTCAAGGTGCGCCGCTCCGATCACAGCCTCGTCTGGATCCACGGCCCGCACGACGCGTGGGGCCCGTCGTTCCAGCAGTATCTGCTGACGCCCGTCGGTTCGCCGTTCGAGTGGCAGTACCACCAGCACTCACCCGACATGTCGCCGAGCGGAATGCTCACGCTGTTCGACAACGGGAACTATCGCGCGGTGCCGCCGGTCCCGGCCGCGCCGACGAGTTCGTGGTACAGCCGCGGCGTCAGCTACCAAATCGATCCCGTCGCGATGACGACGACGCAGGTGCGGAGCTTCAACGACTCGCCGCCGTTCTTCTCGGGTCAGTTCGGGGACGTCGACCCGCTGACGACGACTGGGAATTGGCTGATCTCCGATGGCGCGAAGGCGGTCACCGGACAGAACAAGTCCTACTCGCGCGTCTTCGAGGTCAAGAACTCGTTTCCGGGCGGTCAGATCGTGTTCGAGGTCATCGTCAACGATCCGACGGGCCCGACCCCGAATCCCTACAACTGGAACGTGTACCGCGCCGAACGCTATCGCAAGGCGCTGACGTACTGATCCGCGGAGTTGGAATCACGACGGGGTCGGCAATCGCCGGCCCCGTCTTCGTTCGTAGGGAGCTCGCGCTCGATCAGGTCAAGAAGCGGAACACCCACGGATAGCGATGACGATCGCCGCCCCACGCTGCGATCGCGGCCAAGATGCACAGCACCGCGCCGAGGACGTAGACGAAGGGGACGAGCGGCGAGCCGACGCACGTGGCGCTCAGGATCCCCATAGCGAGCCAGAACGTGAGCTGCATGTTGAGTGCTTCGCGGCCTTGGTCGGCCATGAGCGGGTCGCGCGATCGGCGCCAGATCCAGACGGCCGCGGTGATGAGAACGCCGGGCGGAAACGGGATCAGGTAGGCGAGGTGCGCGATCGCGATCCACCACCGACGCGGCGGCTTGGTCGCGGGCGGCATGGGCATCGAGGCGGCGGGCGGCGGACCAACAGGCGGCGGAATCGGCGCGTTCGGCGGTGGGGGCGCCGAGGCGAAAGTGGGCGCCGGGTAGGGCGGCGGGAAGGCTGGCGTCGCGGACTGTTGCTGGGGGAGCGGAGTGAACTGAGCGCTCGACGAGGCCGGGCCGAGCGGCGGAACCGCGGTCACATGCGTCGCGGGTGGAGTCAGGGCCGTCGCCGCCGTGGCCGGGATGATCCATCCAACGAAAGGCTGTGGCGAGAGCGCATCCGGGGTCGTCGTCGTGCTCGCCACGTCCCCGAGGCCCGGCCCCGCGAGAGTCCGACCGCGGACATCGAGGGCCGGTCCTTGGCTCAGTCCGCTCGCGAGGCGGACGGACTCGACGGATTCGATGGGGATGCCCGCGCCGAAGGGCGAGGGTTCGGGAGT
>CAZKIY010000290.1:0-2871 GCA_964552875.1 uncultured Planctomycetaceae bacterium
AGCTATTTGCCTGTAGGGGCCAAGCTTCCAATATCAATGACGAATGACTTCGATTGCCCCGGGTCGAGCTCGAGCTCGACGCTCCATGATTGGCCGTCAGCGATTATGGAGAAGACCCTTGTTTCAGACGATACCCATCCGAGTACGACTGAGCTGTCTACTGGCCCACAACATCGAACAGGAGATACAACGGACCGTCCGCCAATGACGGGCACGCATCGCACGCACACATTGGCACCGGAAGTGGCACCTATGATCGTGACTTTTACTTCCGTACAGCGCAGCGTAGTATCTCCTGCGATCGATCCTGTCCCTAGTGGAACCTCTTGTCCCTGCTCGTCTAGTCGAGCAAACATGACATGAGTGGGTGTCATCTCCAGTCCAAGCATTTCGAACGTCCCGTCGTCACTGACAGGGTAGGCATGAACGCTTCGGCCTCCATATAGCGGTAAACTCGTGGGACCATATTTCGGAATAGCGAAAAGGTCGACGCCTGCCATGCCTGGAGCCACAACTCGGCCCGAGATGGGTCCGGCCAAACTCCATTCGGATCTCCATGGAACTTTGACGGTCTGCCCACTCTCTAGGTGTATTGGGAATGCCTCCATGCCTTGCATTAGCTTGAGTTCGGACGACGACAAAGCGGAGCGAGGACCAACCTCGTAGCTACCAGGCTGAAGCGCAGCGAAGCGCAGTACGCCGTCTCGCTCGCTCCCCTCGAACATCGAGCCAGTTCCACGCGTAGCGATCAGCCGCGGCCTGGGGCCCGCAGGAATATCGACTTCGATAACGCAGCTCGCATCTACGACCACCTCGATGGAATCGCTTTGCTGAAGTTCGTCTACTGAGATGTGGGCAAGCTTGGGAGACCATGGCTCTCGGCCGGCAAGCACGGTCAGATGCGACCCATGCCAGGCGAAGGGGCCTACCTTCCCAGTCGCACTGGGGATGGCTGTTACAGTCAATTGCGATTGCCGACCCTCTCGGACATGAACACTCCTACGATAGGGGCTACCGTCCGGATTAATCACGAAGAGGCACCTCTCCGGTGAGCGCATAAGCGCAACCGTAAATGGCGGCTTGCCAGGAAGGACAGTATTCAATGGATCACTGATGAACCCTGTTCTGAACCCGGGCGACGTAACATACAGTCGATAGGGATGACGGGCAAGAAATGCTGCGGTAAAGTGGTAAAGCGACAGTCGGCCGGAGTCGGACACGACGGGTGCGCTACCGAGCGGCATCCACTGCGCATCTTCGACATCAGGAGGCGTCTCGTACGAGGATAGCCATCCAAGGATTGGAGCAAGGTGCTGCTGACTGCCTTCCTCAACTGCGACTATCACTCGTTCGCCTCGTGGTTCGGCATCAACCCAAAGTGTCTGCCCGGATTTCGAAAGCTCAAGCATGGCGAAGTCCAACCGTGTTGGTACGCCAGAAACGCCTGGATTGGGAAGGGCACCCGCAGTGATCGAGAAGAGCAGACGATTCCCGGGATCCCTCACTCGGTAGCGGCCAAAGGGCAGGGGGGCTTCGATGAGACCGGTTTCGCTCGTTGTTGCCGTGAACGACACCCACGGCAGGCTGCTTATTCTCGTGAAGACGAGATCGACTCCTCCGACGGGGGACTTGGAATCACGGTCTCTGAGCCCCACGCGATCGGCGTCGTCACTGAGCTTTAGGATCACACGCCGCGTGCTGTCCATTGCTGTCACTGGAGGCGACGACTGATTCCCAGAGGTGGCCAGCAGTGTTTCTGGTGTTCTCAGTACCGCAGCCAGAAGTCCGAACTCGTTGGTCGAACCGAGGCCCGTCCCAAGGCGACTTCCAGCTGTGCCAGGTCTTTCAACGGTCGCGATGCTCACCACGGCACCTTGGACCGGTGTCCCATCCTCCGTTTCCACATAAACTTCCACTGTGCTCGAGGGAATCAGGCGAAGCTCGCCTAGTTCGTGCCAGGTCCAGATGGGATCGACGGTGATATCGAGTGAAACGTAGCCTTTGGTGATGACAGTAAGTGTGGAGTTAGCTGGAACGACATCTTCAACAAGGAAACGGCCGGCGTCGTCTGTGCTGCTGCTTGTATCCCCGAGCGTGATGTCGGCTTCGACCGCCTCACCGGTCAAGTCGCACAGCACTTTCCCAGTGATCGTGACCAGGCGCGTTACCGTCGCAACTGGATTCGGTGGGGTGCTTGGTGACGCACCGTTGCCTTCTCGCACCATTTCGGCTTGGAGTGAGGCGAGTTCGTCTGTCGCGGTTCTCTTTAGATGCACCGCGACAGGCGGCTCATGAATGCGCTTCTCGGGGGCGGTACACGCCATCCCGGACAGGTAGCAAACAGCCAAAGTCGCAGTCGCGAGAATTAGTGCACTAGCGCCTACTACGAGGGCTGGGCGCGGATGAAACCAGTTGTTGATCGCCAAGTGAGCCCTCACAGGATCGTGGTTCGTGTGCACCCTGCCAAGCTACGGAAACGGGGTGGGTGGTTCGCCCGGGCTCGATCCCGTCATGGTCCCACTCACGATTGGATTGCCCGTGCTGTCGTCAGTCTTCGTCCAACCCCATACGCCTCCGCCGTAGTGTTCGAAAGTGACGGTATGTCCGCCACCGTTGCTGTATCCCGTACCGGCGCTGTTTACGGCCCAACGCCCGCTGGTGTTCGGGTAGTGGTCCTGATTCGGATTGTCCCTGAAAACGAACACGTTTCCGCTCGAGGATGTCGAGCCAGATCCGATCGTGTTTCCAGCATTGTCCTTAACCGTCCAACCACCGCTCGCCGGCAGAAGTGAGGCAGTAGCAAGAATCGCGAGAAAAGCGACTCCCGCGACAACCATCGCAAAACGCTTCAGTTGCATTTGGATCCCTTGT
>CAZKIY010000290.1:2971-5221 GCA_964552875.1 uncultured Planctomycetaceae bacterium
GATCCCTTGTGGAGCAGATCCCTTGTTGAGCGGATCCTGGTGCGTTGGGGTAGAGTCGCCGCAACCAGTCTTTGGCAGCCCTCCCTTTTGGCTTGCGCGCAGACTCGCACTGCCTCCTACACGAGTCAAGGCCGACGCGAGAGTTTCTTGGCAACGTCGAGGTCGTCGCTCCGAGCTTCGAGTTTGACAACGTGACCGAGGGGCGAGGCGTTCGACATGCATGCGGCCTGCCATGCGAAGAACTATTCCGAGGGGTCGACGAGCCGCTGACCGACCGACTCACCGGGCTACTCGACGAGCTTCAATTCTTGCCCGTTGATCTCGGCGGCGACAGGGGGTCGCCAGTGCTCGTCGAGCGCGAAGGAACGCGCCAGCTCGTGCGCGTCCCGCGGATCTCGAGGGGATCCATCGCGGCTCAAGGTAGCCTGCGCGACCCGCGCGCGCGGGGAACCCATGCGCCTCTTCCTCGGACTTCGCCCCCCGCCGCCGGTCGCCGCTTCGATCGCGGAGCAGACGCATGCGGTGCTCGTGGGCTCGATCGAGAAGCTCTACAGCGCCGAGGACCTCCACCTGACCCTCGTGTTCCTGGGCGAGGTCGCGCCGGAACGCCAAGCCGAATTCGACGCGAAGTTCTCACGCGCTTTCGCGGACGCGGAGTCGTTCGCGCTCGAGGTCGGCGGCACGGGCTCGTTCGGAAACCCGGGGCAGGAGTGGGCGCTGTGGGCCGGGATCCAGCCCGACGCGGCGTCGCGCGCCCGCCTCCTGGATCTGGTGGCCCGCAGTCGGCGCTTGGCGAAAGACTGCGGCCTCGTGCTCCCGGTGGCGGATCTCGCGCGACCGTTCGCGCCGCACCTCACACTTGCGCGGCCACGCACGAAGGAGCGCGCTCCGGCCGCGTTCCGATCCTTGCGCTTCGACGTGGGTTGGAACGCCGACGCGGTCCATCTCTGCGAGAGTGTCGGTGGATCGGGCCCCGGCCCGCGTTATCCCGTGCGCGCAAGTCAGCTTCTGCGCGAGCGTTGAGCGAAACCTGAGAGAACACGCGCGACCGACGCGGTTCCCGAGCGTCTCCTCCAGAGGAGCTCTTCGTCGTGCGCTTCCGAGCGCCTTCCAGGGCGGCTAGACTCCGCGCTTCGCCGTGCCGGGCGAGCGTTCCACAACCTGACCCTTCGAACCTGCTCCCCAGCGAAACCGCACTGCCATGAGCGTCACCAAGCCCAAATCCGACAAGCCGACCCAGACGGGCCCCTCGACCGAGAAGTCGCGGTCGCTCGACGCCGCGATGGGCGAGATCGAGAAGGCCTTCGGCAAGGGCGCGATCATGCGCCTCGGCGACGGCGTCATCTTCAAGGAGATCACCGGCATCTCGACCGGTTCGATCGGCCTCGATCTGGGCCTCGGCGGCAAAGGCGTCCCGCGGGGACGCGTCGTCGAGATCTTCGGACCCGAGAGTTCGGGCAAGACGACTCTGACGCTGCACATCATCGCCAACGCACAGAAGACGGGCGGCATCTGCGCCTTCGTCGATGCCGAGCACGCTCTCGATCCGGCCTACGCGCGCAAGTTGGGCGTCAAGCTCGACGACCTGCTCGTGTCGCAACCGGACACGGGCGAACAGGCGCTCGAGATCGTCGAGACGCTCGTGCGCAGCAACGCCGTCGACGTCGTCGTCATCGACTCGGTCGCAGCCCTCGTGCCGCGCGCCGAGATCGCCGGCGAGATGGGCGACAGCTTCGTCGGTCTGCATGCGCGGCTCATGAGCCAGGCGCTGCGCAAGCTGACGGGCGCGATCGCGAAGTCGGACTGCCTCGTGATCTTCATCAACCAGATCCGCGAGAAGATCGGCGTCATGTTCGGCAGCCCCGAGACGACGACGGGCGGACGCGCGCTGAAGTTCTACGCGTCCGTGCGCCTCGACATCCGCAGGATCGGCCAGATCAAGGACGGCGAGGACGTCATCGGCGCGCGCACGAAAGTCACCGTCGTGAAGAACAAGGTCGCGCCGCCCTTCAAGAAGTGCGAGTTCGACATCCTCTTCAACCGCGGGATCAGCCGCGAAGGCGAGATGCTCGAGATCGGCACCGCCGAGGGGATCATCGTGAAGTCGGGTACGTGGTACTCGATGAAGCACCCGACCGACGGCGAGATCCGCATCGGTCAGGGCCTCGAGAAGGCGCGTCAGTTCCTCATCGACAATCCCGATCTCGCGAACGTCGTCGAGCAAGTGATCAAGCAGAAGTACGTGCCCAA
>CAZKIY010000291.1:0-5215 GCA_964552875.1 uncultured Planctomycetaceae bacterium
GGGATGGCGACGTGGGCGCCACTCGGATCCGTGCCGCGCTTCGCCGCGCTGCTCGGCATCGGGTCCGCGACGCCGCCTCCGCCGCCGAGCACTCCGGGTCGTCGCGCGCACGACATCGACTTCGAGATCCACGGCACCGAGATGCAGTTCATCGAGGTCGAGCTCGATCCCGGCGAGTGCGCGATCGCCGAAGCCGGCACGATGATGTACATGACGAGCGGCATCGGCATGGAGACCGTGTTCGGCGACGGAAATGCTGGGAACCAAGGCTTCATGGGCAAGCTCATGGGCGCGGGCAAACGGCTCCTGACCGGCGAGAGCTTGTTCATGACCGTCTACGAGAACCGCGGGCAGGGGAAGCACCGCGTGGCGTTCGGCGCGCCCTATCCCGGCAAGATCCTGTCGATGGATCTCGCGGCGCTCGGCGGCGAACTCATCTGCCAGAAGGACTCGTTCCTGTGCGCCGCGCACGGCGTGCAGATGGGCATCGCGTTCCAGAAGCGCATCGGCGTCGGCCTGTTCGGCGGCGAGGGTTTCATCATGCAGCGCTTGCAAGGCGACGGTCTGGCGTTCGTGCACGCGGGCGGTCACGTGCACGCGCTCGACCTCCAGCCGGGCGAGACGCTGCGCGTCGACACGGGCTGCATCGTCGCGTACCAACCGACGGTCGAGTTCGACATCCAGTTCGTCGGCGGCATCAAGACGGCGCTGTTCGGCGGAGAGGGGATCTTCTTCGCGACGTTGAAGGGTCCGGGTCGCGCGTGGCTCCAATCGCTGCCGCTCTCGCGACTCGCCGACCGCATCTATTCCGCGGCGCCGAAGACGGGCAGTCGCAAGGAGGAGGGCTCGCTGCTCGGCGGCCTCGGGAACCTGCTCGACGGACGCGAGTGAGCGCAACGTGCGCGGCGGATCCGTATCCTGCCGCGCGCTTGAGAGCCGCCGTCCTCCCGCACGTCCCTTTCGACGACTACGCCCTGCTGGACAGCGGGAACGCCGAGAAGCTCGAGAGCTTCGGCGGCGTCGTGTTGCGCCGACCGGATCCGCAGGCCTTGTGGTCACCGCGCCTCGCATCGAGCGAATGGGCGCGCGCGGACCTCACCTTCGTGCGCGAGAGCGATCGCGGCGGACGCTGGGAAGCGCGACGCGGCGCGGATGCGCGAACGCGCGGTGAGAAGCCGGCCTGGGAGATCGCCGCGCTCGGTTGTCGCTTCCGCATCCAGCCGACGCCGTTCAAGCACGTGGGGCTCTTCCCCGAGCAGGCTGCGAATTGGCAGGTGCTCGTCGACCTGCGCGGGCGCTTCGGCGTGGAACGACCACGCATGCTCGACCTCTTCGGCTACACGGGGGCCGCCAGCATCCTGGCCGCGAAGGCCGGTTACGAAGTGACGCACGTCGACGCCTCGAAGACCTCGCTCGCGTGGGCGCGCGACAACGCGACACTCTCGGGTCTCGACGGCGACGCCGTGCGCTGGGTACTGGACGACGCGCTCGCCTATGCACGTCGGGAAGCGCGGCGCGAGCGCAAGTACCACGTGCTGCTCCTCGATCCACCGCACTTCGGGCGCGGGCCCAAGGGGGAGACTTGGCGCTTCGAGGAGGGGATCGCGCACCTCGTCGAAGTCGCGCGCTCACTCGTCGAAGAGCGCGCGCTCGTCGTGCTGTCGACCTACGCTATCGGGTGCTCGCCGCTCGCATTGGAGAATTTGCTCGCGTCGTTCGGGCCGGGAGAACTCGAAGCCGGTGAGTTGTGTCTCCCCGAGAGCGGTGCCGATGGCCGCCGACTCCCCGCAGGTTTCTGCGCGCGTTGGTCGCGCGGGATCGAACGGTGAGACCGCGTCTCGACGTCCTCCTCGTCGACAACCACGTGCTCGCGGTCTCGAAGCCGGCGGGGCTCCTGGTCGCGCCCGATGCGAGCGGCGATCCGAGCTTGCTCGATCTCGCGCGCGAGTGGATCCGCGTGGAGTTCGCGAAGCCCGGCGACGTGTTCCTCGGTCTCGTCCACCGACTCGATCGCCCGGTGTCCGGCGTCGTCGTGTTCGGACGGACCTCGAAAGGCGCGAGTCGTTTGTCCGAGTCCTTTCGCGAGCGTCGTGCGGAGAAAACGTACTGGGGCGTGGTGCCCCACGCGCCGCGCGGAGCGTCGGGCGTCATCGAGCACTGGCTCGCGAAGGACGAAGCGCGCAACGTCGTCCGCGTCGTCGCGGCGGACACCGTCGGAGCACAGCACGCCGTGACGCGCTGGCGCACGCTCGAAGTCGTCGCCGGCCGCGCACTCCTCGAGCTCACGCCCGAGACAGGTCGGCCCCATCAGTTGCGCGCCGCCTGTGCTGCGCTCGGAACTCCTTTGCTCGGCGATCTGAAGTACGGCGCTCGCGAACCTCTCTCCGATGCGACCGTCGCACTGCACGCGCGGTCTCTCCGCGTGCCTCATCCAACCCGTCCCGAACTCCTGGATCTCGTCGCGCGACCTCCTGGACACCCGGTTTGGGATTTCGACGCGACGCGCTGAGGACTCCGCGCGACGCGCTGAGGACTCCGCTTCCTGACCCGTTCCGCGGTCCGGCCGCGAATCAGCGCAGCGTCCGCGCGATCTCGTCCGCGATCAGTGCGTGAGCGCGCGCATTCGGATGCGCATCCACGCACTGCGGCGGATCCCCGCGCATCAACGTGTACGTCGCGACGAACACTTCGCGCGTCTTCGTCTCCAACTCGTCCACCATGCGTTTCGTTCCCGCGGCGACCGGCACGCCGAGGCCGGCCGCGATGCTCGGCACCTCCCAAGCGTCGCCTAGCGGTCGGCCCTCCAACCACACGAGGACGAGCTGCGAGCCGGACTCGCGGCACAGGCGCGCGATCTCGGGATAGACGTGGGCCTCGATCTCCGCCAGGGTCGGCTCCTCGCCGTCACCGATGCGGCGCACTGCGAGAACCAACTGGGCGTAGTCGTCGTGCAGGAAGAGCGGCGCACCGACTTGCCGGAGGAAGCCCAGGAACCGAGGTTCTCCCGAGCGGTACTCGGAGAGCGGCACGTCGAACGCGATCCCGAGGAGACCCGGAGGTCGCAGCTCCAGACCTTCGGCGCCGCGCACGAAGCGCGGGGTCGGAACGAGGCCGACGTACGTCGGTGCATGATCCTGCTGGCTGCGCTCGGCGAGCCAGGGCGAGTACTGCGCGAGCACGTAGGCCGGACGGTGTCGCGGGATCAGCTCCCGCGCGCGAATCAGCATCTGCGCCGCGCCGCCGCCGCAGATTCCTGCGTTCATCTCGCTGCCGCCGATCTCGCGCGCGAACAGGTGTGAGAAGGTCTCCTCGGAGAGCACCGATGATCCGTAGGTGAACGAGCACCCGAGAGCCAGCACGAGCGGACCCGTTCGCCCGGGCGGATCCGCGGAGTCCATGGCGATGCGCAAGCCCTCGCGGTCGATGCGACTCGGCACGTCGGGCCCGATCGGATAAGTCTCGGCACCGACTGCACCCGGGGTGTTCGCGATGCCGAGCACCGGATCCGAGCGCAGGATCCGACCGCTCCACCCGCGCCAGCCCGATCGGACGAGGCCGTAGAGATCGTGCGAACGCGCGACGACGGAACCGGCGTAGGCGACGAGCAGGGCGATGCCGAGCGTCGTCGTGAAGACCAGGATCTTGCGTCGGCGGGGCGTCACGAGCCCCGCGAGCCTAACGACCGTGCGTCGTTCCGTTGCCTTTCGACTCGCCGCGTTCCGAACCGAGGCGCTCGGCGGCGCGCGGTCGAGCGAGGAATCGGCCGATCCGCTCGGACGCGCGCTCGGGATCGAAAGCCCGACCGCGTTGGGCCGCGCGCGCTTCGAGCCGCGACCTCTGCTCGGGCGTCAGCGCGCCGAGGAGGACCCGGCCGTGCGGCGTGGCTTCCAGGCGCAGGCGGTCGCGGAGCTCGCGGAGTGCCGCGCGAGCTTCCGTGCGCGCGCCGTCACGATCTCCGGCGCGAGCCCGTTCGCGCGCGGCGCGCACGATCGCGCGGGCCTCCTCGCGCAGGCCTTGGGCCGCCGGCGCGAGGGCCTCGGCGTGCTCGCGGGCCAGCGAACGCTGGCCTTCGGTGAGCTCGAGGCGGCGCACGAACTCCCGCGCATTTGCCTCCCGCGACTCTGCGCGGCGCTCGAAACGGGCGGATCGGCCGTGTCGGCTCGGAACTTCGTCCCCGTGCGCTGTCCCGGCGTGCCGACCTTCGGCGTAGGCGAGGCCTGTGACGAGCGTGATCCCGGCGAGCCCGAGGAGGATGGAAATCGAATGGGTCTTCATGTGCGTGGGCCTTTCCTTGTTCGGGATCTGGAACCTGCCGGGCCGCTCGAGGTTCCGTTGGCCTTGTGTCGATCGACACAAGGCCAGCGGACTTCGCCCCGCACGTAGGATGCGCGCCCGCATGTCCGCGCGCCATGAAGTCCTGCTCGCCGTCGTCGGCGACGTGCACGCCAACTGGCGATTCCTCGAACGCGTGCTCGCCCGCGCGGTCGAAGCGCGCGTCGATGGGATCTTGCTCGTCGGCGACCTCGGTTCGCACGACTTGGCGCACGTCGCGCGGCGAAGTCCCGAACGCGATGCGCGTTACCTCGCCTCGATCGACCAACTCGTCCTGCGCGTGGAGCGTTGCGGTGTCCCTTTCGCCTTCGTGCCGGGAAACCATGACCTTCCCGATCTCGCTCACGATCGCAATGCGGACGGACGCGTGCTCGACGTCGCCGGCCTGCGGGTCGCCGGAGTCGGCGGCGCGGGTCCGCAGCGCTTCGGTTTCGCCTACGAGTGGGACGAGGACGAGATTCGTGCGCGCGCCGTGCCCGAGTGCGATGTGCTGCTCGTGCACACTCCGCCGGCACGGACGCCGCTCGACCTGCTCGCGTCACGCGACGAACACGTCGGTTCCGAAGCGATCCGCGAGCGCGCTCTCGCTCACGACGGTGTACTCGTGTGCGGACACATCCACGAATCACCTGGCGCGGTCGAGCTCGGTCGCTGTCTGTGCCTGAACGCTGGTGGTCTCGGTGCGCCGTACGGTCGTGCGCAGATCGGTTTCGTGCGGCGGTCCGACGCGCTCGTCGGCGGATGGGAAGTGATCCACGAGGACTTGGCCAGCGGAGTGGTGAGCTCGTTCGTGCGCACGGATCGCTCGCGCTCGCCGTGACCCAGAACTTGGGTGCCCGGAGGGAAACTGACCCAGTTGGCTGTCCTTTTCGCGCGAGCGGAC
>CAZKIY010000292.1:0-5209 GCA_964552875.1 uncultured Planctomycetaceae bacterium
CCGAGCGGCGCATCGAGCAGCTCGTGAACCCGGATCTCTCGCATCTGCCCGCGTTTCTGACCCCGAAGCCCGGCCTCAATTCGGGCATGATGATCGTGCAGGTCGCTGCGGCCGCGCTGGCCAGCGAGAACAAGCCGCTCGCGCACCCCGCGTCCGTCGACACGATCCCGACCAGCGCGAACCAAGAGGATCACGTGTCGATGGGGGTGACGGCCGCGCGCAAGGCGCTGTCGATCGTCACCAACGTCGAGACGATTCTGGCGCTCGAGTGGATGTGCGCGGCGCAGGCGCGTGAGTTCCACGGTGAACTCCGCGCGGGGAAAGGCGCGGATGCGGCACACAAGTGCCTGCGGACGAAAGTGCGGAAGCTCGAGCGCGATCGCTACCTGCACGACGACATCCAGGCATCGATCCAGTTGTTGCGGGAAGGGAAGCTCGTTGCTGCCGTCGAAGCCGCCGTCGGTCCGTTGTCCGTCTGAAGGAGAGTCCTCATGAGAACGTCACTCGTTGCCTCGCTCCTCGTCGCGGTCGCCGCGTGCTCGGCCCCGGAGCGCCACCGCCCGAACCTCGGTGACGCCGAAGTCGTGCCGCTCGCGCACCAACCGGCGCAACTCGTCGCCGCGCGCGTGTGCGGATTGCTGCACGGCGCGAAAATCGGATCACCCGAGGACCGCGCTGGTGGATGCACGAGCGATGCCCACGCGAGTCAGCATGCTGCCGATGGAACAGTGCACGTGTCGCTGACGACGGACCCGCGCTCGAACTCGATCGTGCTCGCCACGCCACCGGGTTACGCGGCGGAGCTGACGCGTGCGATCGAGATGATCCGCGCGCTCGATCAGCCGTCCACGGCTTCGAAGTGAGAGCACGATGAAGTCCGGCGTCATCGCGCTCGCGCCCGCTCTCGCCTGGCTCGCCTCGTGCGCGGCGCACGCACCGGTTCGACGCCTCGAGCCGAGTCCGCCCGCGGGTTCGGAGTCGATCCAGCTCGTGCACGCGAATGCGCACGAAGTCGTTCGAACCCTGAACGATCTCGAGGCGGCGAGCTTCTGGAAGGCGATGTCGCGTGGTTGCGTCTTGTACAGGCCCGTCGGTTTGGACGTCATGAACGTGCCGATGATGACGCAGCTCGAGGAAGGAGGCCGCTCTCGTTTCGCGGACCTGAAGAGATGGCGTCCCGTCGAGTTGCCGGCACCTTCGGCCGAATCGAGTGCCGCGGAGCTGCGCGAGCATCTCGCCCGTCCCCCGAGGCAGCTCCCCGGACCCGACATGGCGCCGCCTCCGCCGACGTTCTGGGTCTCGGGCCCGCGGACGCTCGTCGTGCTCGAGGCACACCGGGACGAGGAGTACTTCGAACGAGTTCGCGATCTGGTCGAGCGACTGGATTCGCCGTCGGACGACTGAGCGGGAGAGAGCGCTGGCTTCGTGAAATTACGGAGCTCTGTTCGCATCCCTGGGCCTCGCGGCGCCCCGTGACGTGAATCCGATATGCACGGAACCGGAGCGCCAGCGCACGTACGCCGAGAGGTCGCGCGCACCGAGACGGCCGTGTGGGTTCTGCAGAGGGCGAATCAAGTCGGAGCCGGCCCGCGCCATCGGCGCAGGATCGGTGCGGACGCGTCGCGGATCTCGGTCAGGCCGACGCTTGCGCCAGTACCGACGAACGCGGCCAGCGCTCCCGCCGTGATCGCGGCGGCGCGCAACGCCGAAGCGTGCGTCGTCGCGGCCTCGGGCAGAACGCGGGACAGCGCGACGCCGGCTCCGAGGCCGACGCCGAACGCGGTCAGCGCGCGCGCGCTGAATGACAGGAGACCCGTGGGACGCGCGGCGCCTTCGCGTCGCAGTCGCAGCGCGAGCGCCGAGTACAGGACGAGCGCGTGCAACGTGATCGCGAGCGCGCTCGTCGCCGCCAGTCCCGCCACGCCGAACCGTTCGCGCGCGAGACCGTAGACGGGCCACGCGGCGAGCGCGACTGCGGTGCCGAGGATCGCCGGCATCCACGTGTTCCCGAGCGCGTAGAACCCGCGCGCCAGCAACGGTTGCGCGGCCCACGCCGCGAGTCCGAGGGCACAGAACGAGAGCGCCTCGGCGACAGCTGCGATCTCCTCCGGCGCGAGCCGCGTGCGGCCGTACACGACGCTCGTGATGTCGGTTCCGGCCGCGACGAGTACGGCTTGCGACGCGAGCGCGAGCAAGACGACGCCGCGGATGCCGCGCGAGAGTTGCGCGCCCAGGTCCGCGTGCCTCTTCTCGGCCGCGAGCCGCGCGAGCAGCGGATAGGCCGCGAGTCCGGCCGCCAGGCCGAACACGCCGACCGGCACGCGCAAGAGCGTCTTCGCGTAGCCGAGCGTCGCGGCGGCACCTGCTCCGACGAGCGTGCCTTCCGCGCGCAGGAACCAATCGTCCGCGACGACGATCGAGAACCCGGCCATGATCGGCAGCGAGCGCAGGAACCACGCGCGCAAGTCGGGCTCCGCGCGCTCGATGCGCGGCGTCCAACGAAATCCGAGTCGCGCGCACGCGACGAGCGGCAGGAGGAACGGTCCGAAAAACGCGCCGACGAGCACGCCCCACGCGAAACCCTCCGCCGTACCGGTCGCGAGACCGCACGCGACGATGACGACGTTGTAGAGGACCGGCGCGAGCGCCGCGATCGCGTGACGATCACGCGCCAGCAACGCCGCGGAGAAGACCGCCCCGACGACGTGGAACAACTGTGCCGGGAGGACGATGCGCGAGAGGCGCGCGAGTTCCGCGTGCTCTACTGCGTCGAATCCGGGTGCCGCGAGCCGCACGAGTGCCGGCATGAAGATCCACGCGATCACGCCCAACGTGACGAGCGCCATCCCGACCACGTTCGCGATCGTCGCGATCGAACGCCAAGCCTCGACCTCTTCACCGCGGGATCGTCGCGCCGCTTGCAGGGGCACGAGCACGACCGCCATCGCTCCGCCCGCGAGCAGGTAGTTCACGAAGTCGGGGACCGTGAACGCCGCTTGGTAGAGGTCGGCCTCACCGCCGACGCCGAGCGTGCGCCCGAGTGCCGCCTCGCGCACGAGTCCGACGAGCCGCGAGAGCAGGATGCTGGCGCCCCAGATGGCGCTCGCGGTGAGAACCTTGCGACTCATCGCGCCGGAGTCTGCGTCTCCGCGCGGGTCGGTTCCATGCTGATGCGTGCGGCACGATCGACCGGACGGACGATCCGGGAACTCATCCAGCGCACAGGGATCCGTTCACATCTCCTCGACGTACTCGTGCATGAACTGGATCGCCATCGAACCCTCGCCGACCGCCGACGCGACGCAGCGGTCGTTCGTCGATCGCGATCCGGCGCCGGCGAGGGGAGTTCCCGTAGCGCGCCGTCGCTATCCTGACGGCTTCCCGCGCACCCGATGGACGCCGCCATGAACCGTTCGAGCCCTGTGCCCAAGTCGCCCCGCTCCGCTGTCGACTCCATACCGACCGGTCCGCAGCGCGCGCCGCGCGGCAACGTGCGCACGTGCCAGAGCTGGGGAGCCGAGGCCGCGCTGCGGATGCTCATGAACAACCTCGATCCCGAGGTCGCCGAGGATCCCGCGAACCTCATCGTCTATGGCGGGAGCGGCAAGGCGGCGCGCGATTGGCCCAGCTTCCAAGCGATCGTCGCTGCGCTGCGACGTCTCGCGCCGGACGAGACGCTGCTCGTGCAGTCGGGCAAGCCCGTGGGGATCTTCCGCACGACGACCGCGTCGCCGCGCGTGCTCATCGCGAACAGCAATCTCGTCGGGAAGTGGGCCACGTGGGAGCACTTCCGCGAGCTCGAGGCCGAGAACAAGATGATGTACGGCCAGATGACGGCCGGTTCGTGGATCTACATCGGCACGCAGGGAATCCTGCAAGGCACGTACGAGACGTTCGCCGCGTCGGCCGCGAAGTGGTTCGGCGGCACGTTGAAGCACCGGCTCGTCGTGACGGGCGGACTCGGCGGCATGGGCGGTGCGCAGCCGCTCGCGGCGACGATGAACGACGGGACGTTCCTGGCGGCGGACGTGGATCGTTCGCGGATAGAGAAGCGGCTCGACACGCGCTATCTCGACGTGATGATCGACGATCTCGACGACGCGATCGATCGAGCGGTGGCGTGGAAGCGCGAGGGCGTGGCGAAGTCGATCGGCGTGCCGTGCAACGCCGTGGAACTGCTCGAGCGCTTGATCGCGCGGGGTATCACCCCGGACATCCTGACCGATCAGACCAGCGCGCACGATCCGATCGGCGGCTACGTGCCGAACCGGATGAGCTACGACGCAGCACTCGCGCTGCGCGCGGCGGATCCGAAGAAGTACGAGCACGAATCGTTCCGAACGATGATCGAGCACGTGAAGTGCATGCTCGAGCTGCAGAGCCGCGGCGCGGACACGTTCGATTACGGGAACAACTTGCGCGGGCACGCCAAACAGGCCGGATTCGCCGGTGCTTTCGGCTTCGAGGGCTTCGTCCCGAAGTACGTACGACCGCTCTTCTGCGAGGGCAAGGGACCTTTCCGCTGGGTCGCGCT
Source organism: uncultured Planctomycetaceae bacterium (assembly GCA_964552875.1). Classification (GTDB taxonomy): domain Bacteria; phylum Planctomycetota; class UBA1135; order UBA1135; genus JAEUHZ01. The sequence goes on from CAZKIY010000292.1 coordinate 4,535, forward strand.
GTCGGGTGATCCGAAGGACATCGCGACGACGGACAAGATCGTCGCGGAACTCTTCCCGAAGGACCGTGCGCTCTTGCGCTGGCTCGACATGGCGGCGAAGCGCGTCGCGTTCCAGGGTCTGCCGGCGCGCATCTGTTGGCTCGGTTACGGCGAGCGCGCGAAAGCGGGTGTCGCGTTCAACGAAGCGGTGCGCACGGGGCTCGTGTCGGCGCCGATCGTGATCGGCCGCGATCACCTCGATTGCGGTTCGGTCGCGAGCCCGAATCGCGAGACCGAGGCGATGAAGGACGGCACGGACGCCGTCGCGGACTGGCCGATCCTCAACGCCCTCGTGAATACGGCCGCGGGCGCGTCGTGGGTCAGCTTCCACCACGGTGGCGGTGTCGGGATCGGCTACAGCCTGCACGCCGGGCAAGTGACGGTCGCCGACGGGACGCCGGAAGCCGCGGCGGCGATCGAGCGCGTGCTGACCTGCGATCCGGGCATGGGCGTCATTCGCCACGTCGACGCGGGCTACGACGAAGCTGTGCGCTGCGCACACGAGCGCGGTGTCGACGTGCCGGGGATGCGGTGACAGCTCCTCAGTTCGCGGCCTCCTCCCCGCCGCGGACCCGCGCCGATCAGCGGATGTCGATGTCGAACGGCATCCGGGCCACGACACCCGTCGTGCCGGCG
>CAZKIY010000293.1:0-2032 GCA_964552875.1 uncultured Planctomycetaceae bacterium
GGCCGCCTGCGCTGCTATCGGAACCGGCCGGAACTCTGGCGCTGATCGCGATCGAGCGAACGACCGACGCGCGATTCTCGGATCACGGACAGCGGATCACTGACCGCGCGCGACGACCTCGCCGAACCGCCCGCCGAGCACCGTTCCGGTCACGGTGATGTCGGCATCCAGCGCGTACTCCTGACCGCCGATCGCGCCGACACCGCCGCGCCAGACTTGGAGTCGACCGACTCCCGACCAACGCGAGCTCGCACCGAGGAGATCGGCGAAGCCGTCTCCGTCGACGTCGAGGGCGGAGATGGCCGAACCGAAGCCCTCGAGGAGCTCGCCTTCGCCATGGAGGACCGCATGCGCCGAAGACACCGTCGTGTCGACGAGGCTCGGCCCACCGCGGAACACGAAGACCACACCGTCGCGCGTTGCGAGCCCGGTGGCGTCGGGCGCACCGACGAGAAGGTCCGCGATCGAGTCGCCATCGAAGTCACCGGCGCGCAGCGCCGTCCCGATCGGACCGGCGTTCGCGACTCCGAGGATGACGATGTCCGCGGTGCGCACGTCGCCGCTCACGAGGTCCGCACCACCGCGGAACACGTAGACGGCGCCCGAGTCGACCTCGCCCTCGTCCACGAAAGGAGCGGATACGATCACGTCCGCTTGTCCGTCGCCATCCACGTCCGCGACGCACACGGCTTCACCCAGCCGGTCGCCGGCCGAGAGGCCATCGAGGATGATCGCCGCCTGCGACACGTTCGTCTGGACGAGCGCGGAGCCGCCGCGCAGCACGTACACGCGACCCGCATCGTGACGCAGGACCGGACCTTGCACGTCCACGTTCCCGGCACCGAACACGAGGTCGATCGATCCGTCGCCGTCCACGTCGCCGCACGCGATGCGCCCGCCCAGGCGGTCTCCCGCGAGCACACCGTCGAAGACTCGGTCGGCGAGGTCGGCGGTGCGGCTCGCGAGCGTCGCGCCGCCGAGGAAGAGATAGGTGCAGCCGGCGTCGAGCTTCCCGGCGACATCGTGCTTCGGCGCACCCGCTAGGATGTCGGCGACCCCGTCGCCGTCCACGTCGCCGAGCTCGATCGCCGTGCCGAACTCGTCGCCCGCCACGAGCGAGGATCCAGTGAGCTTGATGCCCGCCGCCTGCGCGGGCAGGTTCGGTCCGGCCCCGATCGGTCCGCGGAACACGTAGACGGCGCCCGCATCGGGCGCGCCCACGGCGTCGACCTTGTGCGCGCTCACGACGAGGTCCGTCGTGTCGTCGCCATCGACGTCGCCGACGCACACGCACGTGCCGAATGAATCGCCGGGCTTCTGCCCGATCAGCTTGAGGTCCGCGTCGGCCGCGTCGAGACCGTCGAGTTGGAACGACTGTTCACGTCCGAAGAAAACGAAGACCGCGCCGGCGCTGGTCCCGCCTTGCGAATCGGCCGGCGAGGAGATCACGAGGTCGGCGAGTCCGTCGCCGTTCACGTCGCTCGTCGGCGGTGCCGGGGTCGCGTAGACGAAGCCGAGCGCGAGCCGGCCCTGGCCCTTCTCGTTCGTGACGACGATGTCGACGGTGGACCCGGGAGCGCCGGCCGGCGAGACGCACGTGATCGTCCGGTCGTCGACGGTCACGACGTTCGTGGCCGGTGACCCGCCGAAGCTCACGGTGTTCGGCGACGTGATCGAGAACTCGCGTCCGACCAGCGTGACCGAGGTCCCGCCGATGAACGGGCCGGTGCCGGGGATCGCGCTCTGTACTTGGACGAGGGGTGCAGCGGAGGAACCGCCACCACCACCACCACCGCCGCCACAAGAGACCAGGCCGATGCCGGCCAAGCCGGCAAGGAGCCAGGCAGCCTGGCTCGGCTGGGATCGCGGGAAGTTTTGTCGGTGCGGCTTCATCGTGAGGTTCAGGGCAAGGGTGCGGCGCGTGGATCGAGGCTGTTCGAGCGCGATGTGCGCTTCGTGCGACGCATGGCTGTCGCACGGAGCCGTCGAGTTCGCTCGTCGGGGGAGCTGAGGAACCGTAGCACGGTCTCGC
>CAZKIY010000293.1:2132-5160 GCA_964552875.1 uncultured Planctomycetaceae bacterium
AGCCGCTCTGGGCGGTGATCTCCGCGCCTACTTCGCGGGCGGCGGGACGGCGGCGCTGTCGCGCTCACGCTTCTTCGTCGCGGCGACGCGATAGCGATCCTCGACCTGTTTCGGGTTCTTCCCGTGGCGCAAGGCCTCGGTGTAGGCCGCCAACGCCGCGTCGTAGTCGCCGAGCAGCAACCAAGCGTCCCCCACGGACTCGTGCAGGCGCCAATCCTCGGGCAGTTCGTCCTTGACCTCGATCAAGATGTCGAGCGCACGCTCGACCGTAGCGCGATCCTTCGGAACGCTGTCGAGGATCGCGCGCGCGAGTTCGCGTTTGCCCGCGGCCCACTTGGGCTCCGACTTCACGACCTCCTCGAGAGTCTGGATCGCTTCGTCGTGACGCTTCAGCTCGCCCAGCACGAGCGCGCGGTTGTATTGGACCGTCGACGGCTTGGCGCCCACCTCGAGGGCTTCGTCGAAGGCCCGCAGAGCCGGCTCGAATTCTCCGTCCCGGCCGAGAGCCTCTCCGTAGAGAAGCGCGAGTTCGACGGAGCGGTATCCCGCCGCGCGCGCTTTTTCGAGGACCTCGCGCGCCTGGCTCGTTTGGGCCACCTGCAGGTACAGGCTCGCCAACGGTGCGAACAGGGACTGGGGCGCCGGATCCGTATCCACGGCCGCGCGCAGGATCAGAATCGCCTTGATCGGGTCCCCCTGCAGGCGACGGACTTCGGCCAGGCGCACGACCAAGTCGGGGTCTGTCCGTCCCGGAACGATCTGGGCTTCGAGAACTGCGTAGGCCGCGGGGTAGTCCTTGGACTTCACCAAACGCTCCACCTCGCTCCAGCGGCTGCCGGACGGCGGAGGAGAGGATTCCTTGGGCTCGCAGCCCAGGACGAGGAACGCGAGGACGAGGCTGGAAAGGGCGAGTTGAGCGCGCATGGATGGACGATTCCGGCCGTGCGGAGCGGCTCGAAGGAGGGCGGTTCGGTGGAGAGAAGTATGCGCCGTGGAACCGCCTGCGGCCACCGCGGGCGGCGATCCAGGTTGGCTGGATACGGGCAGCAGTCTGCGGAATGAAACTAGGAATCCCTTTTTTCCGTCGCAGGCATTGACGGCCCTTCGCCTGGCGGCGAGACTGCGAAAACACTTCCTCGCGGAAGGTGTTTCTACTCCCCGATCGGAACGGCCCTCGCGCCGACCGGATTCGGCCGCTCCACGACACGACAACCGGGACTCGCCCATGCACAACCAATCCCCTATGCGCCGCTCGCTCCTCGCGGGCGCTGCCTCCCTGCTCGGGACGGTGGCTTTTGCCAACCAAGTCCAATTCACCGATACGGTCCCCCTGCAGACGACGAACTGGACGGACTCGCTGACCGTCCCGAAGTTCAACGCCGCGCTCGGAATGTTGAACTCCGTGTCCGTGCGCTTCGACGCGCTCATCGAAGGTCGTATCGGCGCCGAGAACAACTCGCCGAACCCGCAGACGATCTCGGCGACGCTGTCGGCGACGCTCAACTACCAGACTCCGGGTGGCGCGCCGCTGCTCAGCCTGATCCCGTCCAACCCATTCACCCCGCCGCCGCTCCAGCCCTTCGACGGCGTGATCGACTTCGGCGGCACGTCGGGGTTCTTCTCGCCGATCCTGTCGGACACCGAGTCGCAGACGATCAACGTTCCGCCGGACGCCCTCCTGGCGCTGGCCGACTTCCAGGGTGCCGGCACCGTGACGTTCCCCGTCGCGGCCTCGGGCTCATCGTTCTTCACGGGCCAAACGGGGAACGAAGCGTTCCTCGTCGAACTGCGAGCCAGTGCGAGCGTCATCGTGACCTACAACTTCACGCCGCCGGTGGTGGAGTGCATTCAGGGCGCGCGCGACGTGCCGGGCAGCCTCCTGCTCTTCCCGCGCTTCGACAACCGTCCGAACCGCGTCACGCTCGTGACGGTCACGAACACGAACTGTGACTTCGCTCAAGGGCCGGGCAACTTGTTCGCGGGCACGGTCGACGTCGAGTACGTCTACATCGGCAAGTACGGCCCGGGCGGCACGGTGCTCCCCTGCCTCGAAACGAACACGACGCGTCGTCTGACGCCGTGCGACACGATCTCGATCCTCACGAGCTTCGACAACCCGAACCACGAGCGTGGATTCTTGTACGTGTTCGCCAAGGATCCGCAGACGGGCCAGGCGATCGTGTGGAACCACCTCATCGGCCAGGCGATGTTCGCCGGCGGAAACAGCTTCGTCGACGACCCTGCGCGCGATGCTCTCAACGCTCGTCCCTTCCTCGGGATCGGCCGCCAGGGCTCGACGACGGACGACGACGGCGACGGCATCCGCGACCTCGATGGCATCGAGTACAGCGAAGCCCCCGACGAGATCCTGATCCCGCGCTTCCTCGGTCAGCAAGAAGAGGGCGACGGTCAAAACAAGGGCGGTCCGGGCAGCCTGTTCCGCAGCCGTCTCGTGCTCGTCGGCCTCTCCGGCGGATCGCAGTTCGACACGGTCGTCTACATCCTCGGCTACAACGACAACGAGGTTCAGTTCTCCTCGCAGTACCTGTTCCGGTGCTGGGACGACCCGCGCCTTGCGGATATCAGCGGCGGGTTCCTCGAGACCTCGCTGGAGAACTTCGGTGACGCTCCGGACGAGATCATCGGCGCGAACGACAAGGAATCGGGCTGGATCAAGATCGACGGACAGGTCGCCTTCTCGAACGTGGACGTCATCAACGATCCGGCGATCTACGCAGTCCTCTTCGAGCAGTTCGGCGTCTACGTGGTGTGCGACCTGCCGTGGGAACTGTGCACGCAGACGAACGGCGACCTCTTCCCGAACGACATCTTCGAAGAAGGTCCGTGATCGAAACGAGCGGTGGCGCGGAGTGTTCCGCGCCGCCGCTCAGCACTAGCATTCAGGGAGCTCGGGCGAGTTCCTCGGGGGCGACCGGCGCAAGCCGGTCGCCCCCGTCGTTTGGCTCGACGAGCCTGGGCCACGCGGAACCAGCGAAGCACTCGCCTCGCGCCTCGCCTCGCGCCTCGC
>CAZKIY010000294.1:0-2537 GCA_964552875.1 uncultured Planctomycetaceae bacterium
GGGCCGTGATCAGCACATCGTCGGTGCGAGCGAACACGTCCGCCCCGAAACGATGCCGCAGCGCATGCGGGTTCGCGCCAGCGATCCCCGCTCGCTCCGCGTGCTGCGCCAGCCTGCGCGCGACTTGCCTCGTCGTCATCCGCTCGCCGCGTTGCCCTTCGAACATCGGCCCCGTGCGGCGCTCGCCGACGTGTACGCGCAAGACCTCGACGACCTCGCGCGGCAGGAACACCGCGCCGTCGCCGCCGCCCTTCAGCCTGCACAACACGAGCTGATCGCCAACGAGGTCCTCCGCGTCGAGCGCCACGACGCTGCCGACACGCAGACCCGCGCGGAGCATGACCAGGACCATCGCGTAGTCGCGGCGCGCTGCGGGCGCGGTGGCGCGCTGTAGCGCGTACAGCAGGCGGGCAACGTCCGGCTCGGGCAGCGCGCGCGGACGCGCGGGAGGCACGCGGGAGCGCCGTACGAGGCGCGCGGCGTTCGTGGGCACGTACCCGGCCGCGTGGGCGAAGGCGAAGAGGCCCCGCACGCTCGACCGCAGCGCGTTCGCGCTCGACGCGCGTCGTGGCGAACCGTCGGCGGTGCGCGTCACGGCGTCGGAGGCGAAGAACGCGGCGACCACTTCGTGCTTCACGCGCGCGATCGGTGGGTCGTTCAGCGCGCTCACGATCATGCGGCCGTGACGCGCGATCTGCTTGATGGTCGGAACGGCACGACCGTTGGCGGTCTGCTGGATGACGTAAGCGGCGAGAACTTCGCTGAGCTGCATGGACGGGTCTCCTTGGACGGACCCCCATGCACGCTCATCTCGGCAAGATCAGGAAGCAGGATTCCCGGGCAGTTCGCCAGAGATCCGCAGGATCGTCGCAATTCCCTCGCAGCCATCCCCGTTCAGCCGAACGATCGTCTCCCCTTTCGCGTCAACCGGTCGCTCGCATGCAGGATGTGTGCCGACCTGCGCTTCGACTGAGCGTCAGCACGGTCGCCGCAGGACCGAGAGAACGCGCGCGAGATGTTCCTCGTCGAAGCCTCGCGGGATCGAGACGTGCACCGTCGAGCGACAGAATAATGTCCTAGTCAGAGCTCGCGCGGTCGTCGATGACGTGAACCGGCACGAGGGTCGTCGATCTCTCGGCGGGCCGTGCGAGCCGCGTGTACTTCCAGTACGCGAGCGTGTTCGCGGAGAGGCTCTCGCGCGCCGCGAACTCGCGCAGGCTCAGGACGCTCGCGGCGTGTCGATCGAGAACCCCGCGCCAGTGGGCCTCGAGAGCTGCACGGCCTTTGGGTGCCAAGGGCCAGACTCTGGTTCCGTCCGAGCCTTCAAGCGATACGCGTCGCTCGAGCGGCGACGGCTGCCCATGCACATCGCTCCCGTAGCTACCTGCGCGCTTCGCCAACTCGCAGGACAGAACTTTCATCTGCTGGATCACTTCACCTTTCACGGCGCACCCGGACGCTTACAGTGTATCCGTCACGCAACGTTCGCAGCGGGAGCTCGGACCGGACTCCGCAGTTCGGCCGCTGACCGCAGCCGCGCGCTCTAACGCAGGACCCCCAACTCGCGCCCGACGCGCACGAGCACGTCGAGCGCGAACTCCAACTCCGCGCGCGTGTGAACGGCCGAAACGCACGTGCGCAGCCGCGGCGCATTCACGGGCACAGCGGGATAGAGCACCGGCACCGCAAATACTCCGCCCTCGCGACAGCGGTGAGCGAACTCCAACGTCTGCCTCTCGTCCGCCAGGACGACAGGCACGATTGGCGTGCAACTCTGTAGCGTTTCAAAGCCCGCTTGAATGAGCGCGCGCTTCCACCACGCAGCGTTCTCGCGCAGCGCGCGCACGCGCTGCGGCTCGTCGCGCAACACATCCAGAGCTGCAATCGAAGCCGCGACATTGGCCGCCGGCAGTGACCCCGAAAACAAATAACCGCGCGCGTGGTGCCGCAGATACTCGATCAACTCGCGACGGCCAGCGACAAAGCCGCCCGTACCTGCAAGAGTCTTACTCAGCGTACCCATCTTCACGTCGATCGCGTCGGACGGCAGGTCGAAGTGCTCTTGCACGCCTAGGCCGCGCTCGCCGAGCACACCCAAGCTGTGCGCTTCATCGACCATCAAGAGCGCGCCGAACCGACGGCATAGATGGGCGATAGCACGCACGTCGGCGATGTCGCCGTCCATGCTGAACACGGCATCAACGACGACCAAGGTGTGGAGCTTGGGCTCGCGCGAGAGCAAACGCTCCAGCGCCCCGATGTCGCCGTGCGCCCAGCTCTCGAAGGCAGCGCCGCTGGCCTTGCAACCGTCCTGGATGCTGGCGTGATTCCACTCGTCGCCAATCACGCGATCGCCAGGTCCAACCAGCGCGCCGATCGTCGCGTGGTTGGTGACGAAGCCGCTCGAATAGACGATCGCGTCCTCGGCTCGCATCGTTTCGGACAGGCGCAGTTCGAGGGCGCAATGCAGCTCCGTCGTCCCTGCCAAGATTCGAACTCCGTGATGTCCAGTTCCAAACCGCTGCGCCGCGCTAACC
>CAZKIY010000294.1:2547-5148 GCA_964552875.1 uncultured Planctomycetaceae bacterium
CTCGTAGCTGCCGAGCATCAAGAGACGTCGGCCACGGACCACGACGTATGAACCTTCGTAAGCAGAAATGACAGGGTGAAATAGGTAGCGATCGGCGTTCCGCAGCGCCTCCATCCGGCCGTTGGCGACGCGATAGCGCGCGAGCTTGTCCACATCGCCGTTCGGGGCCGCGTTGGGTTGCAGCACTTCCGCCAGCGCTTGCAATGTCGCGCACTGTTGCAACAGCTCCGGCGGCAAGGGCCGGCCCAGGCGGTCGCCGAGTAAGAGTCCGAGTTCGGCCGTCGCCAGCGAATCGAGCCCATAACCCGCCAGTGATTCGTCGAGCGGAAGCTTCTGAAGCGAACGATCGCGCGGCGCGAGGATCTCAAGCGCCGCGTCGTGCAGGACTTTCAGCAGCGCGCTGCGGTCAGGCGCTGAGCCTTGGTGTGTTCGTTCGTTGGCGACAATTCCGTTCGCTCCCCCCTCGATCGCTCGTTCGCTGGCCGCGAGGCGCGCGCGGTATTCGTCGAGTCCATCGATATGCACCGTGTCGAGTGTGCCGTCGAGCAGCCGCTCACGCGCGAGACGGCGTTGCACCTTGCCGCTCGTCGTGCGCGGAAAACCGCCCGGGCCGACGAAGGCGATCAAGCGCGGCGAGATGTCGCACTCCTCGGTGACTGCGCGGCGCACGGCACGCGTGCGCGCCGCAAGTTCCTCGACCGCAGTAGCGTCGGCCTTGGCGGCGCGCTGTCCCAAACGCGACAGCGAGCGATCACCTTCGACAACGAGGGCGATCGACTCCGCGCTTCCATCGTCGAGCGCGAACGCTGCGACGCCGTTCGCAGCAGTTCCAGGCAGCGCCGCGACAACGGCGGCTTCCAGATCCTGCGGGTAGAGATTGCGGCCGCGGACTTTGATCAGGTCCTTGAGCCGTCCAGTTACAAACACTTGGCCTTGGCGCAGAAAGCCCAGATCGCCGGTGCGCAGGAACGGCCCGTCGCCGCTCGACGTGCGCGCGCCGAAGATCTCGGCGTTCAATCCAGGCTTGTTCCAATAACCCTCGGCAACGCTACCGCCCTGCACCCAGATCTCGCCAATTGCATCGTCGGACAGAACGGAGCGCGTGTCCGGAGCGACAATCGCCACGCGCATTCCGGGCATCGTGCGACCCGAGCCAACTATGGCGCAGGCCGTCGAGTTCGTCGAGTCCTGCGCGCGATCTTGCGCCAGCGCAGCGGGGTCGAGGCGCAGCGTTGAAACGGATTCACCGCGGGGCAATCCGGTCGTCATCAACGTACATTCGGCCATGCCGTAGCACGGCAGCCAGCCGCGCGGATGAAAGCCCATCGGAGCGAAAACGTCATTGAAGCTCGCGAACGTCGAGGCGCGAATAGGCTCGGCGCCGTTCCACAAGACGCGCAGGTGGGAGAGGTCGAGCGGCGGATGCGGAGTTCGAGCGCAGAGTTCATAGGCGAAGTCCGGGCCTACGATGTCTTGTGCTTTATGCGTGCTCGCCGCAACCAACCAAGACGTCGGCGATTGCATGAAATGGGCGGGCGCGAGTTGAATGACAGAGCCGGAATCAAGCCACGTGCGCATCAAGCCGCCGACAAGCCCCATGTCGTGATAGTGAGGAAGCCAGGTAACGAGCGAGTACCCGCTGTCGTGCTGCCCTCTGTCTGATAGCGATCGCAGTTGATGCGCCAGGCAGATATGGGTAATAACGACACCTTTGGGCGACCCTGTGGAACCTGAAGTGTACTGAAGAAATGCCTGCGTGTCCTCGGGTATCGTGGTCAATAGCCTTGTGAGGTTGGCAGCATCGGGTGCTGGTGTTTCGCTGCTGGCCACCACCAAGCCGGACAAGTCGACTTCGTCATCACAAAGTGCTTGGACCGTCTGAGTGTGTTGTTCGTCGGTCCACATCAGCGACGGCGCGCAGTCCTTCGCAACAGCGCGAATGCGCCCCATGGAGCGCTTCTGTCGCGGATGCGGCAGCGGCACCGCCAAGCGTCCGCCGATAATGCACCCCAGAAATGCGGCCAAGAAGGCTGGTCCGGGTGGATGCACTAACAATACGCGCGCGCCGCGCGGCACATTCAGTTCATCGAGGCGCTGCGCACAGGCGCTGGCGCGGCTGAGCAACTCTCCATATGTCCACACCGTCGACGGCTCATGACCGTCGCGGACGAACGTCAATGCGGTTCGATGATGGGCGTCGACAGCGCGAGCGCGCAGGATGTCGATCAAATGCGTGGGGAGAGGAACTCCAAGCGGATGCCCCCCGGCATAGCTCCCTTTCAGCCTGCCGCCAGCAAGCGGGCCAAGCAACATTTCTTCTGTAAATTGCTCGAAGTGGTCAGGTGGATCGAAGCGCCCGCGAGCAGCACGTCCACGTCCGCCGCGAGCGAGCTGGCGCCGCACAGCAAGCGATGCCGCCCGAGCACCCACACGTCGCCCGTGCGCGTCGTCGCTTCGTCGGGCGGATCGGGCACGTCGTCTTCGTTCACGCCGATCGCTTGCCCCGCGAGCAGCGAGTCGAGGACCTCTTGCAGCTCCTTCGCGTCGAAGCCGACGCCGTCGAGGTCGGGCAGCGATTGCAGGAGCGCCCCGAGGCTCGGG
>CAZKIY010000295.1:0-2958 GCA_964552875.1 uncultured Planctomycetaceae bacterium
CGTTCGACCATCCCCGCGACGACGACGAGCGCGTTCGCGAAACCGAGGCACGCGTTCGACAGATCGAATGCTTGGCAGCGCGGGCTGAGCTCGAGCGCGCGATGAACCACGCTCGCCGTCGCGGGTTCGAGGAAGTCGCGACACACGGACGCGTGCACGAGCACGCCGATCGACTCGGGTGCGATGCCGGAACGTTCGATCGCGATTCGACCCGCGCGTGCCGCGATCGTCGAAGGTCGCGTGCCGTGCGGCCACGCGCGCCGCTCACGGATCCCGGACAGCAGTTCGAGTCGTCCCGCGGACAAGGACAGCCGCGCGTACAGCGGCGCGAGTCGCGCTTCGAGTTCCTCCGACGTCACGACCAGGTCGGGCAACACGTGTGCGAGTCCGGCGAGAGCGACGTCGTGAAAGCGCATCAGGGCACCGACCAAGCGGATCGGGGCGGAGAGGATAGGGGATTCCCGGGGAACTGGAACCGGCCTCCTAGGTGCCTGCGGAGTCGCCCGCGAGTCGCGCGGTTGACGGATCGACACCGCCTCGCCGATCCTCACTGCCCCCATCCCATGACGCAAGTCCGGCCCACGATCCTCCACGTGGACATGGACGCGTTCTACGCGTCCGTGGAAACGCGCGACAATCCGTCGCTCGCTGGGCTACCGGTCTGTGTCGGCGGACCCTCCGACCAGCGTGGCGTCATCGCCGCCGCGTCCTACGAAGCGCGTCGCTTCGGCGTGCACTCAGGCGTATCGACTGCCGAAGCGCGGCGACTGTGTCCCGACCTCGTGCTGTTGCCGCCCGACTTCGAGCGCTACACGAGCGCGTCGCGCGACATCATGGCGATCTTCCGCTCCTACACGCCGCTCGTGGAGCCGTTGTCGCTCGACGAAGCGTTCCTCGACGTCGAAGGTTGCGAGCGGCTGTTCGGAAGTCCCGTCGACGTCGGTCGCGCGATCCAGCGCGACATCCTTCGGCGCACCGGGCTTCCGTCCACGGTCGGCGTCGCGCCGACGAAGTTCTTGGCGAAGCTCGCCAGCGACCTCGCCAAACCCGAGGGGTTCAAGGTGATCCAAGCGCACGAGGCGCGCGATGTTCTCGATCCACTCTCCGTCTCGCGCATCGCCGGCGTCGGGCCGCGCACGGCGAAGCGACTCGAAGCGTTGGGCGTCCAGACGATCGGCGATCTCGCGCGTCGCGAGCGCGCCGAGGTCGTCGCGGAGTTCGGCGCGACAGGTGCGTGGATCCATGACCTCGCGCACGGCATCGACACCCGCCGCGTCACACCACGGCGTGAGGAAAAGTCGCACGGGATGGAGCGGACGTTCGCGAGCGACGTCTCGGACCGCGACGAATTGCGCCGCCATCTACTGGACTTCTGTGAGGAAGTTGCATTTGGGTTGCGCGACAAGGGTTTGCGCGGGCGCACCGTGACGTTGAAGGCGCGTTACTCGGACTTCACGACGCTCACGCGCACGAAGACACTCGACAACCCGACCAACTTGGGCCCGCGGATCTATTCGGTCGCGCGCGAACTGCTCGACCGATTGCCGATCGCGCCGCTGCGTCTCCTCGGTGTGCAGATCTCGTCTCTCTCCGACGTGCGCGCGCCGATCCAGGAGACCTTGTTCGGTGACGTCGACGCGTCCCCGAAGATTCTGCGCGGCGCGCAAGTACCCGGCCGCGCGAAGCTCGAGCGCGCAACCGAAGGCCTCGACAAACTGCGCCGCAAGTACGGCGCTCGCGCCGTGATCCCCGCCACCTTGCTCGGTCGGAGGACTCCGCGCGGCCGGGATGGCTCCGCTGGCGAACCGGGCGTCGCGGGTCGAGCGCCCGACGCGGCCGAATGAGCTCGATTCCGAGTCGGCGGACCGGATCAGCGCATCCAGTGCGGTTCGCGCGGATTCCGTCGTGCATCGATGAGCAGATCGACGCCGGCGATCTCCGACCATGCGTAGTACTTGAAGTCCTGATTCTGGGGTGCGTTCTTCCCGTCCTGGGCCACGAGCAGTCCGCGCTCGAATGGGGGACCTAGGCCGAAGCTCTCGACCGCGATGCCGTCGGTTTCTTCGATGTCGCCGATCGTCGGACTCGCCCGCGCGTCGATCACCTTGCGCACGACGTGCGGTGCTTCGCGATCGAGAACGAACACGCGGTTCGCGCCTTGGATCGAGACGAGGAGGAAGCCGCGTCCACCACGCCCGTAGTAGATCGCGAGCCCCTCGATGTCGGGCACGACGCCGACCGTCCCGACCTCGAGCACAACTACGCGATCCCGGTGTGTGGTCGCCGCATCGGGCTCCGCGTCGTAGCGCCAAACCGCACGCGCTTCCTCGCCGACGAAGAGCAGACCGCGTTCCTCGTCGACGACCATGCCTTCGACCCTTCCACCGACGGCGAAACTGCGCACGAGTGACGCCGTGAACGTGCCGCTCGAGCCGTCGATCGCGTACTGCTCGACGCGCCCGGTCCGATCGTTCACGAACGCGAAGAGCGCGCCGTCGCGTGCGCGCCGATAGAGCGTGGATCCATACGGCTCCGCGCCGGCGACCACGGCGAACGGCGCGTCCGTCGCGGCGACTACCCTGCGCGCTTCGGCGTCGATCACGAAGAGCTGGAATCCAGGCCGCGGCCCTGCGACCGAGGCACCGACGACATCCACGTCGCGATCGCCGAGCCCGATCCCGTACGCGACATCGACGTTGTTCGGGTGCGCCTCCTCCGCGACGACGCCGAGACGCTTCCCGTCGAGCCCGTACCACTCGAGCCCGCCCAGCTTGTTCGTGCCGAAAATCAAGCTCTGCGAGGCGTACTGCGGGTGCACCCAGATGGCGGGATCGTCGGCCGAGTCACCGTTCGTCGCGACGGGATCGGTCGCGACGCGCGCGACAGGTTCGCCGAGCGTCGCGCCCGGAGGCAGGCGCAAGTCCACGCGTGTGTCGTCGCAGGCGACAGCGAGGAAGG
>CAZKIY010000295.1:3058-5137 GCA_964552875.1 uncultured Planctomycetaceae bacterium
AGTCGCTCCTCCTGCGAGAATCCCGCGCGCCGCAGTCCGACCGTGTTGGGCGCGCGCCACCGACAAGGCATCGCTCCCGACACGATCGAGAAGGGAATCGCATCCTTGTTGATCGCCGAGTTGCCCATGAGCATGGTCAAGCGACCGACGCGGCAGAACTGATGCAACCCCGCGTTCCCCGAGAGGATCGCGCGTTCCCCGACCCACGCGTGACCGCCGATCATGGAGCCGTTCGTGAGGATCGCGTGGTCCATGACCGTGCAATCGTGCGCGACGTGGCTCGTCGCCATGAGCATCACGCCGTTGCCGATCCGCGTGACCCCGCCCTCGGTGGTCGCCCGATGGACGGTGACGTGCTCGAAGATCAGGCAATCGGCGCCTATCTCGACACGCGACGGCGCGCCTCTGTACTTGACGTCCTGCGGTTCGCCGCCGAGGGCGGTGAAGGAGGCCACCCGCGTGCGTTCGCCCAGCCGAACGCACCCGTGGACGTGCACATACGGCCCGAGGACGACTCCTGCGCCGAGTTCGGCGCCGTCTCCGACGACGCAGCCGGGTCCGATCGTGACGTCGAGGCCTACGCGCGCCCGTGGATGGACGATGGCGGTGGGGTGAATCACGGGGCGGGGAGCGTAGGGACGCGCGGGGAACCGCGCCAAGGCTCGATCGTTCGGCTCGAGCTGGCGGTACCTCCGTCTTCATAACTTGTTCACGGCCAGCTCATCCATCTCGAGCCGTCGGATGCGAATCCTGCAGAGTGGTCCGAGCTGCAGCTGAACGCTGGTTGCACCGGATCCCGCCGATCTCACCCGCCGATCCTCATCGAAACAGCCACATGCAAAGCTCCAAGATCTTCTCCCGCGCCGCGACCGGCGTTGCCGGTTTCGCGCTCTGCCTCACCGCAGCCCAAGCTCAGATCACGCCCGGCAACCTGGTCGTGGTCCGCGTCGGTGACGGGGCCGCGGCCCTGACCAGCGCCGCGACACGCGTCTTCCTCGACGAGTTCACGACTGGCGGGACTTTCGTGCAGACGATCGCGCTCCCCACGGCCGCGAGCGGCGCGAACCAGCCCTTCGCGAACTCGGGATCCGCGACATCCGAAGCCCTACTCAACCTCTCGGCCGACGGCCAATACCTCTTCCAGGGCGGATACGGTTCGGTGCCGGGCACGCTGAGCATCGCCAGCACGACGAGCGTCGCGGTCCCGCGCGTCGTCGCCCGCACGGATATGAACGGAGTCGTGGACACGACGACCGCGCTCAATGCGTTCTCGGGGAACAACATCCGTAGCGCGACCAGCACGAACGGCACGGATCTCTGGGCCGCGGGCGCGAACGGCGGAGTCCAGTACGCCACGCTCGGGGCCACGACGACGACGGCGATCACGGCCCCCGCCCTGCCGACCAACACGCGCATGATCCAGATCGTGAGCGGCCAGCTCTACGTCTCGAGCGCATCGGGCGCCTTCCAAGGCGTCTCGACGGTGGGGAGCGGCGTCCCGACCACGAGCGGGCAGACGATCACGCTGCTCTCCGGCTTCCCGGTCGCTTCGGGTCCGTCGTCCTTCGACTACTTCTTCGCCGACGCCTCGACTCTGTACGTCGCCGATGACCGCACCAACGGTTCGGGTGGCATCCAGAAGTGGACGGAGAGCGCGGG
Source organism: uncultured Planctomycetaceae bacterium (assembly GCA_964552875.1). Taxonomy (GTDB): domain Bacteria; phylum Planctomycetota; class UBA1135; order UBA1135; genus JAEUHZ01. The sequence goes on from CAZKIY010000295.1 coordinate 4,718, forward strand.
CACGTGGACGCTCGCGTACACGCTGGCTCCGGCGGCGAACATCGGTTGCCGCGGTCTCACGGGCACTGTTTCGGCAGGCGTTGCGACGCTTTACGCGACGACGGCGAATCTGAGTCTGAACAGCGTCGTCACCTTGAACGACACGGGCGCCGGTTCGACGTTCACGACGGTCACGACGGCCGTGACGAACACGATCTTGCGCGGACTGCGTTTGATCCCGAACACGGCCTCACCGATCAGCGCGTTGTGCTTCGGTGACGGCACGGGCACCGCGTGCCCGTGCGGCAACGTCGGTCTCGCGGGCAACGGCTGCGCGAACTCGCTCAGCACGACCGGCTCCAACCTGGCCGCGACCGGGACGCCGTCGATCGCGAACGACACGCTCGTTCTCACCGGCACGTTGATGCCGAACAGCTCGGT
>CAZKIY010000296.1:0-5122 GCA_964552875.1 uncultured Planctomycetaceae bacterium
GACGCGTGGCGCGCGGAGATCGCGGCCGGCCGCCTCGACGCCGATCGCATCGTGACCTTGCGCGCGGCGGGTGAGCCCTTCGTCGAGCTCGAGCGGCGCGTCGCGCGCGAGGAACGACGCGGCGTCGTGCGCTGCGTCAACGCGACGGGCGTCGTCTTGAACACCGGTCTCGGTCGCGCGCCGGTTCATCCCGAGGTCGCCGAGGCGATGGCTGCGGCGGCGCGCAGTTATTGCGTGCTCGAGGTCGACCGCGAGACGAACGAGCGCAACCAACGTGACGATCACCTCGGCGACCTCCTCGCGCGGCTCACGGGTGCCGAAGCCGGCATCGGCGTCAACAACTGCGCTGGCGCCGTGCTGCTGCTCTTCAACACGTTCGCGGGGGGGCGTGAGGCGATCCTCTCACGCGGCGAGTTGGTCGAGATCGGTGGCAGCTTCCGCGTGCCTGACGTCATGGCGCGTGCGAACGCGAGCCTCGTCGAGGTCGGGACCACGAATCGCACCCGGATCGCGGACTACGAGCGCGCGATCGGTGAGCGCACGGGCCTCTTGGTCAAGGTTCACACGAGCAACTTCCGCGTCGTCGGATTCACCGAGGAAGCGTCGCCGACGGAGCTCGCTGAACTCGGCCTGCGTCGGAAGATCACGAGTGCCCTCGATCTCGGATCGGGACTGTTCGAGCCGGAGGGCGCGCCGCCGCTCGCGCACATCTTGGGCGGCGAACCGCTCGTGCGGGACGCGGTCGCGACGGGCGTGGACGTCGTCATGTTCTCGGGCGACAAACTGTTCGGCGGCCCGCAATCGGGGCTCATCGTCGGCAAGCGCGCTGCGATCGCCGGCTTGCGCCGGAACCCGATCTACCGTGCGCTGCGGCTCGACAAAGTCGCGCTCGCGGGTCTCGAAGCCAGTGCCAAATTGGTGCTCTCGGGTCGTGCGCACGAGCTGCCCGTGCGCCGCATGCTCGTGGTGACCGCGGGCGACTTGAAGCCGATCGCGGATCGCATCGCAGCGCGCCTGGGGCAGATCGCCCTGTTGCGCGCGGAGGTGGTGCCCGGCGAGAGCCAACCCGGCAGCGGCAGCGCTCCGGGAGTCGTGCTGCCGACCTTCGTCGTGCGTGCGCGCCACGAACGTATGTCCGACCAGGAGCTGTCGCGGCACCTGCGCGAAGCGTCTGTCCCCGTCTTCGCGCGGATCCAGGAAGGCGCCGTGCTCGTCGATCCGCGCACGTTGCTCCCTGGCGACGAAGACGATCTCCTCCGCGGCTTCGAGCACGCGGCGGGAAGAGATGCGACGGCTCCGCGTCGTAGTCGGGCGTGATCGACGACGAACTGCACTCGGCGTTCGAGTCCCGGACCGCGACGATCGGCGTCGTGGGCCTCGGGTCGGTCGGACTCCCGCTCGCGAGCGCTTTCGCGGCCGCGGGCTTCCACGTGCTGGGCTTCGACCGCGATGTGGCGAAGCGCGCGCGACTCGCCGCTGGGAACGGTGCGCCGTCGCACCTCGGACCCCATTTCGTGCGCGGTCTGCTGTCGACCAGCCGGTTCGAGGTCGCCGACGACTTCGAACGACTCTCGGAGGTGCGCGCGGCGCTCGTGTGTGTGCCGACGCCGATGACCAGCGCGCGGGAGCCCGATCTCGCCGACGTCCTCGAAGCTGCGCGAACGTTGGCCCGTTTTCTCCCGCGCGCATCGTTGGCGGTGCTCGAGTCGACGACGTGGCCGGGCACGACGCGCGGACCGTTCTCGTCCGCGTTCCGCGATGCGGGGCGCGTCCTCGGATCCGACGTGCTCGTGGCGTTCTCGCCCGAGCGCGAAGACCCGGGACGCGACGTCGATCCTCGCACCGTGCCGAAACTCGTCGGCGGCACGTGCGCCGCCAGCGCTGCCGCGGCGCAGGCCTTGTACTGCGCAGCGTTCGAGCGCGTCGTCCCGGTCTCGTCGGCCGAGGTCGCGGAATCCGCGAAGCTGCTCGAGAACGTGTACCGCGCGGTGAACATCGCGCTCGTCAACGAGCTCAAGGTCGCGTTCCACGCGTTGAACGTCGACGTCGGCGAAGTCATCGACGCCGCCGCCACGAAACCCTTCGGATTCCAGCGCTTCGAAGCGGGTCCAGGCACCGGTGGTCACTGCATCCCGATCGATCCGCATTACTTGGCCTGGGCTGCGCGGGCGGCGGGCGCCTCCGTGCCGCTCGTCGAGACCGCGACACGCGTGAACGCGTCGATGCCGAGCTTCGTCGTCGATCGAGCCGAGGCGGCGCTCGCTTCGCGCGGACGAGTGCTGCGCGGTGCGCACGTCCTCGTCCTCGGTCTCGCGTACAAAGCCGACGTGGACATCACGGCCGAGTCACCGGCGCTCGCGGTGCTCGAGCACCTGCACGATCGCGGTGCGATCGTGCGCTACTCGGACGCCCTCGTCCCGATCGCGCCGCAGACCGCCGCCTTGGCCCCCGATGCGCGGACGTCGCTCTCACTCGACGCCGCGAGCATCGAACGCGCGGACCTCGTCCTCGTCGTCACCGCGCACAAGGACCTCGACCGCGATCTCGTGGCGCGACACGCGCGACTCGTGGTCGACGCCCGCCGCGCCCTCGAGAGCCGGATGCGCGGCAATCCGCGCTATTTCTCGGCCTGATCGAGGCCGAATGCATCGGTCCGCGGCGGCGCGGGTTCGCCGGGGTCCGGACAGTGCATCTCCAAGAGTTCGGTGGCGCGCAACCGGTCCGCCTCGGCGACCGTGGCGTCGTTCACGACGGCGCGCAGGAGTTCGAGCGCCTCCGCGCGCGCGGCGCTGCCCGAGCGCACGACCACGTGCGCGAGCGCCGACGTGTAGGAGCGGGTTCCGATCGAGTCGTGTCCGGCGTGACGCAGGTCGTGGAGCGCGCGCACGGTGTCCGTCTCCACGGATCGCGACGACGTCAACATCAAGACCGCCTGCTCGCGCACGCGGACGCTGAGGTCGGTTCGGGCGATGTCGATCAGGACGTGCGACCCCTCGTGCCGCATGCCCGCGATCACGTTCATCCGATCGCGTTCCGTGCCGGGCGACAGCGCGAGGTCTTCGTACTTGCGCCGCAGCGCTTCGCCCGCCTCGCGCCGCTCGCCGAGTACGAGCATCCCCTGCAGCGCGATCGCCCGCGGTTGCCGCGCCAGCGCGTCCACGGCCTCGCTGGGCGGCAGGAGACTCGCCGTGAGGCGCGCGAGCTCGTGGTGGAGTTCCACGTCGAGGTCCGATCGTGCGCGCAAGGTGGACGCGACGGATGCACCGAGTGCCGGATCGAGGACGGAGAGGCCGTGGATCGCGCCTGCGACCACGTGAGGGAATTCGACGAGCCGCGCGGCCTCGAGCAGCAGGCTCGCGAGTCCCTGCAGGCCGGCTGCATCGCGGTGCAGGTTCTCGAAGAGCGGCCCGAAGTCCTCCGCGAGGTCCGGGTGCGCCTGCTGCAAGCCGAGCAGCTCCGGCCACCAACGCGCCGAGAGAATCGGACGCCCGTCCACGTCGAGGCCCGACAACAGCACCGGGAGTCGTGCTCGGGCGTTGTCCGGTTGGAAGGGCAACCGCGCGAGGATGAGCGCGAGATCGCCGTTCTCGCCGCGCGCGCTCTCCATCTGTGCCGCCGATGCGGCGACCGTCAGCGCGCCCGAGAACGGCTCGGCCTGCTCGTCGAAGCCGCGCTGCTCGAGGAGCCGGAGCACCGCGGCGAGACCGTGTGTCGGAGAGAGGGCTCGGCCGACGAGCGTCTGGAGGCGATCCGCCTGCCGCGCGCGTTCGGCACGCGCGACCTCGCCGAGCAATTCGACGAGCCGTTCGAGGAGGTCGGGCTGGAACGCGGTTTTCGCTGCGGAGGCTTCCACCGCCGGCTGCTGGATCGCCGGACTCGGATGACGACATGCGCGCCGGCTCACGTCCGGCGCCTCCAGGTCGACCGAGCTCGCGACGGGATCGGAGCGCACCGACGTCGAGCGCTCGACCGCCGCGTCGAGCTCGCGCCCCGTGTGGAGTCGAATTCCGATGGCGGCTGCCGCAACGAGGGCGACTGCGACGAGGACGAGACGAAGGTGCGACATGACGTGCTCCACTCGGAGGACGTCTCGGACGGCGCCCGGTCGCAGGTGATCTCGCGAAAACCGAGGCGCGCCGTGCTAACGTCGCGCACATGAGCGACATGCAACCGAAGCGTCTCACCGACTACGCCGACTGCGCGGGTTGAGCCGCGAAGATGCCCATCGGGCAACTCGCGCACGTGCTGCGCGGCCTCGACGGCCAAGGTGATGGCCGAATGATCGTGGGTCCTGAGTCTTTCGACGACGCCGGCGTCGTCGAGCTCGCGGGGGTGGAAGGTCTGCCCGCGGACACGAACCTCGCGCTCGTGCAGACGGTCGACTACTTCCCGCCCGTCGTCGACGACCCGTACTTCTACGGCGCGATCGCGGCCGCGAATTCGCTCTCCGACGTCTATGCGATGGGGGGCCGACCGTTCACGGCGCTCAACTTGGCCGGCATTCCGAAGGACTTCTCGCCCGAGTGGACCGCCGAGATCTTCCGCGGCGGCTTCGAGAAGTGTCGCGAGGCCGGTGCCATGGTCGTCGGCGGCCACACGATCCAGAGCGCCGAGGCGCTGTTCGGTTTCGCGATCACGGGCTTCGTCGATCGACGTGCGGTCTCGGCGAACAGCGGCGCTCGAGTCGGTGACGTGCTCTACCTCACGAAGCGCCTCGGCACCGGTGCGCTCACGACGGCGGGCAAGCAGGCGAAGATCGCGTGGGCGGGTCTCCTGCCCGCGGCGCAGCAGATGGCCGAGCTCAACGATCGTGGCGCCCTCGCGATGAACGCGGCGCGCGCGCACGCGGCGACGGACATCACGGGCTTCGGACTCGCGGGTCATGCGCGCAACGTGGCGCGTGGCTCGAAAGTGACCCTCGCGATCGAGCTCGCGAGCGTGCCGCTCTTGGACCGCGCTCTCGACTTCGCGCGTGCCGGCGTGATGTCGGGCGGCTCGAAGAAGAACCGCGCGGCGCTCGAGGACGTCGTGTCGATTCGCTCCGGGATCGATCCCGCGCTCGTGGCACTCGGCTTCGAAGCCGAGACCTCGGGCGGGCTCCTCATCACGGTTCCGGCAGCGC
>CAZKIY010000297.1:0-5041 GCA_964552875.1 uncultured Planctomycetaceae bacterium
GATCCGTCCGATCGCGTCGAGGCTCTCCTTCGAGCAGTGTTCGACCACGTCCTTGTCCGTGTGCCAGTACGAGTTGTTCGGCCCGTACTCGAAATCGATCAGGTTCACGCTGCGCACGCGCGCCATGAGGAACGGAACGTGATCGTCGCGGACCTCCATCGCCTTGCCGCCGACGTGGCGACCGAGCCCGATGTCGCGCGCGGCCTTTGCGAAGATCTCCCGCAAGCGGCGGTCGGACAACGTGTCGCTCGTGAGCTTCAGATCCTTGTCGCCGACGAGGTCGAGCAGCACGAACGCGCGCAGGGAATCGATGCGTCCGTTCTTTTGGAGCACCTTCACGTGGTGGCGCGAGCCGTACGTGTTGTCCTCGCCGACCCATTCCTGGCGCACGGCTTCTTCGCCGTCGAAGAAGACGAATCGGTAGCCGATCGCGCGCTTCGGACCCTTCGCGAACACGCGCGCGATCTCGATCAGCGCGGCCGTACTCGACGCGCCGTCGTTCGCGCCGACGAAACGGAACGGCATGCGTTTCGTGTCGAAGTGCGAGCCGACGAAGATCCAGCCGGCCGCGGGGTCGGTCCCCGGGATCTCGGCCCACACGTTCGCCATGTCGAGCTCGCCCGCGGGCGTCGCGTCGCGGAAAGACTCGCGCTGCGGCGCGAGGCCCATCCCAGAGAGCTCGCTCTCGATCCACGCGCGGCACTGCTCGTTCTCAGGCGTTCCCGCGGGCCGCGGCCCGATCGCGACCTGGTGGAGGAGGCCTTTCCAAGCGCGCTCGGCGTCGAACATGGGCGTGGGGACTTCCGTGGTGCCGTCGGGGCAGCCCGCGGAAGCGAGGGACAGGATCAAGAGGCAGGGAACGATCGTGCGTGCGCCTGGGTTCACGGGCGGGAGCGTAGCAGAGGGAATCGGGGCGAGACCGCGACGACTCGGAGTCGCGACCTGGAAAGCGATTCCGCCCGGGCTACGTGGCGCGTGGGCTCTTTGGGTTCGCGCCGTCCGCGCAGCGCGGCTCCAGAAGTCCCCGATTGCGGCCGAAAGGCTCGTAGTCCGTCACCCCCGCGCGACCGAACCTCCTCCGGTGGCCGCGCGATCCGAACCCGACCGTTGGAGCGGCCGACATGTCCGAAGCCCCGCGCACGTTCCTCGACCAAGTCGTCAGCCGTCTGTCCGAGAAGGATCATCGTGCGCTCACGTGGGAGGGCACGTTCGAGGAGTACACGGCGCTCGTCGAAGCGCGTCCGCAGATCGCGCGCAACGCCTGGCAGCGTCTGCTCGACATGATCGAGAGCCACGGGTCGGTACGCTCCGACAAGACCGGTGTGCGGCGCTGGCGCATCTTCGACGATCCGTTCAGCGAGGGATCGGACGCGGTCTACGGTCTCGACGAACCGTTGGCGCGACTGGTGCAGACGATTCGCGCGGGAGCACGCGGCCTCGGGCCGGAGCGACGCGTGATCCTGCTGCACGGACCCGTCGGGTCTTCGAAGAGCACGATCGCACGGATGTTGAAGCGCGGTCTGGAGGAGTACTCGCGCACGGACGAGGGCGCGCTCTACACCTTCTCGTGGGTGATCGACGGCGAGGTCATCCCGTCGCCGATGAATCAGGAGCCGCTGTTGCTCATTCCGCGCGATGCGCGCAGTGGCATCGAAGATCGCTTGAACAAGGGACTGCGGCGCGAATACCGCATCAGCCTCGAAGGCGATCTCGATCCGGTCGGTCGCTTCTACTTCCGCGCGTTGATGGACCGATACGCGGGTGATTGGCGCAAGGTCGTCTCCCATGTCCGCGTGCGTCGCATGGTGCTCTCGGAGAAGGATCGTTGCGGGATCGGCACGTTCCAGCCCAAGGACGAGAAGAACCAGGACTCGACGGAGCTCACGGGCGACCTGAACTACAGGAAGATCGCGGAGTACGGATCCGACAGCGATCCGCGCGCGTTCAATTTCGACGGCGAGTTCAACGTGGCCAATCGCGGGCTGCTCGAGTTCGTCGAAGTGCTGAAGCTCGACGTCGCGTTCCTCTACGACTTGCTCGGTGCAACGCAGGAACACGTCATCAAGCCACGCAAGTTCGCGCAGGTCTCGATCGACGAGGTGATCCTCGGACACACGAATGAGCCGGAGTACAAGAAGCTCGCGAGCAACGACCTCATGGAGGCGTTCCGCGACCGCACGATCAAGATCGACGTGCCTTACAACCTGTCGGTACGCGACGAGGTCGAGATCTACCGTCGGCAGTTCGCGCGTCGCCGCGTGCCGGGACGCACGATCGCGCCGCACGCGCTCGAGGTCGCGTCGCTCTGGGCGGTGTTGACGCGGCTCGACGATCCGACACATCCGAGTCTCACACTGCTCCAGAAAGCGCGGCTGTACGACGGGGTTGACGTGCCCGGCTTCACGCGCGAACAGGTGGGCGACCTCAAGGATCTGTGCCCGCGCGAAGGACTCCAGGGGATCAGTCCGCGCTACGTGCAGGACCGCGTGGCGACCTGCCTAGCCGGCGACAAGCCGTGCGTGGGCGCGCTCGACGTCCTGGAAGAGATCGAGCGCGGCCTGCGTCACCACTCGCTCGTCTCGAACGAAGAGACGCGCAAGCGCTACATCCAGCTCGTTTCGCTCGCTCGCGAAGAGTACGAGGAGATCATCAAGCGCGAAGTGCAGAGCGCGATCACGGCCGACCGCGAAGCCATCGATCGGTTGTGCGGCAAGTACCTCGACAACGTCAAGGCTCACGTGACGCGCGAGAAGGTCGTCGACGGCGACGGGCACCTTTCCGATCCGGACGAACGCGTGATGCGCGCGATCGAGGAGAAGATCGAGATCCCCGAATCGCGCAAGAGCGATTTCCGTCACGAGCTGATGAACTACGTTGCCGCGTGCCAGGCCGAGGGCCGCACGTTCGACTATCGCGAGAACGCACGACTCGTGCGCGCGCTCGAATTGAAGGCGTTCGAGGATCGCCGCGACACGATCCAATTGACCAGCCTCGTGTCGACGGTCGTCGATCCGGACGCCCTCGAGAAGATCGGGCTCATCCGAGGAAGGCTCATGCGCGAGTTCGGCTACGACGAAGTGTCGGCCGACGAGGTGCTCCAACACGTCGCGGCGGTCTTCGCGCGGGGCGAAGCGAAGCGCAGCGGGGCCGAGGCGGCCTGAGGATCACGCTGTGCACCGCATCGAACGAGACCGCGCGCGCTTTCGCGAGATCGTGCGCGGTCGGTTGCGCGCCGATCTGAAGAAGTACCTGTCGACGAGCGAACTGCTGGGCCGACGCGGCGAGCACACGGTCACGATCCCGATTCCGCAAATCGAGCTGCCGCGGTTCCACTTCGGCGACAACTCGAAGTCGGGAGTCGGTCAGGGCCCGGGCGAGAAGGGGACGCCGATCGACGGCGATCCGAAGGACGGCGAGGGATCCGGCGGCGCGGGCGAAGACGCCGGCCACCACGTGCTCGAGGTCGAAGTCGAGCTGGAGGAACTCGCCCGCATGCTCGGCGAGGAACTCGAGCTTCCGCGCATCGAACCCAAGGGCGACAAGGCTCTCGTCGCCGACGGCGGGCGCTACTCGGGCATCCGCGACGCGGGCCCGAAGTCGCTGCGCCACTTCCGACGCACGTTCAAGAACGCGCTCACGCGTTCGATCGCCGAGGGCGTGTTCGATCCGCGCGCTCCCGAAGTGATCCCGATGCCGGAGGACGAGCGTTTCCGCTGGAAGAAGCGCGCGCCGAAGCCGGAGTCGTCGGCCGTGATCTTCCACGTCATGGACGTGTCGGGGTCGATGGGGCGCGAGCAAAAGGACGTGGTGCGCATCAAGGCGTTCTGGATCGACACGTGGTTGCGCAGCCAGTACCAGAACCTCGAAGTCGTCTACATCGTCCACGACGCGGTCGCGAAGATCGTCGACCAGCAGAGCTTCTTCTCCTTGCGCGAGTCGGGCGGCACGAAGATCAGTTCGGCGTACGAACTCCTGCTGCAACTCGTGCGCGACAAGTACCGCCCCGAGGACTGGAACCTCTATCCGTTCCACTACTCCGACGGTGACAACTGGTCGGCGCGCGACACCGAGCGCTGCATCGCGATCCTGCGCGATGAACTGCTGCCGCGCGTCAATCAGTTCTGCTACGGCCAAGTGAAGAGCGCTTACGGCTCGGGTCAGTTCAAGAAGGACCTCGACACGGGGCTCGAGGGCCAAGAGAAGCTCGTCACCGTCGGCGTCAACGACCGCGACGGGATCGCCGACGCGATCCGCGCGTTCCTCGGGAAGGGGCGCTGATGACGAAGCGCACGGAACTCTCCGCGCAATTGCGCCACGAGGCCGCACGCATCGAGCGCATCGCGCGCTCCGCCGGCCTCGACTTCGGCGACGTCGTGTTCGAGATGGTGGACGCGCGCGACGTGAACGCGTTGGCCGCGTACGGCGGATTCCCGGTGCGCTATCCGTCCTGGAGATTCGGGATGGACTTCGAACGCCTCGACAAAGGCCGTCAATACGGTCTGTCGCGCATCTACGAGCTCGTCATCAACACGGACCCGGCGTATGCGTGGCTCGTGCGCACGAACAGCGACATGGAGCAGAAGCTCGTCATGGCGCACGTGCTCGGACACGCTGACTTCTTCAGGTCCAACGTGTGGTTCCAGCCGACGGACAAGGGGATGCTCGATCGAATGGCCGATCACGGGACGCGGATCCGCCGCGCGATCGACTTGCATGGACAGGACACGGTCGAGGCATTTCTCGACATGTGTCTCGTGCTCGACAACCTGCTCGATCCGTTCCTGCCGTTGCGCGAGCACATGAAAGTACGCGCGGCGGCCAATCGCGATCCGCGCCTCGCCGCCGAACCTTCGTTCGAAGCCGTGCGCGAGCGCGCGCTGACCGGTGGCGGCAGTCGTCCGCCGACGTTCGACGTTCTCGGGTTCCTGGCCGAACGCGCGCCTCTCCCGGAGTGGCAGCGCGACCTGCTGCGGATCGTGCGTGCCGAGGCGTACTACTTCTTGCCCCAGCGCATGACGAAGATCATGAACGAGGGTTGGGC
>CAZKIY010000298.1:0-2624 GCA_964552875.1 uncultured Planctomycetaceae bacterium
GCACCGAGCGGCCCGAAGTGGGCGCGCCGAACGCACCCGTGTCCGACGAAATGCTCGCGGCGCTCGACGTCCTCGAGAACTGGGACGTCCTCGTCACGGAAGACGTCGTGACGCTGCTCTCGACGTTGCCCGCGGATGCGGCGGTTCTGCTCGAAGACCTCGAGGACGAGGGCTGAGCCATGCGACTCGTCCACATCCTCCTCGCGCTCGTGATCATGGCTTTCGCGTCGTCGAGCGCGTTCGCGGGCGATCCCGCGCTCGACGCTGCGCGCGCGCGCTGGGAAACCCTCACACCGAAGGATCAGGCGCGCTTGCGCGAGCGATTCGACCGACTGCGTTCGATGCCGGAACGCGAGCGCGCAGTCTTGGAAGACCGTGCTCGTTCGTTCGCCGAGGCACTGCGACGCGTCGAGACGACACTCGATCCGAAAGATCGCGAGCGCATCGAGCGTTTGGATCCCGAACGTCGTCGCGCGCTTCTCCACGACCTCGCACTGGTCGAGGGCGGCGAGCGCTTCGCGAAAGCGCACGGATCGACACCCGAGGCCTGGCGCGCACGGTTCGAACGACTTCCGGCCGAGGAACGCGGCCGCATCTTGGGCGAGATGCGCGAGAAGATGCGCCGTCAAGGTCGCGAGAAGCTCGTGGAGATGCTCTCGCGCAGGTTCGGTCTCTCGAGCGAGGAGATCACGCGCCTCGAGGCGTTGCCCGAGGAAGAACGCGCCATCGAGTTCATGCGCTTGAAGCGCCTCGCCGACGAGCGCGCAGCAAAGCTTCGCGCAACCGAGAACCGCGGCACACAGCGACCGGACGAGGCAGCGGCGCTCGCGCGACGCCAGGTCTTCGAAGCCGGGCGACCGCGCAGCGCGGATCACCTGCGCTACGCGGAGCTGCCTCCCGCCGAGCGTCGTGGCCTCGTCGGTCGAATTCTGAAGGAGCGCGTGATCTCGAAGCTGCGGGAGCAGCGGCTGGCGAATGAGACGGAGATCGCGGAGCTCGACGCGCTGGGCCACGAGGAGTTCCGCCGAGCCATCCGTGACCGTTTCCAATCACCGCACGGGGACCGCGGCTCGAAATCAGAGCGTCCACCCGCGCGGGATCGGTGATCGTCGAGAGCGGATAGAGTCTTTGCCCGCACACCGCGGGCCATGCAGATCTCATTTCCCACGCTCGAGGCGCGCGCGCTCCTCGATTCAGCGCCGCGCCTCGTCATCGACCTGCGCAGTCCCGGCGAGTTCGCCGACGATCACATCCCTGGCGCCGTCAACGTGCCGCTCTTCGACGACGTGCAACGTGCGCTCGTCGGCACGCTCTACGCGCGGTCGTCTCCCGAAGCGGCCTTCGGCGCAGCGCGGACCATCGTGCGCGAGGGCATTCGCGGGCTCGTCGGACAGATCTCGACGGCTACGGGTTGGGTCCCGAACGCCGACGATTTCGAATCGCGGGTCGACGCCCTGACCGGAACAGGTTTCGAGAGCACGTCCTCGTTCCTCGTCGGTGCCGCGCAGGACCCCGCGCCCGCACGAGCCGTCGTCTTCCATTGTTGGCGCGGAGGTCTCCGTTCACGCAGCGTGCTCCACTTCGTGCGCGAGCTCGGCTTCGCGGACGCGACGATCCTCGCCGGCGGCTACAAGACCTATCGAGGCGAAGTCATGCGGCGTCTCGACGCATTCGAACCGCCGCCGACGTTCGTTCTGCGCGGCTTGACCGGGGTCGGGAAGACGCTCGTCCTGCGTGAGATCGAGAAGATCGCGCCCGAGCTCGTGATCGACCTCGAAGCCCTCGCGGGTCACAGAAGTTCCCTGCTGGGCATGGTCGGACTCGATCCGTGCTCGCAGCGGACTTTCGACAGCCGCATCGCCGATCGCTTGCGTAGCCCGCTTGGATCGAAGCTCGTCGTCGAGGGCGAGAGCCGTAAGGTCGGCGACGTGGTCGTGCCGCCGAAGCTGTGGCACGCGATGGAATCGGCGGTGAACATCGAGATCACCGCGTCGATCGAACGGCGCATCGAAGTCCTCGAGGTGGATTACCTCGCCCACGCATCTTCGCTCGACGCACTGCGCCGACAACTGCCGCTCGTCGAGCAGCGGATGCCGAAGAAACACGTGGGGCCCGGCCTCGTCGCGCTCCTCGACTCGGGCCGCACGGCGGAGCTCGTGCGCCTCCTCCTCGAGCATTACTACGATCCGCTGTACCGCCACAGTCAGAAGGGCAAGCGCTACGCCACGAAGATCGATGCGACGGATCCGCGGTTCGCAGCGGAGCAGATCGTCGACGCGCTGAAGAGCGAGCTTGGCTCGTTCATTCCGCGATGACGATGTCAGATTGATGACGGTGTCAGATTGATCCATCCACCGCGACCATCCGCCGCCGGCAACCAAACGCGAGCGGAAGGACGACGCGGGCCAGTCCTCCGGCTGCTCACGGCCTGGCCACGCGAGGAGTTCGCTCTCGGCCCCTAGTTCCGCGCGAACCGCGAGAGTTCGGGCGTCTCGCCGGCCTCGATCCGAGTGCGCCAATGCGCGAGGAGACCGCGGTCCATCTTCCAGAACTGACCCACGGCTTGTAGGTAAGTGAGCACAGCGGCGCGCTCGCCCGCTCGCAGCAGTTCGTTCGCGAGCGCG
>CAZKIY010000298.1:2724-5030 GCA_964552875.1 uncultured Planctomycetaceae bacterium
GGCCGATCCACCAAGCCGCACGCATGTCGGTCGGATCGAGTTCGTGCGCACTTTCCAGCAATGCGAACGCACGCTTCGGCTCGTGGTGTTGGACGAGCCTCCCCACGGCGCGCAGGAAACTGGCGTCGCCGCCGTGCGCAGCGAGTGCGTCATCGAACGCGCCGCGAAGCACTTCGTACTGCTCGAGCGGCGCATGCGTGTAGCGGCTGAACTCAGCACGTGCTCGAGATCGGTGGGCCGTTCGCGGAGCCACCACAGCGCCTCCTCCATGTGGGCGGAGCTCGATCTCAAGGGGCTCGATCCGCGCGCGAGGTGGCCGAGGTCGAGCGCGCGCGCCAGCGGATCGTCCGGCGCCGCATCCCGCGCCGCGCGGGCCGACTCGAGCGTCGTGCCACTCGGGCGGAACGCGGCGATGACGGCATCTTCGAGCGGGTGCGATTCGGGTGACGAACTCACGGCTTCCGTGGTCTCCGAACCCCGTTGACGCTCGTCGAGCACCGCTCGGACGAGCCTTCCAGCCAAGATGCAGAGCGGCCGCTCCGTCCAGGAGCCGCACGCGCACGCGGAGGAGGGCCCGGTCCGACCTCCAGCACGCAGTCGGCCGCGTCACGCGGTTGCCGCACCTCGCGGGCCGTCGTAGGGTTCGAGGCCCTCCGCGCCCGGCGATGCCTTGATCCGCGACCTCACCATCGTCCTGCCGGCCTACAACGAGGCGCTTCGGATCGAATCGACGATCCAGAGGATCCTCGCGTACGCCGAAACGCACTTCGACACGCTCGAGCTCATCGTCGTGGACGACGGCAGCTCCGATGGAACCGGCGAGCTCGTCGAGCGGAAGTTCGCCGGCCGTGTGAAGGTCTTGCGGCGCCCGAACGGCGGCAAAGGAGCAGCCGTTCGAACGGGAGTGCTCGCCGCGACACGTCCGTGGACGCTCTTCGCCGACGCGGACTTGGCGATCCCGATCCAGGAACTCGAAAAGCTCGCTGCGCGCTCGCGTGAGGCACCGATCGTGATCGGCAGCAAACGCGCGCCCGGCGGCGACATCGTCTATCCGAAGTTCCGCCTGTTCCTCGGCGCGATCGGCGGGCTCGTGATCTCGACGCTCGTCGTGCGCGGATTCCACGACACGCAGTGCGGCTTCAAGCTGTATCGCACGGATGTCGCGCAGGAACTGTTCGCCGTGAACAAGCTCGACGGGTTCGGCTTCGACTTCGAGGTGCTGTATCTCGCGCACCGTTTCGGTCATCGCGCGATCGAGGTGCCCGTGCGCGTCGAACACCAACTGGGCAGCACCGTGCGCGCGACGAGCTACGCGCGCGTCTTGTTGGAGGCCGTGCAGGTGTTCACGAACAAAATCACGGGCGCATATCCGCCGCGCGTGCGTTGATCAGCACAGCAAGATCGACAGTTTGCGGCGGTATTCCGCGACCGAGGGATCGGCGCCGAGCGCCTCGAAAGCCTCGACCATGGCCTTGCGCGGCTCGCTCTCGTTGAAGCGCAGGTCGAGTTTAGCGGCCTGATAGAGCTGTTCGAGCCCGTCCGTGTTCTTGCCGTCGGCGAGCAGTCCGCGTCCGTACGCGATCCGCGACTTCACGTCGTCCGGGTTCTTCTTCACGGCCGCCTCGAGCGGTGCGAGGTCCGTCTTGTTCGCCTGTAGCGTGAGCAAACCCTTCGCCGCGCGGCCCGGGTCCGAATCCTTCTCGTCGTCGGGCAACGCGTCGTACTCCGCGCGGCCGTCGTCCGTCTCACCGATCGCGAGCAAGAGACGCGCGCGGTGCGCACGCGCCAAGGGATACGGCGGATCTTGGTCGGCGAGTTCGGCGACGTGCATGAGCGCGATCGCCGGCTCACCGGCCTTTTCGTGCTCGATCGCCGCCTCGAGCGGATCGATCGACGGTCCGAGATGCTTCTCGAGTAACTCGCGGACCTTCTTCTCGGGCTGAGCGCCTGTGAATCCGTCGACCGGCTTGCCGCCCTTCATGAGCAGCACGGTGGGCACGCTCTGCACTTGGAACGCGTCCGCGATCTCGGGGTTCGCGTCGATGTCGATCTTCGCGAGGATGAACTTGCCGTTCATCTCACGCGCGAGCTTCTCGAGCACGGGACCGAGCGTCTTGCACGGCGCGCACCACGTCGCCCACAGGTCGACGAGGACCGGCGTGGTGCGCGAACGCTCGACGACTTCTTGGACGAAGGTTTCGGTGGTGACGTCGACGATGGAAGAGGCGGTGGTCATGCGGAATCCCTTGGGATGCGGAGAAGCCCGCAGGATAACAGCGCGGCCAAGGTCCGCGATGTGGGTCGCG